>NZ_CP145903.1:0-315376 GCF_049569215.1 Salinimicrobium sp. TIG7-5_MAKvit | reverse complement strand
AAGGCCCTAAACCTTCTTTTATTATCCAGGACATCTGTCACAAAATCCATACTCCAGGTATGATTAAGGGTCTCAGGTACTTCTAAGGGTTCTTTTACTCTTGCTGGTAATCTTTTCTTCACTTTACGCCTTAAGCTTAAGCCAAGGTTTTTATAGACACGATAAACTCTTTTATGGTTCCACGGCTTTCCTTCCTTACGCAGTCGCTCATAAGCCATCCAAAAACCTTCCTCACTATACTTCTCTGCCTTTTGCTGTAAGGCTTCTTCTATGGGTTTATCATCTTTAGGGAGAGGTTTATAATAAAACACACTCTTGCTCATTTTTAAAACACGGCACGCCCTGCTTATACCGTAATGAGCAAGTTCTTTAGCTATGGTTCGCTTACGGCAAGGCTTTAGAGCTTTTTTTCGATGATCTCTTTAGCCATCTCATGATCCAAAGAAAGGGTGGCATACATTTGCTTGAGTCGACGATTCTCTTCCTCAAGTTCTTTGAGTCGCTTAAGCTCTTTGCCATTCATTCCGCTAAAACGCTCCCGCCATTTGTAAAAAGCAGCGGTGCTTACACCATATTCACGACTTATCTCGGCAGCTGTTTTACCGTTATCGAATTCTTTAAGGATCTTAGAGATCTTCTGTGGAGAAAATTTACTTTTTTTCATACTGTTTAAAATTAAGAATTATTCTACTTTTAAACAGTTCGGTTTTAAGGGAAGCTTACAGAATCTCTTTTAATTTTTTCTTCCTTAAAAGTTGCTAATGATATATTTAAAAATTTTAAATCATTACCAGAGTAGTGTTTTTGGAAGGTTTTTAATATTGTGCTTTTTCCTGATCCATAGGGGCCAGTTAGCGCAATGTTTTTTATATCCTTTTCTTTTCTATTTATTAATGCCCATTTTAGTGCATTTGAATAGTGGCCTTTGTCATCTCCATTGCTTATTGGCGATAAAGAGGAATAGTCGAAATTTGGAAACTCCTCACTGCTTAACTTATTATGTAGATCTGACGTTTTGTTTGAAATTTTTATAAGTAAATCAAGGAATTGTTTTTTCATTCTTAACTTTCTGCTAATGTTCTAAAAATATTACCACTTAAATTAATAGTTATTATCTAATTAGTGGGAGAGCTACGGGATTCTATGTGTTTCTGTAAATCTATTAAAATTTTGTTAAGGAACAGTTGCGGGAAACCGTAAATTCAATGAACAATTATCAATAAACAATGAACAGAAATTCTTCTTGGCCGGGAGATTTTTTCGTTGCCCAAATGCCTATTGAAAATGACATTTTTGGAACCTTTTCTTTGTGCTCTTCTTTTTTGACTTAGTGAGCTTGGTTTGGAAGTTACCCGTCATTCTCGATACTAATCCGCTCCTGCTATCGCAGGATCGAATTCACTCGAATTGACGGGGGAGCTTGTTCTCGATACAAATCCGCCCCTGCTCCCGCAGCTCTGGATTCACCTACCTACCTACCGGCAGGCTCAAACTGACGGGAGAAGTAATCTGCGTAGATCTGCGTGATTTGCGGGAAAAAAGTGATCAGTGTTTAGAAAAAAAGATCTCTTTGCGCTCTTTGCGGTTGAGCTCTGCGGGCTTTGCGTGAAACCTAAAAGGAAATTCCAAATTACAAGCACCAAATTCCAATTGGAAACAAAATAGATTTCTCAGTCGCGAAAAAGCTTCTTCAAAATGACATTTTTGGCACCTTTTCTTCGTGTTCTGTTTTGAACTTAGTGCGCTTTGTGTGAAATCTTTTTGAGAATCCTGCCTGCAATCTCCTGACTTAAAAGAAGGAATAGCCAAGTATCATGGAAATGGTTTTATATTCTGAACTCCAGTAAGAATAATTACTCAGTATTTCCCGGCTGGTATTGTATCTCAGTTCAATGCTATAGGTGTCCTTAAATTTATATCCGGCACCAAAGGCTACATTCCCCTTGGTTTTAATTTCCAGAGAAGAGTACAGGGTGTTATCCTGTCTGTAGAAATCCATGGTGGCATTGGTATCAAAATTAATTACATAAGAAAAGTTTAAAAAGAGCTTTGAGCTGTCATTTAGATATAAATAATGCCTTATTCCCACTGGCAATTCGATAGAGGGGTAGTCGATCTTTGAAATAAGGGCACCTCCTGAAACATTGTCTTTTTCCTGTGTCTGTTCCGATTTGAAATGTTGATAGGTGGGTTCAAAAATGATTGCCCATTTGTTCTTATTAAATGGCAAAATGAATTCTGCCTCAACTCCAAGTCTCAACCTTATTTCATCGTCAAAATCGGTGTTTTTAGAACCTGAATTTGCATTCGTTATGGAAAGAGATGAAAAATTCAACCCCGGACGCACGCTTAAATTGAACAGATCCTTTTGTTGTTTTTGTTCGTAGATCGTATAGGGCTGATCATGACATTCATTATAATCCACAAAAAAGCTGGTTAGATCCTTCTTTTTATAATCCAGGTTCTCCACCTTTCTTATTGTAAGATCCGAACATTTTAGACTATTCCATATTTGCTGTCTAAAACCGTCATTTGTGGCGATACTTTTTTCTGGGGTCATGTACTTTTTATATATCAACTGGATGATCTCTGAATCATCTTTGCTGTAAAAATACCTGGTAATATTGCCGTCTTCCAGGGAATATAAATTAGCTTTCCCTTCTACGAGTAATTTTAAAAAAAGTTCTTCTTCTTTATATTCAGGATTTCTGTCTTCGCTTAGATTCTTGATATTTCCACTAGATCTGTCCACGTTCACCGTATGCCTTACGAATCTTGCCCCATCGGCAATACCAAATTCCTTAACTGACTTTATTAAGGCATTTTTAGATGCCCCATCTGCGGAAAGCTTATATTCAAATTGAGAAGGGTTACTTCTCCAATCCACATTCCTGATCAGGATATCTACTTTTTGATCGCTATTATCAATGAAATATCCTTTTTCGAATTTGATTTGGGAATAAGCATTAAGGTTTAGAAGTGCAGTTAAAAAAAGTAATAGGTATGGTTTCATTTTAATTTGTTCGTTAAGTCCGGACCCAATTTGTCCCGGCCGTAAAAATTATAAGTAAATCTCAGAATAATCCTTCTTCAACGCGGGTTGACAGATGGATTTTCAAGATTCTGTAAACTTATTAATATTTTGTTAAAGGAAATTGCGGAAAACCGTAGTTTGTAAGAAGAAATTCCAATAAGCAAGCACTAAAACTTTAATAGTCGGTTGACTTTAGTCAGGAGACGTTTTTTAATTGTATCAGGTATAATGAATATTGTATAATGAGTAAGTCAATAAATTTCAAGCACCAAATTCCAAAGTAAATTTGAAGATGAGAGAATTTGAAGATTTGAAGATGACTAAGAGTAGTGTGAGTAAAAAAAATTATCTGTGCATCTGTGGCCTTTTTAATTGTATAAGGTATAACGAATATTGAATAATGGGTAACTCAATAAATTACAAGCACCAAATTCCAAATTCCAAAGTTAATTTGAAGATTGGATGATTGGATGATTTGAAGATTTGAAGATGACTAAGAGGATTATGAGTAAATAATCATCTGTGCATCTGTGGCCTTTTTAATTGTATAAGGTATAATGAATATTGTATAATGGGTAAATCAATAAATTTCAAGCACCAGGCATCAAATTCTCAAGTAAATTTGAAGATTTGAAGATGACTAGGAGGAGTATGAGTAAAAAAAATCATCTGTGCATCGGTGGCTTTTTTAATTGTATAAGGTATAATGAATATTGTATAATGGGTAACTCAATAAATTTCAAGCACCAAGCAACAAATTCCAAAGTTAATTTGAAGGTGTGAGAATTTGAAGATTTGAAGATGACTAAGAGTAGTATGAGTAAAAAAAAATCATCTGTGCATCTGTGGCCTTTTTAATTGTATAAGTATAATGAATATTGAATAATGGGTATGTGAATAAATTCCAGGCACCGAGCACCAAATTCCAAAGTTAATTTGAAGATTGGATGATTTGAGAATTTGAAGATGACTAAGAGGAGTATGAGTAAAAAAAATCATCTGTGCATCGGTAGCTTTTTTAAATTGTATAAGGTATAATGAATATTGAATAATGGGTGAGTAGAATAAATTCCAGGGAGTTATAATTTTAGTTTCAGGTAAGTTTCTGTCTGTTAAGGAAAATGCGGATTGTTTTCCCAATTTTCACTAACTTAATGAGATCAATAGCATTAAACAGACCATGAGCTTTAGAAAAATCTTCTTTTATTTTATCGTGTTTATAAGCAGTCTTGTAATCCTGGCGAGCCTGCTTTCTCTCCTTTACGACTTGCCGTACTGGTACTCGAAACTGCTGGATTTTCCGCGATTGCAGTATCTCATCCTGGCAATCTTGTGCCTTATTCTCGTTGCCGGACTTAACACTAAATGGAAGTGGCCTTCCATATTGCTCGCAGCTGGTTTATTGGCTTCCATTTTCATTCAATCTATCCGCATCTATCCTTACTGGTTCGGGGATAAAGCTGTACCTGATGCAGTCGAAAATTATTCAGAAGAGAATTCTGTTAGTCTGTTGCTCTCCAATGTTTTGATGACCAACCGCGAAGCTGCTAAGGTGATAGAAGTTGTTAAAGAGGCCGATCCCGATATTTTCCTGGCTATGGAAGTGAATCAATGGTGGCTGGATGAACTGGAGGTCCTCAAACAGGATTATCCTTATGTTATGGAGCAGCCAAATGATGAGGCCTATGGGATGGCACTGTATTCGAAGCTGCCTCTAAAACAAAAACAAATAAAATATCTGAGACATAAAAATGTGCCCTCATTTCATACGCGGGTTCAGCTGGAATCGGGCAAGGAGTTTATGCTTCACGCCGTGCATCCGGTGGCGCCAATGCCCAGCGATAAATACCCCGATAATGTTGGGGAAGCGGAAGTTGCCCTTCTCAAAGTGGGAGATTTTGTAGCCGGTGAAAGCATCCCTTCTTTAGTGGCAGGTGATTTTAACGATGTTTCCTGGTCACAGACTGCCAGGCTCTTCGGCAAATCGGGAGAGCTAAATAATGTGCGGATTGGCCGGGGGCTGTACAACAGTTTCGACGCAAACTCCCGGATCATGAGATGGCCGCTGGATCATTTTTATGTCACCAAAGAATTTCAACTGGCCGATCTCAAAACCCTCGGAAAAGTTGGCTCTGACCATTTTCCTGTTTACGCGAAATTTGTTTTACCCTGATAATTGAGTATTGAATAAGGTATATTAAATATTGTATAATGTTTGCTTAGAAATCAAAAAATGATTTGAAAATGAGAGAATTTGAAGATTTGAAGATGTGTTGATTTGAAAATTTGAAAATTTGAAGATGAGAAGGAGTGGAGAGTAAAAATCATCTGTGCATCTGTGGCAATTTTTTATTGAATAAGGTATATTGAATATTGTATAATGGTTATTTAGAAATCAAAAAATGATTTGAAGATGTGTTGATTTGAAGCTTAGATCCAGCTTTTAAATACCTTCCAAAAATGGCATTTTCAGAAGGTATTTTTCTGCAAATTATTAAGCTTCACAACTCGAACAGCTCACAATATTTGAAACGAATTCTTTTGAAACGCTTTGACTTCTTTGGTAGTACAATGTTTTTACGCCGAGCTTCCAGGCTTCAATAAGTAGCTTGTTCACTTCTCTTACCGGAAGCCCTGCAGGGATGTTCAGGTTTAAGCTCTGTGCCTGATCTATAAACTTCTGGCGTACAGATGCCTGCTGGATGATCTCTAACTGGCTTATCTCTTTGAAGGTCTTAAAAATGTCTTTTTCTTCCTGGCTTAAACTGTCCAGGTGCTGCACGCTCCCGTGGTGCAGCATGATGCTTCTCCAGGTATCTTCATTGTCCAGATCTTTTTCCTGAAGCAGCTCTTTCAGGTACTTATTCTTCCGCATAAAATTCCCTTTTGCAAGCCCCGCTTTAAAATAGTTGCTGCTAAAAGGTTCAATTCCCGGTGAGGTTTGCCCCAAAATTGCTGAAGATGATGTGGTTGGCGCAATGGCCATTAAGGTGGTGTTCCTGAGTCCGTAGCCCTTGAGGATTTCGGGCTCGCCGTAGATCGTTGCCAGCTCATTACTTGCTTTGGTCGCTTTTGTGCTAATGTCTTCAAAGATCTTATGAGTTAAACCTTTTGCACGCATGCCTTCAAAAGGGATCCTGTTCTTTTGTAAATAGGAATGCCAGCCCATCGCGCCCAAACCAAGCGCCCGGTGATTCTTTGCAAAACGGTTTGCTGCAGCCAGGTAGTGATTGCCTTCAGTCTTTGCGATGAATTCCTGTAGCACGCCATCAAGAAAATATACTGCCATTTTAACCGCCTCAGTGTCTTTCCACTCATCATACAATTCCAAATTCATAGAAGAGAGACAGCAGATGAAGGATTCATCTTCAGTAGAAGGCAAAGCAATTTCAGAACATAAGTTACTGGAGTGTATCGTGATGTTGTTGTCTTTGTAAACCTGCGGCTTAAACCTGTTCACGTTGTCTTTGAACAGAATATATGGCAATCCTTTTTGCTGGCGGCTTTCCAAAACTTTTGCCCAGATCTCCCGTTTTTCCATGTCGCCATCAATCATTTCCTGCATCCAGTAATCGGGAACACATACCCCGTTGAACAGGTTCTGGATAGGGTTACCAATATTCTTGATCTCCAGGAATTCCTTAATATCGGGGTGGTCAATGTCGAGATAGGCAGCAAAGGCGCCGCGACGTACACCACCCTGCGAAATGGTGTCCATAGCCGTATCAAAAAGCTTCATGAAACTGGTGGCGCCGCTGCTTTTTCCGTTGTCGGTCACTGCACTTCCACGGCCACGCAATTCTCCGAAATAGCCCGAAGTTCCGCCGCCAATCTTAGTTTGCATGATCACCTCGCCAAGCTTGTGGGTGATGCCTTCAATATTGTCGGGCACGTACACGTTAAAGCAGGAAATAGGCAGGCCGCGCTCGGTTCCCATATTTGCCCAAATGGGAGAACTAAGACTCATCCAGCCGCGCTCGATCATTTCAATAAATGCTTCGGCTAATTCGGGTTTGTACAGGCGCCTGGCTGCAGCATTGGCAATACGTTCAATGGCCGATTTCACAGTTTCACCCTTCAGCAGATAGCCGCGGTTAAGGATCTGCTGGCTCTCGTCGTTTAGCCACCAAAGTCTTTCGTTGGTAGTTTCATCGCCAATTAAAGGCTGGGCTTGTACATTAGTTGTCATGGGAATTTCAGGTTTAATTCGGGAATTCGGGCTTAATTAAAAAAGGTCGGCTGCGGTAATACTTTTATCGTGCTTGGTGTAATCTACCGGACGTCTTGCAAAGAAATCATCAAGACTGTTGGCAAAAACTTCTTCTTCAAACCACAGCATTGGCTGATAATCTGCTGCGCTCACGTTGTAGATCTTAGACATACCAATACTTTTTAAGCTGTCATCTACGCGGAACTTCATAAAATCCATGAGGTTCTTTTTATCGATATTCTCCAGTTTGCCGTTTTCAAAGATCCAGTCAAGGATCTCACCTTCAACTTCTATAGATTTCTTTACGGTGCTGGTTAAATTCTGAATCAATTCCTCATCAAAATAATCGGGGAATTCTTCACGGATTTGATTGATGATGTACATGCCGGCATTTGCGTGTATTTGCTCATCAACTGATGTCCACGCTATAATATTGCTGATGTTCTTCATCACGCCTTTAAAGCGGTTAAAAGACAAAACGATAGCAAACTGGCTGAAAAGAGAGACATTTTCAATCAATATTGAAAACAGGATGAGGGAAGAAATGTAATCTTTTGGATCTTTTGCTTTGGTGTGTTCCAAAGCTTCAGACAAATAGTTAATTCGGTTTTTGATTGCCGGTATTTCAATGACGTTTGCAAACTCATTGCTGTAACCCAAAACTTCGAGAAGCCTTGAATACGCCTGAGAGTGCCTGAATTCACATTCGGCAAAAGTACTGCCCAGGCCGTTAAATTCCGGTTTTGGCAAATGCTTGTAAAGGTCGCCCCAAAATGATTTTACAGCAACTTCAATTTGTGCAATAGCAAGTAAACTCTTTCTTACCACATCTTTTTCGCCGTCTGAAAGATAGGAGTGAAAATCCTGTACATCGGCTGTAAAGTCAACTTCAGAATGTACCCAAAATGCCTTGTTTATGGCATCGGTAAAATCCAGAACTCCGGGATATTCAAAGGGTTTGTAGTTTATTCTCTTTTCAAAAATGCTCATAATCTATTCATTTTGATTAAACAAAAGCCTAAAAAATAACCAATGGAAGAGAAGATAAGGGCCAGGAAATAAAGCAGGGCCAATCTGTAGAATTCCACGACAATTACTTTTTATGCGAAAGCAAAGTCATCGATCTGAAAAAGGTACTCTGGCTTATAACCTAAAGATTATTGACAGTTGCGCAACAGCTCATGATTTTCACATGATTCCCCTCCTGAAAATATCAGATCAATTATGCAATGTAAAATTAGAAAGAAAGAAGCAGCAATCATTTTGTGCTGCGTTTACTTATCAACACAGTTTTTCACAAAGGCAAAAATGTCAGGTTCAACTAAAGAGTAAGCGACAACGGCGTTTCTAAGTTTTTCATTTTATAATGCTTCGGAAAGAGGTGTCAAAAATGTCATTTTTGGAGCCTAATATCTTCGGAAATATTTGGGCTTGCTGGAAGTGGAAAACTTCGGTTACTTCTGAAGGAGCATTGATAAAAAGGAAGTTTCTTTTACTTCAGCAAAGCGGGTATATTTTTTTCAACCTCACGTTTTCAGCAGCTGGATTCAAAAAAACTATTTATGATATAGTCATCAGTATGATCAGTAAAAAAACTGTGAGCGGAATGGGAGGGAAGGCACTGCTTTCAACCCCTTTTCTCGGTATAAATGTTTTATATTTGGTAATTCATTCCTCTTTAATTTTTTCAGGATGCCCGGCACAATTTCAAACAAAATAGAACTTCAGGAGAGAATTAAAGAGCTCAGCTGTTTATATGAAATATCTTCTATCATTAGAGATCATACAGGAGAGATTGCAGCTACGCTTCAAAAAATTTCAGAAGTACTAAAACAGGCCTGGAGGTTCCCCGAAAATGCCATTGTAGAGCTTAAGTTAAACGGGTTTGAACATAGCACCGGGGACATTCCGAAGAAAAACGTGGTGCAACAGGCGCCAATTTATACCTTCAATGAAATTAAGGGCAGTATAAAGATCTATTATCCCGATCCTGAATTCAGCCTGCTGTCTTTTCTGCCTGAAGAACAGAAACTACTCGAAAAAGCGGCGCAGGAAATAGGATCTTTTTACGAAAAAATAAAGCAAAAAGAGAAGGAAGAGCTGTTAAGGCGCACCGTACACCGCAATGACAGGTTAGCGATTCTTGGGGAGATCACTGCAGGAATTGCCCACGAGCTCAACACACCTTTGGGTAACATTTTAGGTTTTGCCGAACTCATAAAAGACAGGGCCGAAAATGAGCAGACAAAAAAGGATATTGGCAAGATCATTAAAGGAGCCATTTACTCGCGGGAGGTAGTGAAGAAACTCATGTTCTTTGCCTGTGAAATTCCGCAGGAAATGAAGATCATTAGAATTCAGCCTATAATTGCACAGGCGCTTTCGCTCTTGAAACCGAATTTTAGAAAAGCAGGTGTAGAATGCCATTTTAGAGTGGCAGACAAGAGGATTGAGGCACAGCTGGACCCGATTCAGCTAACGCAGGTACTTTTTAACCTCCTTATCAATGCCCTGTATTTTTCTCCAAAAGGTTCGGCTATAGAAGTGAAGCTCTACCGGGATGACACCAGCTTTTTTATAGAGATTGCAGACGAGGGGCCGGGCATTAAGGAAGAGTTGAAATCAAAGATCTTTGAACCTTTTTTTACCACTAAACCTATTGGAGACGGCTCGGGGCTCGGGTTAAGTGTGGTACATGGTATCATTAGAAGTCATAAAGGCAATATTGTTGCTTTTGATAATAAGCCCCAGGGAACAGTTTTTCAAATTAGTATACCTCTTAGAGATTAACTTATGGCACTTCATAAAGAGAACGTTTTAATAGTTGACGATGATTATGATATGCTCGAGTTAATTCATCGCAACCTCAGCGCACTTCACTTTCACACTTACCGGGCGATATCGGTAAAAGAAGCTATAGAAATACTTAAATCGTCGCGAATAGACCTTTTGATTACCGATTTGCAAATGCCCGGCGTGAACGGCATAGAGCTTATAAAATATGCCGATGAACACTACCCGGAGATACCAAAACTGGTCATTACAGGATTTCCATCAGTAGACGGTGCAATATCGGCTATACAATCGGGGGCTTTAGATTACCTGGTAAAACCTTTCACCCAGGCCGAACTTAAGTTGGCCATTGAGAAAAGTCTTCAGGAAAAAAGAAGCGACACCTTTGATCAAAAAAAAGAAAAACCGGTTACCAATGCTTACGCCGGGATGATAGGCTCTTCGGAAACTTTTGAGGAAATGATCGATGTTGTTGAGCGGGTAAAGAACAACAGGGCAACCATACTTATACAGGGGGAAAGTGGAACAGGCAAGGAGCTGGTAGCGCGTGCCATTCATTATAAAGGCGCTTATGCAGGCAATCCTTTTATAGCCGTGAACTGTGGCGCTATTCCTGAAAATTTACTGGAATCGGAATTATTTGGGTATGTAAAAGGCGCTTTTACCGGGGCAGGAGATTCGCGGCAGGGATTCTTCCAGGCAGCGGCAGGCGGAACCATATTTTTGGATGAAATAGGAACGGCACCTGCAAATGTACAGACCAGCCTTTTAAGGGTTTTACAGGAAAAGGAAGTCAGAAGGATTGGGGCACAGAAGTCAGAGAGAATTGAGTTGCGCATCATCGCAGCAACCAACAGCGACCTTTACCAGATGGTTGAAAAAGGCACTTTTAGACAAGATCTTTATTACCGTTTAAACGTGGTGAATATACTCACGCCACCGCTTAGGGAGAGGAAAGAAGACATACTTCCTCTGGTTCATAATTTCATCAAAAAGTATGGGGTTGAATATAAAAAACCCTTCGTGACCATTACAGATAAGGCGATGGAGTTGCTCACGAGATATTCCTGGCCCGGCAACATCAGGGAGCTGGAAAATGTTGTGCAGCGGGCAATAATCCTGTGTGACAAGAATATTGATGTACAGGAAATTCCGAAGCATATAAAATTAGCCGAACCTTCTGCTGAAAATGATGTGCATAAATCTTTAAGGGAAGTGGAGAGAGAACACATTCAGCGGGTGCTGGCTTCGGTAGACAACAACAAAACAAGGGCTGCAGAAATCCTTCAAATTGACCGGAAAACCCTTCGGCAAAAGCTGAAGTGAAAATGGCATTTTTGAAGGGGTAGTTTTTTAAATGTTGAGAAAAATAAATAACTGAATAGTGCTTTCAGCAAAATAAAAGGGTCTGCCAGCGGCAGACCCTTCAAAAAACTAATTAAACTTCTAAACTCTCGACTTTCTTTTTTTCATTTTCTTATCCTCGAGTTTCTTCTGAATTTTTTCCTGCTTTTTAGCCTTTAAATCTATTGTTGAAGGTTTTAAATTTCCTTTTTTCATGATCCTGGTTTAAAAATTATATATCTTGTTTGCCGGGTGCACCTTTTTCACCGGGATACATCCATAGGTTTGGACGATCCCATTTTAGAAAAGGTGCTTTAAGGCAGAAAGATGATTTTAATTTTTGCAGACCTGTTTTTCATGATCAAGTGAGCTGTTTTAAAAGCTGATTTTTTCTGAAAAAATTTCAGAAGTATTGCCTCAGGAATGTTGAACCTCCTGCATGTTTTCGAGTATGTACTTAAATACAAAACCTTTAACTATCTGAGACTTTTTTAAATGCTTCTGAAATGAATTCTTTACATGCAGGTGTTCCTGAACATATTGATTTTCACACTGCACATCATCACATTCCCGAATATTCTCTGCTTTTAGTTTATAATCTCTCAATATTTTTGAATTGAGGCTGTTCATTTCATGGATCTCCTGCAGTTGCTTTACCAGGAACTTCAAATCTTCTACATTCTTTTCAGTTTTAAAGAAAGAACTCTTTTGGAGTAGCCTTAAATAAAAACCGATTTCCTGCTCCATGAAGCTGATGTTTTCCTGCCACAGCTTTAATTCTGAACTCATATTGAGCTTCAATATTTCTTCGTCTCTATAGTGGTTCTTCATTTCATTCATTACAGTGCTTCCAGTTTAAATGTTGTGTTAGACTGTTCTACTTCCAGTATTTTTATTGTTTTAATGCCCATGGGGAATTCCCATTCCACTTCATCTCCCTGGGCATAGCCAAACAGGGCCAGGCCCATGGGGGCGAGAATAGAAATCTTATTGTTCCTGATGTCACTTTGTTCAGGAACTACAATCTGGTAGGTTCTCTGTACATTCCACGGGGTCTCAATAGTTACATTAGAGTTGATGCGTATAACATCGCCGGGCATCTTGTTATCTGGTAAGATCTTTACATCTTCCAGTTCCTTTTTCAGTTTATGAAGAGAAGACTTGTAGGTCTTGTCTTTATAATATGATTCTGTTGATATCAGGTTTCTTAAAAGCTCAAATTCTTTTTTTTCAATTATTATTTGCGTGTATTTCATAGCTGTCTCATTTATGGGAAAATTCCGCGTTGTACATAAGCCATTTCAATTCGGGCTATAGCAATGATGTAAGCTGCAGTACGCCAGTCTACCTGACGTTGGTCAACTTCGGTAGCGACATTTTTGAACACCTGGGTGATTTTTTTCTCGAGTTTTTCCATCACTTCGTCCAGTTGCCACAATTCTCCATTTCGGTTTTGCAACCATTCAAAGTAACTTCCTATTACTCCTCCCGAGTTACATAAGATGTCGGGAATAATAGGAATTCCTCTTTCCAGGAGAATGCTTTCACCTTCGTCATTGGTAGGGCCATTAGCGCCTTCTGCAATTAATTTCGCCTGAATCTTATAGGCATTATCTTCAGTAATCTGGTTGCCCAAAGCAGCAGGGATCAATATGTCGCAGGCTAACCCGAAGAACTCTTCAGGATCAATTTCTTTGGCTTCAGAAAATCCTTCTATAGAGCCTTTTCTGGGTTTGGAGTGTTCAAATAAACTTTCAACATCAATACCTTCAGAATTGAATATGGTTGCATGTGCATCCTGTACCGACAAGAGTTTGGCACCTTCCTTAACTAAGAAATGAGAGGCCCAGTAACCCACGTTTCCAAAACCCTGAACGTTAAAAGTTTTGCCTTCAAGAGTTTCACCACGTGCCTCAAAGTATAATTTGATACACAAGAACACGCCGAAGCCTGTAGCCCTGTCGCGACCTTCGAGTCCACCTGAGCCTACAGGTTTCCCGGTAACCACGTGCTGATTCTGAGATCTCTCTGACGTAGATTTGGTTGACATATAAGTGTCGGCAATCCACGCCATAGTCTGGGCATTGGTATTGACATCGGGCGCAGGGATATCATGCTCGGGCCCAATATTTTCGCCCAATGCATAAGTGAACCTTCGGGTAATGCGCTCCAGCTCAGATAAGCTGTAATTTCTTGGGTCTATTTGAATCCCACCTTTAGCACCACCGTAAGGTAAGCCAGCCAAAGAAGTTTTCCAGGTCATCCACATGGCCAGGGCTTTTGCGGCATCAACATCTACAGTAGGGTGGTAACGCAATCCGCCTTTGTACGGGCCCAGCGCATTGTTATGCTGAACTCTGTAACCTGTAAAGATTTCCACCTCCCCGTTATCCATCTTCACAGGAAAATGCACGATGAGTTCGTTGTTGGTGATAGCAAGGATCTTACGGATGTTTGGGTTGAGATCAATTAAGTCGGCTGTTTTATTAAACTGGTTTTGTACAGTCTTAAACATGCTCTGTTTATTATTCTTGTTAGCAGTAATCATATTTCTATTATTCAAAGTGTTCACAATTTTGTTTTCTTGTTTCTTTCCAGGTGCAGTGAGTTCTATGATCACAATTAAAACAGAGCCCCTTAAGAATTTCCTGGGGTAAGCTATTATTGACTTCCATTGTTTTAGAATTGATCATTGTTTTTTCAATTAGCATAGTAGTTCAAAATTTGTTTTGCATCCCTGAAGACAAAGCCTGTGCCTTCTTCAATAATTACTGAAGATGTTATTCATAGAACTTTGTAAATCAATGAATTAAATATGTTTAGAACTGAAATGGGCAAAGGGTGGAGTGGGGAGGAATTACCCGGACGGGGAGAATTGTACCAGTGTCAAAAAGGGTATTTTAGAGGTGCTACTTCCCATGAAGTTGAGTATTTTTTGGAAATACTGAAGGAGTTACCTGAAAGTGGGGTAGGGAAAAGATAAACATAAAGGAGGCTCAAAAATGTCATTTTTGAGCCTCCTTTATGTAAAAAACGGCCTGTTTTTTCTTTACGCTATCCGTTTTTACTTAGAGAGTTTCTAAGAATCATTATTTGGTGGATAGTGCGGGTTTTCTCATTAAAAATCGAGAAGGATAAATTCACTTCTTCGGTTTTTTTGATGAAGATCTTCGGGACAGCTGCTGCCATTTACACATTTGTTAAGAGGAAGGGTTTCACCCAGTCCCCAATGAGAAAGTCGGTCGGGAGAAATGCCTTCTTTGAGCAGGTAGTCAGCCGTAGCCCTGGCCCTTTGTTTTGACAGCTGCATGTTATAGGAAGCCGTTCCCCTGCTGACGGTATGGGATTTTAATTGTTAAAGTAGTTTTCTTTTTCAGCCCTTATAAGAATGGGGGCTATCATAACTTCAGTATTGAGCTACTAAAAGGTATAACTAATGATTCCTCTCAAGAAAAATGGTGTTCCCGGGGTAAAATGGATTTCTTCAACAGGTTCTGTTTCAAAAGAAAGCCGGGATTCTGTTGCGAATTGGGTTTCATTCCATTCAGTATCAAAGAGGTTCTGAATATTCACTCCAAAATGCCATTTTTGGAACTTATATCCCAGATTGAAGTCAAAAACCGTGTAGCCTTCGGCCACTATGCTGTTGTCTTCATTGGCAGGGCGCGCCGAGAGGTGCCGCATGGAAATTCCGGAGTTAATCCCCGAAGGTAAGTCTACATTAAGGCCACCTGTAAGGGTGAAATCTGGTGCCAGGGGAATGTAGTTACTGTCGCCGGGAACATCCAGGCTGCGGGCAACGGTGTAAGTGGCATCAAGGTTCCCGTACAGCCAGTTTAGGGGCTGGTACTGCAGGCTAAAGTCTATTCCTTTACGTTCTGTTTTGCCGCTGGGCTCCACGATACCGGCATCACCTACATAAACGAATTCCTGTTCGAGAAGAAGGTACCAAAAAGCTGTATTTATCATCATTCTTGGAACCGGTTTCCAAATCATTCCCAGGTCGCTGCCGTAAGCTGCCGGTAAAATATTTTCTGAAGCTTTTCGCAAAACCACCCTGGTGTCATTAGAATGAAAACCTTTACCTGCCTTCAGGTAGAGCTGTAAATTGTTTTTGGCGTTATAAAGAAAGTTGAGTTTTGGGCTAATAATGCTCTTTTCTTCAGAAAGCGTTGCATATTTGGGAGCGAGACGATCATAGTATTTAAAATTAAAATGATCAATCCTAATTCCGGGGTTGATGGTCCATTTTCCGAGGTGTAATTCAGCATTAATATAAGCGGCAAGATTGGTCTCGTTAATATCGCCCAGGCTAAAGTTGGAGAGGGTGGAAAGGCGCTGGTAGGTGTGTGACAATTCGTTCTCTTCGCTTTGGTCATTTCGTAAACTAATCCCCGCCTGCAGGTCACCGTACCATTTTTCAAAATTAAACCGGTTGTTGTATTCAGAATTTAATCCCATCATGGTTCTTGTTTCCTGCTGTTTTATCTGGTCACCAAATTCGGGGTCTTCAAGAAAGAAAGTGAAGTTTGAGAACAACAGAAAATCATATTTTGAATAGTAAATATTATTCTTAACAAAAGATTTTTCATGTACTTGATGATCGTACTCTACAATAAGGTTGGTGCGTGAAGTTTCGCCTCCCTCGGTGTCATCTATAGCGCCAAACCTGGAGATCATGCCACTTTCTACCGCCCTTACCGGAATTTGCCCCGAGGCATCCCATATACTGGAAAAATTGGAAATACTGGCTTTTAGAGAATTGTTTGCCCCAACTTTTGCGGCATATTTTGCCATGAGGTTGATGCGGTTAAAGTGCTGCGGACTCTCAAAAGGGCCGTCTGTTGCCAGATATTCTGACGCAAGATAAAGGCTGTGGTTTTGCTTATTAAGCACGCTGAACATTCCCAACAGCCTTTGGGAATTAAATTGTCCTGCTTCGGCTTTAATCAGGTTGTTCTCAAGCCTGTCTTTGGTTTTAAAGGAAACAAAACCTGCAGTTGCAAAATTGCCTTTTTCAGCATTGTAAGGCCCTTTTCCAAAGGCAACTCCTTCAATTGTTTCAGGAATAAGGAAGTGTAAATCGCTATAACCCTGGCCGTGAGCATGGGAGACGAGGTTTACCGGCATTCCGTCTACTCCAATACTAATATCTGTTCCGTGATCAATATCAAAACCCCGAAGGAAGATTTGTTCGGCTTTTCCACCACCTGCATGTTGCCCAATGATCAAACCCGGAACTTTTCGAAGTAGATCCTGGGAGGAAGTAACCGGATTAATGTTAATATTTACTTTGCTGAAGACCTCCAGAGAATTAAGTCTGGGGGTGAGGACGACTTCATTGATGAGGTTGAGCTTTTCCTGCATATCAATATTATTTTTACCTGTATGGGCTATAAATGTGAGGGTTTTGTAACCCATATGGCTCACTCTAATAGAATCCCCGGCTTTGGCCTGCAATGAAAATTGTCCTAGTGAAGAAGTATGGGCGTGATTTTCATTGTTGAGGTTATAGATATATGCTTCTGAAACAGGAGATTTTTTATGGTTAATTACAGTTCCCGTTATGGTTTGGGCTTTAACCGATGTAAAACTGAAGATGGCAAGTAAAAGCAAAAGAATTTTGTAGGGGGTAGAAAGGTACATGTAACTGATATTTTTGAAGCTGCAATTTTAACACATTCTTTGTAGTACAAACAGTAAAATGCTAGCAAACTGAAATAAATATTTTATAAAATTCGTTAGATATTTATAGATCAGTGTGTTAAGTTATATATGGAGTTTAGAAAACATGATCTACTTATTATTGGAGAAAATCTAGAAAACTTCTCCAACCTTCTGAGAGGTTCTTCTTTATATGCCATTGACCCTGTACAAGGTATTAAGATCAATAAAAAACGGATTGAACGATTGTCCCTACATTATGGGCTAAAGTCACTATACCCAAAAACATACTTCCAGACGAAAAAAAGATCACAAGGTTTATCTCTATTTATTATGCCCTTTAAAAAGTAGAACGGCCCAACCCAGTTTGGCCTATTTACATTGCCTAAATCCCCATACGGAAAGGATAATGTTTTTGGTGGCGATGGTAGATCTTTACTGGAAACTCCATCAATAATTTATTTTTTACAATCACCGAAAGGGGGTGTGAGGGGATAAACAATGCAATACCTAATTGTCAGATAATCAAACAACAAAGAAAAGCTGCATAACAAATGGAAAATAGAACTTAATTTAGCAGCCAAGTTGCCCTAACAAATGGGAGGAATTTTAATTTTTGAAGGTTAGAAATAATTAATGCCCGTAAGTAAGGTAAAGAACATTATAAAACCTATAAAAAAATAAATAATGGATATTGTTATTATAGAAGATGAAGATTTGGCCGCTGAATCTTTAATAGGTTTATTACTCAAAATAAGACCCGACTTAGTTATAAAAAAACGTCTTGAAAGTGTGAAGCAGGCCATTGAATGGTTTAGTAAAAATACCTGTGAATTAATTTTTAGTGATATTCATTTAGGAGATGGGGAAAGTTTTGAAATATTTGAAGCTTTAAAAATTGATACTCCTATTATTTTTACAACTGCTTTTGATCATTATGCCATACAGTCTTTTCAGTATTATGCAGTTGATTATTTGCTGAAGCCTTATGATAAGGCCAAACTCACTACTGCAATTGAAAAGTATATGAGTTATACTAATTCATCCTTTAAGAGGTCTCAGGATTTAGAAAAATTAATAATTCGATTAAAAGCTTCCCCAGAAGTTAATCCAAACAAAACGAGGTTTCTGGTATCCAGAGGCGAAGAATTTATTTCCATTTCCAGTGAAGAAATAGCTTACTTTATGGCCGAGAATAAAACGCTTTTTTTGTTTACCAGGGCTGGTGAAATTTATTTATATGAGGATACAATTTCGAATCTAGATGAGAAATTGTCAGAAAAGGATTTTTTTAAAATAAACAGAAAATTCATTGTTCGCCATAATGCCATACAGTCTATAATACGCTATAGTCAGAATAGATTAAAAGTTAACCTTCAGCCTTCCCCTG
Organism: Salinimicrobium sp. TIG7-5_MAKvit; assembly: GCF_049569215.1. Taxonomy (GTDB): domain Bacteria; phylum Bacteroidota; class Bacteroidia; order Flavobacteriales; family Flavobacteriaceae; genus Salinimicrobium; species Salinimicrobium profundisediminis. The sequence continues at coordinate 296,941 of NZ_CP145903.1, read as the reverse complement.
GGAATAATGAACCAGTTTTAATTAGTTCTAAAAATGTGCAGGTTTTCAAGGAATGGTTAAACCATTAATATGATGTCAATCAATCTTCTACAGGGGTTTAGAAAGCACCGGAAGTTTTTTTATTTAAGCGTTCTTGTCATTGCTGGATTCTTTGCTACCAGTGCTTTGATAACACCAAACATCACCCTGGTAGCGGAAAAATTACTGGAGGAAATTCTTCGGGAAAATTTAGAAACAAAAAAAAATATTGTTGCATTTGAGTTTAACAGACTTGATAGCTTTTTGGAATATTCAGAAAAAGTAATTAATGATTCTACCGATCTTCCGTTTGACAGGATTAAAGAAAATCTACTATTTATTACAGAACTGGCCAGATCTACAGAGGTTATATCCAACAGTTTTATTTATGCAGTTACATTAGGGGAAATTCAAAAAATTCATCGCTCTGAAACTTTGAAAGAACCAGATTTAAAAGTCTTTTCAAAGCACTTGAACTCCTTTGAAGATAACACCTTTTTTGATACTATTATATCAACCCCGCAAAGAGTAATTAATAGGAAATTTTATTTTAAAAAGATTGATCAAGATACAGCTATTGTAGTGGGGTATGATATCGATTTGCTTAATTTCTGGAAATACTTTTCTGAAAAATATAAAGGAGACAGTGGTTATACAGTTGTAACCAATCAAGAAGGAGTATGCCTTTTACATCCTGAACCAGAATTTATAGGCAAAAGATTAGATGGATTCTTTGGGGCTGTATCTATTGATGATGTTTTAAGCAGTAAAGATCCTTCATTTCGTAAACCAATAGAATCTGCTTCAGGAGATGTGCTGAAAGATACTGCTACCTCTGAATTTCTTGGTTTAGAAGTGGTGCGTTATTTTGATCAGATAAACATTGGGAAATCTGCTTTAATTATTGTGGAAAGTTTTCCTGTAGAAATTAATTTGAAGGAAACCACTCAAAATATACAGGAATATTTTTCCTGGATTAGTCTGGTAGCTTTTCTAACTTTTATATTGTTACTAATGATTTCGAGGATTCAATTAAAAGAGGAGTATGTTGATAATCTTAAAGTCCTGGAAGAGAAAGAGCGATTAGTGAATACTAATGAAAAATATCAGAAGGAAAATGCAGTTTTGCAATTAAACCAGTTAAAGAAGAAAATGAATCCCCATTTTTTATTTAACAGCTTAAATTCTTTACATGTGTTAATAGAGTCAAAACCGGAATTGTCTCAGGAGTTTGTTTTGAAACTGGCAGAAGTATACCGGTATCTATTAGAAAACCGGGAGGGAAATCTTACTACAGTAAAAAAAGAACTTTATTTTCTAAAGCAATATGTGTTTTTACAGGAAATCCGGTTTAAGAATAGCTTAAAGGTTGAAATTATAAATAAAGGTGATGAGCTGGTGTTTTTCAGGAAAATACCATTTTTATCTTTGGAAACCATGGTGGAAAATGCCATTAAACATAATGAATTTACAAAGTCGAATCCCCTTATTATTGAAATTATAATACATCAGGAAGTTATTGAGGTGCTTAACAATTATACTCCGAGGAAATTTAACGATAAGGATAGTCACAAGCTGGGGTTAACATACTTGAAGAATATTTATTTACATCATCAGGAAAGTAGGTTCAAAACCGAAATAATAGATGGCAAATTTAAATGCATACTTCCTTTATTGTCTTAATTTAATAATTCACTCCACTTTTTATGGAGTTCACTCCATTTGATTTTTACTAACACTTCAATACATGGATATTTAACGTTTTAATGTTAAATATTTATGGGGAACCCCTTGTCTACAGTAAGGAATAGATCATTTGTGATCTTAGTAATTTTTTGTTTGAGTAATTTTGCGGTTTTTGCGCAGGGAGATGAGAATACAGGTGAGCACATCACAAAAGAAAAAGACTCCACAAGCGATGATGGAGGGGAGTTATCCTATCAGCAGTTTCTGAAGAATGGTAATGTTAAGAAAGGGCTTTTCAACGTCTATAATATTAAGAAAGATTATTTTTTTGAGATACCGGATTCTTTGATGGCCCGGGATTTATTAATCGTTAACAAAGTTTCAAGTGTTCCATATGAATTGAATGGTCATGGATTAAATAAAGGGATGACTTTTGAAACAAAGCTAGTTCGGTTTTATAAAGATACTGTGCTTAATAAGGTTTGGGTTAAAACACTCAATCCTCGTGTGAAGTCTCCTGTAGCGGATGCAATAACCCGTTCTGTTAATGCTAATTTTGGAGAGTCAATTATTGAAGAATTTGAAATTGAAGCAAAAAATACAGACTCTACTTCTGTTTTTATTAAGGTAAATAAAGTTTTTAACGGGAAAGAAAAAAGCTTCAGCGACATTCTTGCCAATACCGGGTTAGGAGGGAGTATAAAAACCAACTTATCCCTTTTAGAAGAGGTGAAACCTTTTCCGGAGAATATTGTGGTTAAATCCCTTTATACCACTTCAGTAAGTGAGGGGGGAGGCCCCGATTTACCGTTATCTATTGGAGTCACTACGAATATTGTCTTATTGCCCTCTGAAGTGATGACGCCACGTTTTTCTGATAAAAGGATTGGGTATTTTACCACGCCAATGGATTATTTTTCAGATAATCAGCACGAAGTAGAATCCAGAGGATTAATCACGCGATGGAAGCTGGAGCCTAAACCTGAGGATGTAGAGAAATACAAGCGAGGGATCCTTGTAGAGCCAAGGGAGCCCATTGTCTATTATATAGATCCGTCCACTCCACATCAATGGGTGCCATATATCATGCAAGGGGTGTATGACTGGAATACTGCTTTTGAATCGGCTGGTTTCAAAAATGCGGTAGAGGTAAAGGTGCCTTTAGAAGAGGATGAGGATTTTGATGTGGATGACGTGAGGTATTCTGTTATTACATACGCAGCATCAGAAAAGCAAAATGCCATGGGGCCTTCGGTGGTTGATCCTAGGAGCGGTCAAATTCTCGAATCAGATATTATTTGGTGGCATAATTTGATGAAAGGATTACATTCATGGATACGTGTGCAGACAGGTCCTATAGATCCTAAGGCCAGAGCAAATACCTTTTCAGATGAGCATATGGGAGATGCTATTAGGTTTGTTTCCTCACACGAAGTTGGTCATACGTTTGGTCTTAAACATAATATGGGGGCTTCCTTCAGTTATCCTGTAGACTCTTTAAGATCTAAAAATTTCACTTCTCGAATGGGAGGTACAGCTCCATCCATAATGGATTATGCAAGGTTCAATTATGTCGCCCAGCCCGAAGACAGTGTGGTGGACATTACCCCAAAGATTGGAGTGTATGATAAATATGCCATAAACTGGGGATATCGTTGGCTTGATGCTGAAAACGCTCACCAGGAATTACCTGAGTTAAATAAGTGGATTAGGGAGCATGAGGATGATCCTGACTATTTTTATGGCCCTCAACAGAGTGGTTCAATCGTGGATCCAAGATCACAAAGTGAAGATTTAGGAAATAACGCAGTAAAAGCAAGCGAATACGGGCTAAAAAACCTCAAGCGAATCATGCCAAATATATTGGAATGGACAGAAGAAGAAGGACAGGATTACTATAAGGCAGCGAAATTATACAAAGCTCTGATAGACCAGTGGGAATTGTATAATAATCATGTGATGGCCAATATAGGTGGGGTTTATATTAACAATACAGTGTACGGGGATGGTAAAGATACCTATGAGCCTGTTCCTGCAGCGATGCAGAAAAGCGCACTGGATTATTTGATCAAGAATGCCGTGGAGCCTCAAAGGTGGCTTTTTACTCCGGAAAGTATTGATAAGGTTTTTGCTGTAAGAGATGCTCCTGATGGTGATCGCTACTATTCGCCAGTATCTATGTTTCGAATTTACCAAACCAATGTGATTTATAAACTGGTAAAGACTGAACGACTGATGAGGATTGCTGAGAACGGGGTTCTGGAAAAAGATAATCAAGACGTTTTTAGGGAGCAATATCTATTTGATATACTGTTTGATGCGATTTTCAAAAAAACAAAAAAAGGGGAATCATTGGACATGTTTGACCGGATTTCCCAAAAAAATTATGTCGACGTACTTACTGTAGATAGAAATAAATTACTGGAAAAAACGAAAGAAAAAACCGTCGCTGAAAGTGATTTGTACTTTAAAAATATCCACTTCTCTTATTTACCAAGGGTTTCGGATATAGCTACTACCAAACGGGCGGCACTGGAAGATGTTCTTGATCTTCTAAACAAAAGGAAAAATAGAGGAGATCGCGAGACTAAGGCGCACTATAGAGACCTTATATCCAGAATTGAATATAATCTTAATAACTAAATGAATAAATTAATTTACCTGTTGATTTTTATTCCTTCTATACTTACTGCTCAGCATCAGAAGATAGTGAAAGGCAAAATAGTAGAGGCATCTACAAATATGCCAGTTTTGGGAGCATCAGTTTATATTTCTTCATCCCTGGTAGGAAACCAGACTCGGGAAGAAGGGGTGTTGGAAGGTGCAATGTTAGGGACTACTACAGATTTTAACGGCAATTTTGAATTTAAAGTCGCCTACGACACTCAATATATTCTAGTCTCATTTATGGGATTTGAAACTCAAAAAGTTGACGTTACCAACCCTGCTAAAAATTTGATTATTAAATTAAAAGAGAGTTCAGAGAGTCTGGAGGAGATTATGATCACAGGCTACCAAAAAATAGAAAAGCGTAAAGTAACTTCTGCTTATGGTAAAATAGATGTTTCTGAAATTCAACAGGCCGGGGTGGCCACTGTAGACCAGCTTTTAAAGGGACAGTTGTCGGGGGTGCTTGTGCAGCCAACTAGTGGGGCACCTGGAGCTCCTTCAAAAGTTTCTATTCGAGGAACAGCCACTTTAAACGGTTCTTCAGACCCACTATGGGTTTTAGATGGTATCCCTTTAGAAGGCAGTGATATTCCGCAGGGTTACAGAGATAAAGATAACATTGATAACCTTCAGTCCTATCCTATCGCGGGTCTTAATCCAGATGACATAGAAAGTATAACCGTCTTAAAAGATGCCTCGGCTACCTCCATATATGGAGCAAGGGCTGCTAATGGAGTCATTGTCATTACAAGTAAAAGCGGCAAAAAAGGAAGCATGCGCATCAATACAAATGCCAATGTATTTGTAACCCAAAAACCTGATTTAAGTAAATTAAACTTAATGAGTTCTTCGCAAAAAGTAGATTTTGAATTGTACCTGGCAGGTCGTTCAGATTTGAAATATCAGAAAGACAGAGGAGAAGTGGCACGAATTCTAAACAAATATGGAGAATATACCCTATTTCAGAAAGAGGGGTTTTCGGGGATTTCTTCAGGAGCTCAAGATGCCATAAATGAATTGAGAAATATTAATACCAGTTGGGAAGATGAACTGTATCAAATAGCTATTAACCAGCAGTATAGCTTAAATATTTCGGGAGGTAATGATACGAACTATTATTATTTTTCTGTTGGACTCTACGATGAAAAAGGAACAACAAAAGGTACGGGGCAAAAGCGGTATAATATTACATTAAAAGATAAATTTCAAATAACTGATAAACTAAACATTGGGGTGAGCTTGTTTGGAAGTCAGAATAAAACCTCTTCCTATATAACGGGGGCAGATTCTTATACGAATCCTTCGTATTATGCGAGGAATGCTAATCCCTATATGAAACTGATAGACGAAGATGGAAATTATGTCTATGATCCAGACCTGGTGGAAAGATCTGATCTTAATCTCAATTATAATGTTTTAGAGGAGAGGGAAAATACCGACTATGAATTGGTTGCCAATTCATTGAAATCTATTTTCAATGGTGACTACGAATTGAATGAAGAAATTCATTTCAATACACAATTGGGCTTACAGTTTGACTTTAATCAGACTGAAAAATTTAGTGGAGCAAACAGCTATTTTACCAGAAAATACAGACAAAAATCCCAATATAATACGCCCAATGGCGATGATTACTATATGCCGCAAGGAGGGATCATTCAAAATTGGAATGCTGATGTTTTTCAATACAACTGGAAAACTACAGGGAATTACAAAACTTTATTTAATGACCTGCATGAGCTGGATGTGATGCTTGGAACAGAATTCCGAAGAAACAAAACCACGGAAATCCATACAAAAGGTTTTGGTTTTAACTCTAACACCTTAACTACAATACCCATTACAGATGAACGTGCGTTAAGCAACTCTTTGTTTGACACTTATGGGAAAACATCCAATGAGAATGCTTATGCTTCGTTTTTTGGTACTGCCTCTTACACTTATAATAAGAAGTATACCCTATTTTCAAGTTTGAGATACGACGGATCAAATTTATTTGGGGTCAACCCAAAATACAGGTATTTGCCCATATGGTCTGTTGCGGGTTCGTGGAATGCTTATAATGAAAATTTCATGTACGATGTTAAGTTTATCAGCGATTTGAAATTAAGAGCTTCTTACGGAGTACAGGGGAATATTGATAAATCTACTTCACCTTTTGTAATGGGAGAATATGACAATACCTCCATCCTTCCAGGATTAAGTGAAGAAATCATAAGAGCATTAAATGCACCAAACCCCGATTTGAGATGGGAAGAAACGACTACCTCCAACCTTGGTGTAGATGTTGGAATATTCAATAACAGGATCTATTTTACAGGTGATTATTACTACAGAAAAAGTACCGATTTAATAGGATTAAAAGCAGTGCCTTTAGAATCTGGTTACAATTTTATTAATACCAACTGGGCCACGGTAAGTAACAGAGGGTTTGAGTTAGCTATCAATACCACCAACATTTTGACTCCCAGCTTTTCATGGACCAGTGGTTTTAATATCTCTCACAACAAGAGTATTGTTGACAAAATTGAGATTAGAGATGAAAATTTTAAACCCTCTCTGGAGGGACGTAGTGTAAGTGCCGTATTCGCAATTAAAACGGCAGGCCTTGATAGCAATGGTTTACCGCTTTTTTGGAGGAACGGAAAAAAAATTACTGCCGTTGATTTTTACAATTTGGAAGAGGGAACCGACGGAAGCCAGTTAACACGTGAGGAGCATAGAAATCTATATTCATACGTGGGCGACGAAATGCCGAAATTTAGTGGTGGATTTAGAAACACTTTTCGATACAAACAATTTGAATTGAGAGTGTTGAGTAATTTTAATATCAAACAAACAGTAAAAACTGAGCCGGCTTATTATCCTACAATTGCACAACCTGGAAATAACTATAGTACAGAAATACTAAAAGCAGGTACAGGTGATTTACCTGCACTTATAGGATTCAACTCTCCTGGATTTGACACAGACCTTGTTTACAGTTGGTACAACTCATATGATGTAGGTAATACGTATAAGGATCTTGATATTTGGGTAAAGGATATTTCATATATACGCATAAGTAGTATCAGGCTGAGCTATGCATTTACAACAGCGACCCTTAAGAATTTACATCTATCAGGTTTGAATTTTAATATTGAAGGACGCAATTTGTTTGTGCTGGGCAGTGACTACGACGGATATTTTGATCCGGAAACCTTCGGAAGTTTATATGCACAACCTATTCCCAGAATTATTTCTGCAGGTTTTAATCTTTCCTTTTAAACAGCAACTATGAAAAAACTATTACTTCTCATTATCACAGTATTAAGCTGTCTTTCCTGTGATGATTACCTTGATATAAAACCGGTGGGGCAGGTGATCCCTACTACGGTAGAGGATTACAGAAGTTTTCTAACTTCGGCATATTCAATAATAATTTCAAGTAAAGTCCTCACCTCCTTCCGTAGTGATGAGCTAGCATTATCTTCTCAAGCTACGGGGGTAGAACAGTACGAAGATATTTTTATTTGGAATGATTTAAATCCAAGTCCGCTGATGAAGGCTTATCCTTATGCCAGCTTTTATAACATAATTTTTTACACCAATCACATTATTAATAGTCAGGCTAACATAGAAGGTAATCAGGAAGCTATTGAACAGTTGGTAGGGGAAGCTTATGCCCTTAGGGCCATGCAATATTTTGAACTCATCAATTTATATGCTAAACCTTACAATTCGTCCACAGCAGCTACAGATGCTGGAGTACCAGTAACTACTATTTATGAAACAGAAGTGGATTATCCTATAGAAACTGTTGAAGAGGTTTATCGATTGATCTTAAGTGATCTGGAAGAGGCGGAAACTCTAATTAATATTGAACAACAAACGCCGGGATTGAATTACAGGTTTTCTCAGTGGGCCTTACATGCTTTTAAAGCACGCGTTTACCTTTATAGGCAGGAGTGGCAAAAGGCCATAGATTATGCCGATGCAGCGCTGGCTATAGGTTCAGAACTTCAGGATCTAAATTCAGATGTAAACATCATGCCTTCAGAATACAATTCTGTAGAATCTATTTTGGCACTGGAAACTGTGGCTACTTTTGACCTTGTAAACAATGCATCTATTTCCGATGGACTATTATCAATTTATAATCCGGAGGAGGATCTACGATTTGAACTCTATTTTAGTAAGAATTCTGACGGTCGCTATCGTTCGAATAAACGTGAAGAGACCAGATTTAAAGTAAGCTACAGAACTTCTGAGATGTATCTTGTACGTGCCGAAGCACTTGCCCGGTTACAAAAACCAGATCTAGCAAAAGAAGCTTTGCTGGCGTTGGTGAAACAACGATATACTCCCGAAGGCTTTGAGGCCTACACCCTTAAAGTTTGGGGCCTGACTCCTATTGAGTTAATTACGGAAATCATAGAAGAACGAAGAAGAGAATTTGCCATAGAAGGCCATCGCTGGAATGATCTGCGAAGAACTACTCAACCGGAGATTACAAAGGTATATGACGGGAAGAGCTATACCTTAAAGAAAAATGATGAGCGATATGTGATTCCTTTTCCAAGAGATGCTGTAATAAACAATCCAGATTTATAAAAAATTAACCCCTTGAAAGCCGTTGTTATCTTGCGTTTTTCAATAATAATTAAAAGATAAAATTAAAATCAAAAATTTCACAATTATGAAGAAGTCCATTTCTATTTTTTTATCAATTATTGCAGTTGCACTTACTGTTTCCTGTTCAAGTGATGATGATGCAATTCAACAATCCTCTTTAGCAGAGATTACAAGCTTTTCACTCGATTTTAAAGGTTTAAATGAAGAAGATGTTGATTATGACCTTGGAACAAACATTAATGTATATGTTCCTTTTGGTACAGATTTAACAGCTGTGGTTCCTACTGTTACAACATCTGAAAACGCTACTGTATCTCCTGCATCTGGTGCGCCGGTAACCTTTGAAGATGGAGCACCCAAAGTTTTTACCGTAACAGCAGAAGATGGTACAAAGAAAGAATATACGGTTACTGTGAATGTTCGGGGTGAAGTAGGTAGTGGCTCTAAATTGAAAACATACACCATTGCCGACCTTTATGGAGAGAATTCTTCAAGTACCTATTCATATAATGAGGCAAATTTTGTAGAAGAGATTACGCGGGAAGTTGATGATTGGGGCGTAGTAACAACTTCTGTTACCACTTTTGAATATAATGATAAGAATCAGATCATCGCTAAAAGAGTGGAAGCGGCTAAGGAAGAAACCCTATACACTTATGGAGATGATAAAATTGTAAAAGCCCTATATTCCGAGGACGGTACTGTAGTTTACACTTACAATTATACCTATAACGAAGCTGGAGAAATTCTTTCTGAAAAGCGTACCAACCATGCCGATGAAGATGCAATAGATGAGATAAAATTTGTTATAGAAAATGGAAACGTCACAGAAGAAAACAGATACGGCGAGGTATATGTGGCAACTTACGATGATAAAAATAATCCGTTTATAGGGTTGTATCCTGCAGCTTATGCTGCAATAAATGCAGGAATACAGGCTGTGAATGTAAACAATCCAATTTCTGGCACCATGGCAGATGATGTTATTTCTTATGAATATAATGAAGACGGTTATCCGGTAAGTTCATCATATACCTATTTTGATAACCTGGCGACGGTTAATAAGACCTTCACCTATTTTACTGAATAAGGTTTATTCTAAGGGGGTAAATACTCCGAGGCTTGCCTCGTTAGTAAATGTTTAAAGTCTGAAAACGTGTTCTCCTATATAATGCTCCGTGGGCTTGCCCCGGAGAAATTTACTTAAACCTCTTTTTAATGGAACAGGCACTTTTAATTAAGTGCCTTTTTTTATAATTCAAAATGAAAAATATCCAATTGATTGTGCTTACCTGTTTTTTTTGTGGATACATTACAACAAATTTGGATCGGAAAGAAATAGATCTACCCGGGGAAAAAATTAAAGACAAAGAGGAAAGACTCAGAGAGCTATACTCTGAAACTGTAGTACCTTTTTTTGAAGATTTAGAGAATTTAAGTCTCCCAATCAACTTTCAGGTAGATCAAAAGGATTTAAGCATAAATGCAGGTGCAGCCTTTGATTATATTGAAGTGAGTAGGGGCTTAATTGATTTAGAAAATGAGCCAATCCAGATATTTGTCCTTGCGCATGAAATTTCCCATTTAGCTATTCTGGAACAGAAGCAAATTCTTGGGATACAAAGTGAACTACCCAAAGGGAGCAAGATTAATGATTATAAAAAAGTTGAATATTTATCTGATTTAATAGCTATACATTTAATTAAAACAAATTATCCCGAAGTTTTTGATCTCTTAGATTCAAACTTTTGTTATTTACAGGAAATACTTGGTGCTGCAAGTTTTACGCATCCATCCGGTAAAGAAAGAATAGATTCAATAAAAAAATATGTAAAAAGTATCAGAAAGGGAAAGGAGAACATCTCATTCCGAAACAGATTTATTCATATTTGGGAGATGCAATGATGATATTAGCCAGATTAAGAGAAGAATGAGAGAATTCCTTATTCCGTATTTAGAGGAAGAAAGAAATTTTTCAAGGTAAAAAATATGAGGAATGAAGATTTCATATCTTGTTGTTATTGGTTTGACTTCTTCAATATACAGCATAAAGCACACGTGTGTAAGGTGTTAAGCTTTATTTTACAGAAAATACTTGCTTTGGTTACACTAAAAAATTGAACATCAGGTGTAACCGAATTTGACACCGAATAGATTCATTTTGATGATATAATTTAATATTATCGAAAAAGAAAAATTCTGGCACTATATTAAAAACTGTGTAAGTTTTAAATAAAGGGGTTTGTTAGCCCCGTTATTTTTTTAACCTTGCCTGCAAAATCCAGGCACTAATATTTACACATTGATGAAAAAAGAAGATCTATTCGATGATGAGTTTTTAAAACAGTTTAAATCCGGAGAAGAACTTAGCAGCTTTCTCAAGCAACTTCAAAAACGAGGATTGGAGAAAATACTTGAAGGTGAACTTGATGGCCATCTGGATTACGACAAGAACCAAAAGTCTGGATCTGGAAATACCAGGAACGGTTATTCTCAGAAAAAGGTTCGCAGCTCTTACGGTGAAGACACTATAAAGGTTCCCCGCGACCGTGATGGCTCTTTTAATCCCATGATCGTTCCCAAACGAAAAAACATGGTGGACGGGATTGAAAATGTTATTGTATCACTATATGCAAAGGGAATGAGCAATAGCGATATTGAGGAGCAAATCTCTGAGGTGTATGGTTTTGATGTCTCTACTTCTACTATATCCAGAATTACAGACAGAATCAGCAATGATATCGTAGCCTGGCAAAATCGTCCTTTAGAGCCTGTGTATCTGATCGTTTGGATGGACGGAATCGTATTCAAGGTTCGAGAGAACTCTAAGGTAGTCAACAAAACCATTTACATAGCTGTAGGCCTTAGAAGAGATGGTAAAAAGGAAGTTCTTGGCCTTTGGTTAGGAAAGAATGAATCTGCCGCCTTCTGGATGAGCGTATTGACCGATATGAAAGCCCGGGGAGTTGAGGACATTTTAATCACTGCCACTGATAATCTCAATGGATTTACGGATACCATTAAGAATGTTTTTCCACAGTCTAAAACTCAAATCTGTGTGGTTCACCAGATCAGAAACGCCTGTAGGTATGTAGTTTGGAAAGATAAAAAAGCCTTTACCAGGGATATGAAGTTGATATACGATGCACCTACCAAACAAGCCGCAGAAGCTGCCTTGGAAGATTTTGCCACCCAATGGATATTCCCGTGATGCTGACCCCCCGTTCAGGCCATACTGACCCCTCTAGAGATTTTGGTCAAAAAGATAAGTTAATGACAATATTACAGTTTTTTTCTAAGACTTTCCCCCTTAAGTTCTATTCGATGGGAAGTGTGTACCAGACGGTCTAAAATAGCATCGGCTATGGTAGCTTCTCCAATAATATCATACCAGCTTCCCACTGGTAATTGACTGGCAATAATGGTTGATGATTTTCCGTGCCTATCCTCAATGATTTCCATCAGATCCATTTGTTGTTTCTTGTCCAGATGAGCCAGACCAAAGTCATCCAGGATCAATAGGTTGGCCTTAGCCAGTTTATCAAAGAACTTCAGGAAGCTTCCATCAATACGGGCCATTTTGGTTTTCATCAGTAATTTCTGTGTATTGAAGTACAGTACCTTATTTCCCTGGCTACAGGCCTGGTGTCCTAAAGCCGAGGCAAGGAAGCTTTTGCCGCAGCCTGTGGCCCCGGTAATTAATACCGATTCCCCTTTTTCCAAGTATGTTCCGGTAGCCAGTTCGGTGATCTGGTCTTTATTGATTCCCCTGGCGGTTTCCAGGTTTAATTCCTCTATGGTAGCCTGGTAACGGAACTGGGCACTTTTCTTCAGGCGTTCAAAACGCCGGTGAGTACGTTCTTCGGCTTCAGCCTGTAACAATACTTCCAAGCCTTCCCCCAGGGATAGCTCGTGGTGTTGACGGGTTTCTATCATAGCTTTCCAGCTTCGGTGCATTCCCCCAAGCCGGAGTTGTGATAATTGGTTTTCAATGGTGTTCATATGATATTCAATTTTAATAGTTACTTATTTATAAAAAGAAGCCCCGCGGATATTCCCATGAGTGGGCAGGGACTTTACCTGTGGTTCCTCCTGATAGTCAGTCATCCGGTTCTCCAGGACCTGCTTTAAGAACCGGTAAGAGTACTGCCCATGGTCCAGGGCAATGCTGCAGGCTTTAATAAAAATATCGCGATTAGTTTTCCGGGACAAGTTCAGTATGCCATCACAGGTTTTGTAAAGCTGCTCGGGGTATTTGTCCTGTTTGAACAAAGCTTCCATGTACCGGTAAAGTTTTTCAGAGTGGTTATACCCACGCTGCAGGTAATATGTGGGGCTACGCTCTTTATAATACTGGTGGTGGGAACACAGGTGTTCCTTCCGGGTGGTATAACCTGCTTTTTTGTGGTTCCTGGGATGCGTGGCAATAAGGCCTGCTTTATGGTAGATCCTCACCAGCGACCGGGTGTAGATTACCTTGACCTTCATGCCAATGTAGGTATAGGGAACGCTGTAATAGTGTTTGTCCATTCCCAGGTAAATATGATTGTTCTTGGCCACTTTATGTTCCCTGTAATATTTGATCTCGAAGGCTGTTTCCGATAAAGGCTGCAGGGTATGTTTTTCATCAGCCAGGAACTTTTCTTCCCTACAGTAATCCTTCTGCTGCATCCGGGTCTGGTTATGCTCCCTGACCTTTTGGGCAATGGCTTTGTTCAAAGAAGGAAGGTCAAAGAAAGTGAGCTTGCGAAGCTTGGCATATACCCGGCTGTAGATCAGCTTCACCTGGTTCTCCACTAAACCTTTGTCCTGAGGTCTTCTGGGACGTGCCGGGGTAACAGAAGTGCCATAATGGTTGGCAAAATCTTCCAGGGCACGATTGAGTTCAGGCTCATAGGGATTGGCTTTTATTACTGCCGATTTTAGGTTATCCGGAACCAAGGTTTGGGGAACCCCGCCAAGATCTTTTAAACAACAGCCAAGTGCATAAATAAAATCTTCAAGTTTCTGACTGGGCACCGCCAGGGCAAAACAGTAATCGGAATACGGCAAGCAAGCTACAAACACCTGAACTTCGATCTCTTCCCCGGTATCTCTATTAATATAAGATAAAGTCTTTCCGGCGTAATCAATAAAAAGTTTATCCCCAGGCTTATGGTCCAATACCATGGAGGGTTTCCCGCTACGCAGGTATTGCTGGAGGTGCCAGCAGAACTGGCCGTAGCTATATGGATGAAGGTTTCCAGTTTTATACTCTTCCCAGAGCAACTGCCGGGTAACACCTACTTTTTTAAGTTCTTTGCTGTAGTATTCCAGCTGTGTCTTAAGATGCTCGTAGCGCTCATCTTTGTAAGCTGGGTTTCCGGGCCATATTTTCCCTTCCAGTACTGGGTCTTCCATGGCCAATAGAGCTTCAATTGAAAGATTGCCTGCACGTGCCTTTTTAATATATCCTTTTACAGTATTCTTGCTGATCGAGAGGGTCCTGGCAATGGTTTTTATGCCCTTGCCCTGTTTGTGCATACGAAGTATTTGCTTTACCTGACTCATTCGTTTTGGTTTTCCGGCCATTACTTATCTTTTGATGGTATCCATCAAATAAACCAAAACCAATACAAAAAGCTGGGGGGTCAATATGCTCCGGAATAAATTCACAGAGGGGTCAACATGCTCCTGAATAATTTTTCCAGCCAGCTTTTTTTATTTTCTAAAGGGGTCAGCATCCGCCGGAATGACAGATACCTAAAAGGTGATCTTCAGAGGGGTCAGCTTAGTCCTGAATATCCACCCAATGGAACTCTAAGTATTCTTATGCGATAAAAAGCTGGAGGGACAACTGGGAAGACCTTACCGTCTTTTATGAGTTCCCGCTGGAGATCAGGCGAATCATTTACACCACCAATCTTATTGAGAACCTGAATGGTAAGATCAGAAAGTACACTAAAAACAAATTATCCTTCCCAACCGATGATGCTGTAATGAAATCTGTATATTTGGCTCTGAGGGAAGCAACCAAAAAATGGTCTATGCCCATTAGAAATTGGGGAATCGTCCTCAATCAGTTCTTGACTATATACGAAGAAAGGGTTCAACTTTAGATAAAAAGTCAAACCCCTTTATTTAAAACTTACACACTTTACGGGATAGTGTCAAAATTCTTTTTTTAAGGCCTTTCTAAATTAGATTTTAAAACGATAAAAAGAGCATATCAGCCAAAGTTAAGGCCACTTGCTTTTGTGTCAAAAACTTAAAAGTGACATACGCATCCCGGTTGGCCTTACCTGTTCTTCTTCTAAAAGATTTCTATAGCTCTCAAAATCAATGGGCGTGCCCGCCTTCGCCTTTCTGCATTTCAGCCATGAGATAATACGCGTTATTATGGGCAAATCTCGTATCTCCCGGCAGATCTTGTAATAAAGTTATTTCAACCCATTCACCTTTATCAGAGCCTGTAGTAACTTCTACAGGTCTAAAGCTCCATGTATCTCCTTCCTCTTCTGCCGTAAAAGCATAAAATTTACCTCCTTCTCTAACTATGGCAGATTCGGGTAATGCAGTTGTTTGTTGGTTGTCGACCGCAATTCGTCCTCTTACATACATACCCGGCACTAGGTTTTCTGGCCTGTCGATGATTTCTGCATGTACATGCACGGCTTTGGGTTCCAGTTCAAAGTTCTTGCTTACAGAAATGATTTCCGCAGTTAATTCAGTTCCGGGTAATGATTCGATTGTAAAAAATACTTTCTGTCCTTTCTCTACTTTGGCAACATCTTTTTCAAAGACCATGAGGTCTACATGAACATCTTTCGTATTGATGATATGGAACATTTCAATCTGCGACTGTACAAATTGACCTGTTTTGATGTTGACCGCTTGTACAGCACCATCTATGGGGCTTCTTACCGGGATCCTTTGCTGAATATTTCCATTTCGAATAGTTTCAGGATTAATATTTAATTGTTGCAGTTGGGCCTTAAGCCCTGCCACCTGTCCTTTAAGACTTTCCAGTTCTGCCTCGGCACGTTGGAAAATTTGCCCGGAACCCACTCCGGCTTCGTATAATTTCTTTTGTCTTTGAAATTCTTTTTCCTGATAATTCAGACTGTTTAAGGCATTGATATACTGCGTTTGGACCTCAATGATCTCCGGGTGTTCAATGTATGCCAGTACATCTCCACGCTCAACTTCATCTCCTTCGATCACTGTTATTGACGATACGTTACCTCCAATAACAGGAGTAACTGTGGCTTCACTCTGAGGAGGGACTTCCAGCTCTCCATTTGCCTGTACGTAACCGCTCATTAACCTCGTTGTAAGGCTATCAATTTGCATATCCAGTACATCGAACTGCTGCTGTGAAAGCATAGCTTCCTTGACGGCTTCTGTTTTAGCAGGTTCACCGGCTTCTTCTTTCTGATTCCCTTCTTTTTCAGCATTTTCCCCACAAGACAATAGGAGGAGAAACGGAAGTATATATTTTGTTTGAAATTTCATTTTTTTAGTTTTTTCCTGTTAGGTAAAATTGTAATTCTGCAAGGGCTATCTGGTAATTCTCAAAAGCCTCGAGCGCTTTAGTTTCGGACTCCATTGCATTGTCTAAATTCTGAATAAAAGCCACATATTCTATGGCACCTTCATTAAAGGCAAGTAATGAACCCTCCCGTTGTTCCTTCAGCAGGGGAAGGACTTCATCCCTGTAAAATAGCCAGGAAGATTTCCATCGCTTATAGTTTCTCAAGGCAACTTCAAAATCAGATTTTATCTGGTCTTTCTGAAAATCGGCAGTCCTTTGTGCAATTTCCTTTTCTATTTTTGCCGCTTTAGCCTGGCCGTATGTAGCTCCGGAAAGAATTGGAATAGATATACCGGCCTGATAATTATAAAAACCGGTTGCTCCATTTACTTTTTGAAGTCCGTACTGAACACTAATATCAGGAAGGAAATTAGCCTTTTCTGCAGCATAAGCAGCTTCTGCTACTGCAATCTTCTTTTTAGGAACTTCTAAAAGAGGATGATCCGCAGGCAGATCTCCGGTAAGGAAAATTTCATTCTCCCAAAGGTCATTTAAATCATCCGGAACATCATAAGCTTCTTCACCTCCCAGCCAAAGGTTCAGCTTTTGCAGTGCTGTCAAATACTCCATTTCAGCCTGTTGCAAATCAATCCATATTTGATGGATCCTATTTTTGGCTGTCAGCATCTCTAATCTTGAAATTGCCTCTACCTCATACCGAAGATTCACTGCCTGGTCTAACTTTTTGTACAGGGAATCCAGTTCCTGGAATAACAGATACTGCTGTTTTGCTGAAAAGGTCCGACTCCAGGCAATTTTCACCTCCTGTGCCACCTGAAGTTGAGACAGCTCATAGGCTTCTTCGGCAAGCGCGATCCTTTTATTGTAGAGCTTATTTTTAGAAGGTATGCCCAGTAAATCTATCCCTATCTGTTGAACGCCTATCATGGTGTATATTCCGCCGGCTTCTCCAAGCTCTTCTCCACCTGTAAATACTTCGGTTTCCCCGAGATCCCATGCGGATCTTTTCATTGCCTGCTTCTGGTTAATTCTCAACTTTTCATTTTTTAGAAGTGGGTAATTCTGAAGAGCCAGGGCAACGGCTTCCTCCTGACTTACCTGCGGAGACCATTCAGTTGTCTGAGCATTCAAACCGGAAGGTAAAAGCAACAGGACAAGAATTAATGCAAAAGAACCACCTGTTGTGGGTTTAAATTTCATCCTGCCTGACCTGGATTCGACCCATTTATAGAGAATAGGCAGAATAAACAATGTGAGCAGGGTAGAAGTGATCAATCCCCCTATAACTACAGTTGCCAGCGGTCGTTGCACTTCTGCTCCGGCAGAGCTGGAGATAGCCATAGGCAGGAAACCAAGCACATCGGTAAGAGCCGTAAGCAAAATAGGTCGGATTCTGCTTCTTGTTCCAAGACTGATTCTTTCATTTAGATTTTTCACACCTTCTTCTTTTAATTCATTGAAACTGCTAATAAGTACAAGACCATTTAAGACTGCCACTCCAAATAAGACGATGAAACCTACCCCGGCAGATATGCTAAAAGGCATATCCCGCAGCCATAAAGAAAATATCCCGCCAATAGCTGCAAGTGGAATGGCTATGTAGATCATGGTGGTTTGTTTAAACGATTTTAAAGCAAAATAGATCAGGATGAAGATGAGGAGCAAGGCAATAGGGACAACAATTTGAAGTCTCTTACTTGCTCTTTCAAAATTTTCAAAGGCTCCGCCATAGCGAATGTAGTAGCCGGGTGGTAGTTCAAACTCAGCATCCAGTTTGGTTTGTATATCTTCCACTACAGACTTTACATCACGATTCCGGATATTAACTCCCACATAAGTACGGCGGTTTGTGTTATCTCTACTGATCTGCATCGGGCCGGGCTGATAACTTATTTTAGCCACTTCTTTCAGCGGGATCTGGCTACCTGAAGGCAGGGTGACATAGAGATTCCTAATATTTTCAATGCTTGTTCTCTCCTCTTCCTGTAATCGTACTACCAGGTCAAACCGCCTTTCTCCTTCAAAAATGACTCCTGCATCCCCGCCTGCAAAAGCGGATTGGATAAGGGAATTCAACTCCTTGATTTGTAAACCGTATTGGGCAGTTTTATTCCTGTTGTAGTTGACTGTAATTTGAGGTAAACCCGCTATAGCCTCTACTTTCATATCGGCAACTCCTTCTACTGTAGAAATTATATTGCCCATCTCCTGCGCTTTTCTTGCCAGGACATCCAAATCTTCACCATATAGTTTAACTGCAACATCTTCCCGCACTCCTGTAAGAAGTTCGTTGAACCTCATTTCGACAGGTTGGGTGAATTCATAGCTAACTCCGGGAATAATTTCTATTGTTTCTTTAATCTTTGCAATAAGTTCATCTTTTGAATCGGCAGAGGTCCACTCATCTTTATCCTTTAGAATAATAAAGCTGTCTCCAATATCCATTGGCATAGGATCTGTTGGCACATCAGAAACTCCGAAACGAGTGACTACCTGTTCTATTTCCGGATACTCGTCCAGGAGAAGCTGTTCTATTCTTGTAGAGGTTGCGATTCCTTCATCAAGAGAACTTCCCGGTTTAAGGATAATGTGAAAAGCTATATCCCCTTCATCGAGCTGCGGAATAAATTCTCCTCCCATTTTTGTGAACATGAACGCAGCCAAAGCAAATAGGGCTATGGCAATGCCCAAAATAATCTTACCTCTTTTCAGGGATTTATTTAATAAGGGTTCATATTTATCCTGAACCCAAACCACAAATTTGTCACCATAGGATTTTTTACGTTTTTTACTCTCCTTAAGAAAGAGAGCAGAGATCATAGGAACATAAGTCAAGCACAAGATCATCGCACCCAGCATGGCAAAAATGAAGGTGAGTGCCATTGGCCTGAACATCTTCCCTTCAACTCCTTCAAGGGCCAGTATTGGCAGAAAAACAATGAGTATTATAAGCTGCCCAAAAAAGGCAGAATTCATCATCTTTTTTGCAGAAGAGGAGGCGATGGAATTTCTCTCGGTCTTGTTTAATTCGCCCTTTTTCTTCATGCGCTGATGAATTGTAAAAACGGTACTTTCTACAATGATTACGGCTCCATCCACAATGATCCCAAAATCTATTGCCCCCAGGCTCATCAGGTTTGCCCAGACGTCGAAAAGGTTCATAAGAATGAAAGCAAACAGGAGGGAGAGGGGAATTGTAGAAGCCACAATTAATCCTCCCCGCCAGTTCCCCAGGAGCAGCACCAGAACAAAGATTACGATCAGACCTCCTTCGAGCAGGTTTTTTGTAACTGTGGAAGTAGTGTCACTAATAAGTTCACTTCTATCCAAAAATGGCTTTATGGAAATACCTTCAGGAAGGGATTTCTGAACCTGCTCGATCCTGTCTTTTACATTGTCGATTACCTCATTGGAATTGGCTCCTTTCAGCATCATGACCATTCCGCCAACGGCTTCTCCCTGTCCATTTTTTGTCAGTGCTCCATAACGTACGGCACTTCCTATTCGAACATCAGCTACATCTGAAACGGTTATAGGCACTCCACCGGAAGTGGTAACGAGAATCTTCTCCAGATCCTCCACACTTCTGGCAAGTCCCTCGGCCCGAATGAAGTTTGCCTGATGATTCTTTTCGATATAAGCCCCACCGGTATTCTGATTGTTGTTTTTAAGGGCGATAAAAACATCAGAAATGGAAAGTCCAATAGCTTTTAGTTCGTCCGGATCTACAGCAACTTCATATTGCTTTATCCTTCCGCCAACACCATTCACCTCAACAACTCCTGGTACCATGGCCATTTGTCGGCGTACAATCCAATCCTGAATCGTTCTCAGCTCAGTAGGGGAGTAGTCATCCTTGAATTCCTCTTCTACTTCGAGGGTATACTGATAAATTTCCCCCAGTCCAGTAGAAATAGGTCCCATAGAAGGTTGTCCAAATCCTTCCGGAATTTCATCTTTTACAGCATTCAGTTTTTCACCTACTAACTGCCTGGGGAGATAAGTACCCATTTCATCTTCAAAGACAATAGTTACTACGGAAAGTCCGAACCTGGAAACTGAGCGTATTTCTGTAACGCCCGGCAAATTACTCATAGCGATTTCCACGGGGTAGGTGACGAACTGCTCGATGTCTTCAGTTCCTAAATTAGGTGCCTGGGTGATCACCTGCACCTGGTTATTTGTGATGTCTGGTTGGGCATCTACCGGAACCTGAAAAACGCTCCAGATCCCTGCGCCAATGAGCATCACTGTTAAGAGACCAATAATGAATTTATTATTGATCGAAAAATCAATGATCTTATTAATCATACATGATAATTTAATTCAGTTTGTAATAAATTCTCTGGCCGGAGCCAGTGACCACAGGATATAGCTATCCTAAAACTGAATTAAATACGGGGAGGCTGGAAGTGAGAAAAGGCAATTTCCTTGCCTGCACTCTCGCCAAATAGAGGGGTCAAAAAAGGTATATTGGGCTCAAATACTTCGAAGGTATCTGTTTCGAATCTCACCACATGCACATGGCAGCAGTGACATTGGCAAAAAGGAGGACATTCGTCAGAAGTTCCATGCTGATCTCCTTTCTGATCCTGGTTTAATTCCACACTCACGGAGATAGTATCTCGACTTTCGGATACAGCTGTGTCATCACAGGGTATGAAATTTAGCCCCAGGAAATACATGGATAATATGATTGCCAAAATATTCACTCTTCAAAAGTATAAAAAAAGATAAGCAAAAGGCTTAGGTACATTAAAAAGATGTCTTCCAAAAAGCTTCATGATCTTCAGAGGTTATCGAGATTTATCTTTCGGGTGGTTACTCATTCAACTAATAACTTTTACATAATTAATTCATGGTTGGTATATTGGAACCTAACCTTTCTCTTAGAGCAGCCATATCATCACTAATTTTTCTATCCAAAATTTTTGTATAGTGCTGAGTGGTCTGAAGATTTTTGTGACCAAGCATCTTACTTACACTTTCTATAGGTACCCCATTGGATAAGGTTACAGTTGTGGCAAAAGTATGCCGGGCTAGGTGAAAAGTAAGGTTTTTATTAATTCCACAAAGATCTCCGATTTCTTTGATGTAGGCATTCATCTTTTGGTTACTCAATACTGGAAGGAGCCTTTTATAATTGACATCAGGATGGGAGGAATACTTCTCGAGGATGGCTTCTGCAGTAGGAAGAATCGGAATACTACTTCGGGTTTTCGTCTTTGTGCGGTTCATTTTTATCCACTTGTTTCCGTCAATTCCCACTACTACCTCTTTTTCTGAAAGTTTCTTTACATCGGCATAGGCCAGTCCTGTAAAGCAGCAGAATAGGAATATATCTTTTACTAAGCTTAATCTATCGTTGTTAATTTCTTTTTCTATCATGACCTGAAGTTCATCTTTTGTAAGAAATTCGCGGTCAACGACTTTTAGTCTTCCCTTCCAGTTGTTGAATGGGTCTCTACTGATCCATTCGTTGGCATAGGCAATCCTGATAATCTTTTTAAAATTAGTAATATATTTTATAGCTGAATTATGAGCGCAATTCCTTTCTGTCTTTAAATAATACTCCAATCCTGAAATGAATCTGTGATCAACATCCTTTACGGGAATATCCGAAGCCTTATATTCTTTTTTAATATAATCCTCAACATGTTTTTTTGCTGTTCTATACCTTTCAGCCGTTCCGGAAGCAAAGTCTTTCCCTATGAGTTTATTTACACGATCATTATGTTCCTGGAAAATTTGTAGTAACATTTTGGGTGTAGTAGATGGAATGTCTTTGCCTAATAAGGTATTCACTAAATCATTTGCCGAAAAATTCTCATTTTTTCGAGTAAATTTTGATGTGTTTTAAAGAGATCGTTTTCAACTTTGGAAAGATATCTATTAAGCAATTTAGCCTCTGAAGAATTGCCATTTGCTCTTCCAGCTGAAGAGTTCCAGGATTGCACCAGGATTTTCCTGTTTAAACTCATAGCAGCTCGCTTGCCATTTATAGTAACCCGAAGGTATATTGATGCGGTTGATTCTTTATTACTACCTCGGAGATAAAAAATGTGAAAAAAACTTGAGTCCATAACTAACAATTTTGATATTGTATTGGATCAAAAGTAGTATATTTTACTGTATGTAATATGGGATCATTCCTAAATGTTGTGGAGGAATTGGAGTAAATCTCGATCTTTGCAGAAAAATTACTGTAGGTGGATAATAATTACCTGGATCTGATTAAGCTTGTACTTCCACAATTCTTGGTGGAGAATTTTGACTTAGTAAAGAGTAGAAAAGAAAAAGAAGTACTTCATCTTTATTTTGAAGAACGCAATATCCCTCCTCACGAACATTCTTCCAAGATTTTAGTATCTAAAGGTTTCCACAAAGAAATTACTATTCAAGACTTTCCGCTCCGGGGAAACACCGTTTATCTTCATTTGAAACGCCGTCGATGGCTGGATAAAGATACCGGACAGGTAGTGCAAAGAGACTGGAACTTAGTAGCACAGGGAACACGTATGACCAACGAGTTCGCTGCTTTTTTAAAAGAGATTAGTCGATACTAAGGCTTCTGACTGCCATACTATTGGTAGCTTCTACAGTGTCAATGGAAAGAAATTGCAGCGGCAATACAAGGATTATTTAAGCGACTTCAGACAGTGGAAACAAAAGAAGCACGCCAGAAAGTGGCTTATCTTTCCAGAGAATATGGGACCTTACCTCTCCATTGATGAGACTGCTCTATCCAAAGGAGAGCTCTACACGATCATCACCAATAAGAAGGCTAAAGGTAAAAAAGGAGCACTTGTAGCTATTATTGCCGGTACTAAAGCTGAAGCTATCATTGAGCAATTACTAAAGATCCCTTCTTCTCAACGCAATAAAGTGAAGGAGATAAGCTTAGATATGGCTCATTCCATGAAGCTTATCGTGCAGAAATGTTTTCCAAAAGCAATACAAGTCACAGATCGATTCCACGTCCAGAAGCTGGCTATTGAAGCCCTTCAGAACCTCCGGATCAAGCATCGATGGGAAGCAATTGATTATGAAAACGAGCAGATACAGAAGAAAAAATTAAAAGGCCAAAGTTATACTCCAGAGACCTTTACCAATGGAGATACCAGGAAACAGTTATTGGCCAGGAGTAGATATTTGCTATACAAAGCTCCATCGAAATGGACAGAAAGTCAATCTAAAAGAGCTAAAATCTTGTTCCATGAATATACAGACATTGATAAAGCCTATGCACTTGTCAATAGCCTTAGAAATGTATTTAACCAGACAAAATCTATTGAAGCAGGATATACAAGATTAGCCCATTGGTACAAAGAAGTAGAAGAATCTGGATTTAAATCATTTAACACCGTTGCAACAACAATAAGGCTCAACTACAGATCGATCTTAAACTACTTTAAAAATAGAAGCACAAATGCTTCAGCAGAATCATTCAATGCAAAAATTAAAGCTTTTAGAAGTCAATTTAGAGGAGTGAAAAATGTAGAATTTTTCCTGTACAGATTAACTACATTATTTAGCTAGTCCACAACTATTGTTCTTGATCCTTCATTTTAGATAATACAATTTGATATTATCGAAAAAGAAAAAGCCCGAAAACTCAGTGTTTTCGGGCTTTTTACTAAAATTTGAAATTTAATCAGCGGAGAAAGAGGGATTCGAACCCCCGGAGGTGTTACCCTCAACAGTTTTCAAGACTGCCGCAATCGACCACTCTGCCATTTCTCCGGTCGTTTCAGGAGTATTGCACCTCCCCAATAGTTATCGGGACTGCCATTTCTCCTTAGCGGTTGCAAATATAAAAAGCTTTTTTAAATATTGAACAAGAAATTTGATTTTTTGAAGGAAGAACTTTTTGTTCTCTCATTAACCTATTAAGAGATAGGGTTTTAATTCTGTAATTAGGCCACTTATTTCCTAACTCCTGACTCCTGTCTCTTTTCCCTTTAGTATGATTTGGATTTCCCGCTTTAATAGATATCTTTGCCTTAGTTCATTTTTTATTAAACTGTTATCAAGAAAGGTTGAGGGATTAGACCCTGTGAAACCTTAGCAACCCTCCTTTGGAGAAGGTGCTACCTTCTACCACCCCGTGTGGATAGATAACTAAGAATTCTTTTCCGTCTTCTTTTTTGATAGCGTTATCGTGCAAATAAATGTCAAAAATAGAAGAGTTACTCTCACAAAAAATATTGATCCTCGACGGTGCCATGGGTACCATGTTGCAGGAATATAAATTCACCGAAGAAGATTTCCGTGGAAGTCGCTTTGTGGACTGGCCAGTTTCTCTAAAAGGAAACAATGATCTCCTTTCTATAACTCAGCCGGCAGCTATTGCCCAAATCCACCGCAAGTACTTCGATGCCGGGGCAGATATTGTTGAAACCAACACCTTCTCGGGAACCAGCATCGCCATGGCCGATTATCAAATGCAGGAGCTGGTTTATGAGTTGAATTATGAATCTGCACGTATTGCCAAAGAAGTGGCCAGGGAAGTGACCCTGGAAAATCCTGAAAAACCTCGTTTTGTTGCCGGTGCTATTGGCCCCACCAATAAAACCGCCAGCATGTCGCCAGATGTTAATGATCCCGGCTTTAGAGCAATTTCTTTTTCTGAATTGTCGGCTGCTTACAAAGAACAGGCAAAAGCATTGATTGACGGGGGAGTGGATGTGCTCCTGGTAGAGACGGTTTTTGATACCCTTAACGCCAAAGCAGCCCTTTTCGCCATTGAAGAACTTAAAGAAGAACTTTCTCTGGACATCCCGGTGATGATAAGCGGGACTATTACCGATGCTTCTGGTCGCACTTTGAGCGGACAAACAGCCGAAGCTTTTCTCATTTCCATTTCTCATATTCCTTTACTCAGCGTCGGCTTTAATTGTGCACTGGGGGCCAAACAACTCACCCCGCACCTGGAAGTCCTGGCTCGAAAAAGCGATTTTGGAGTCTCGGCTTACCCCAATGCTGGGCTGCCTAATGCTTTTGGTGAATATGATCAAAGCCCCCGTGAAATGGCAGAGCAAATAAAGGAATATCTGTCCCGTGGTCTCGTAAATATCCTTGGAGGTTGCTGCGGAACTACTCCAAAACACATCAAAGCTATTGCTGAAGTAGCTAAAGATTACCAACCACGAAAATTCCAGAAAGAATTCATTCAACCTGAAACCGAATAGATCATGATTGCAGAAAAAAGTACGCCTGAAAGCACATTTTTGAGAGGTAAGCAGGAGCGATATCTAAAACTTTCGGGCCTGGAGCCACTGGTAGTCACTCCCGACACCAACTTCATCAACGTTGGTGAACGCACGAATGTTGCAGGTTCCAAAAAATTCCTGAGGTTGATCAAGGAAGAGAAATATGACGAGGCGCTTTCGGTTGCACGAGATCAGGTTGAAGGTGGCGCGCAGATCCTTGATGTGAATATGGACGACGGTCTCATAGACGGGAAAGAAGCTATGGTGAAATTCTTAAACCTCATTGTCGCCGAACCCGATATTGCCCGTATCCCAATCATGATCGATAGTTCCAAATGGGAAATCATAGAAGCAGGGCTTCAGGTGGTGCAGGGAAAATGTGTGGTGAATTCAATAAGCTTAAAAGAGGGGGAGGAAGAATTCCTTGACCATGCAAAGAAGATCAGGCGTTATGGAGCGGCTGTGGTGGTAATGGCCTTTGATGAAACAGGACAGGCCGACAATTATGAACGACGGATAGAAATCGCAAAGCGTTCTTACGACCTGCTGACTCAAAAAGCCAATTTTCCACCCGAAGATATCATCCTCGATCTCAATGTTTTTCCCGTGGGTACGGGTATGGAAGAGCATCGCCGCAATGCGATAGATTATATTGAAGCTACTCGCTGGGTTAAGGAAAATCTCCCTTACGCAAGCCTAAGTGGCGGAGTGAGCAATGTCTCTTTCTCTTTCCGCGGGAATGATCCGGTTCGCGAGGCCATGCATTCCGTTTTCCTCTATTATGCCATTAAAGCCGGAATGAACATGGGAATTGTGAATCCGGCGCTACTGGAGGTGTATGATAATATTCCGAAAGATCTGCTGGAGCATGTGGAAGATGTGATCCTGGATCGCAGGGATGATGCTACAGAACGCCTGTTAAGCTTCGCCGAAACCGTCGTGGGTACAGCAAAAGAAAGTAAAACAGATCTTTCCTGGAGAGAAAAGCCGCTGCAGGAACGCATTACCCATGCGCTGGTAAAAGGTATGGACGAGTATATTGTAGAAGATGTAGAGGCGGCAAGGGCCAATTCTACCCGCACATTAGATGTCATAGAAGGACCTTTAATGACCGGAATGAATGTGGTGGGAGATCTCTTCGGAAGCGGAAAAATGTTCCTTCCACAGGTAGTAAAGTCGGCCAGGGTTATGAAAAAAGCCGTTGCGCATTTGCTGCCGTACATTGAGGAGGAGAAAAAGGCCGCAGTCCCCCAACCCCCAGAGGGGGAGATCGGCCTTTCCCCGAGGGGAGAGGAGTACTGGAAAACGGCAGATCCACAGATGTATTCTGCCATGAAAAAGTTTGCGAGGGAAATGCGGTATGAAAAAGCAACTCCTGCTGAACAAATTCTTTGGGAGGCTTTAAGCAATAAGAAGTTGGAAGGCTATAAATTCAGAAGACAGCACATCATCGGGCCTTTCATTGCAGATTTTCTGTGTTTGAGGCATAGACTCATCATTGAACTCGACGGACTCATTCATCAGCGCCCAGAAAATAAGAAAAGTGATGAAGAGCGCACAAAATGGCTAAATAAGCAGGGTTTCAGTGTAATTAGGTTTAGCAATTCAGATGTTGAGAAAAACCTGGAAGAGGTTTTAAAAAATATTTTGGCCCAGTTGAAAATTCAGCATTCAATAGTGGAGGAAGCTTCAACTCCCCCTTCGGGGGCAGAGGGCCACGGAAGCGCTGGAAAAATCCTCCTTGCTACAGTTAAGGGAGACGTGCACGATATTGGAAAGAATATCGTGAGCGTGGTGCTGGCCTGCAACAACTATGAGATCATAGATCTTGGGGTAATGGTGCCACCCGAGAAGATTATCGAAACCGCCAAAGCCGAAAATGTTGACGCCATTGGCCTTAGCGGGCTCATCACGCCCTCTCTTGACGAAATGGCTTATTTGGCCAGTGAAATGCAGCGACAGGGATTTAAAATTCCGTTGTTGATTGGGGGGGCTACAACCTCCAAAGCGCATACGGCAGTAAAAATTGATACCCAGTACAGCAATGCAGTGGTTCACGTCAATGATGCTTCCCGTGCGGTCACAGTGGCGGGAGACCTGCTTAAAGAAAAAACCCGGGACCATTATAAAGCTCAATTAAAAGCTGAATACGACATCTTCAGAAAGAACTTTAAAAAAAGAAGTAAGGTGAAGGAATATTTGACCATTGCTGAAGCCCGGCAAAACAAATATCAGATTGCCTGGAAAGTCGATGACATTTCAAAACCAAAAAAATCAGGGGTACAGGTGATTGAAGATTTTGAGCTAAAAAAACTGTTGCCTTTTATCGATTGGTCGCCATTTTTCCGAAGTTGGGAGTTACACGGGAAGTATCCTGCTATTCTTACAGACGAAGTGGTGGGAGAACAGGCCACATCGCTTTTTAAAGATGCCACCGAACTGCTCACTAAGATCCTGGATGAGAAATTGCTAAAGGCCAAAGCGGTCTACGGACTTTTCCCTGCAAATACTATAAATGATGACGATATTGAAGTTAAGGCTGAAGAAGCGGGTGCCAAAAATGTCATTTTTAGGACCCTTCGGCAGCAATTAAGCAAGTATGAGGGGAAGCCAAATTTCGCCCTGTCCGATTTTGTTGCACCTAAAGAATCGGGAATTCAGGATTACATTGGCTGCTTCTGTGTTACTACCGGCTTCGGAACCGATGAGCTGGCAAAGAAATTCGAAGAAGAGCACGACCAGTACAATTCCATCATGATTAAAGCCCTTTCTGACCGTCTTGCAGAAGCATTTGCGGAATATCTGCACAAGCAAATTCGTACTGAAGACTGGGCTTATGCCCCCAACGAGAACCTGAGTAATGAGGAATTGATCAAAGAAAGTTACAAAGGTATTCGTCCCGCTCCGGGTTATCCTGCCTGCCCCGATCATCTTGAAAAGACCACCATTTGGGAACTTTTAAAAGTAAAAGAGAAAATAGGGGTGAAGCTTACAGAAAGCCTTGCCATGTGGCCCGCAGCCAGTGTGAGTGGATATTATTTCGCGCATCCCGAAGCCCGCTACTTTGGCGTTGGAAAGATCACCAATGACCAGGTAGCCGATTTTGCTGAAAGGAAAAACATAACCTTTGAAGAAGCTCAAAAATGGCTGCGCCCTGCTATCGCCGATGAATAAAAAGAAATCTGAAATCTCCTGAAATTAAAGAATTACAAGAAATGAAAATTACAGAACACTTAAGTGCTTCCAAAAATAAGACACTTTTTTCCTTCGAGATCCTGCCCCCTCTAAAAGGGCAAAATATTCAGTCAATTTTTGATGGTATAGATCCGTTAATGGAGTTTAAGCCACCCTTTATTGATGTGACTTACCACCGCGAAGAATATGTGTATATCGAGCGGGCAAAGGGGCTGCTGGAAAAAAGAGTGGTGCGAAAAAGGCCTGGCACAGTCGGTATTTGTGCAGCCATACAGAGTAAGTACAAAGTAGATGCCGTGCCCCATATTTTATGCGGGGGATTCTCTAAAGAAGACACCGAAAACTTCCTGATTGACCTCGATTTTCTCGGGATCAAGAACGTAATGGCACTTAGAGGGGATGCGGTAAAAAGTGAGATCTATTTTACACCAGATCCTCAGGGTCACAACTATGCCAATGAGCTGGTAGAGCAAATTTCGGCTATGAACCGGGGCCAGTTCCTTGATGAAGCTTTGGAAAATGGCCACAAAACCGATTTTTGCGTGGGAGTGGCGGGATACCCCGAAAAGCACATGGAAGCCCCCAGTCTCGAAAAAGACATTCAGCGGCTTAAAGCTAAAATTGAAGCCGGTGCCGAATATGTGGTGACCCAGATGTTTTTTGACAACCAGAAGTTCTTTGAATTTGAGAAAAGTTGCAGGGAAAGTGGGATCACAGTGCCAATAATACCGGGGCTTAAGCCTATCGCCACCAAAAAACAGCTCACCCTAATACCGCATCGTTTTCATGTAGATATGCCCAACGACCTTACCAGAGAGGTTGAGAAATGCAAGAACAATGAAGAGGTTCACCAGGTAGGGATTGAATGGTGTATTGAACAAAGTAAGGAACTTGTTGCTGCAGGTATTCCCGTGTTGCACTATTACTCCATGGGGAAAAGTTCAAACATAAAAGCAATCGCTTCGCAGGTTTTTTAGGAAATGGGTGTCAAAAATGGCATTTTTTCCACCTGTTTTTCCTGAAGTTTCTTCGGAATATAAAACTCACTTAACCTTGCCGGTATAAAACTGAAACATTCAAAGAGAAGCTGATTATTCGGACAGTTCAATCCAAACCGGGACGTGATCACTGGTCTTTTCCCATCCCCGAACGTGCTTGTCCACTCCGCCGTCTTTGAGCTTGTTGGTAAGATGAGGACTTAGCAGGAAATGGTCAATGCGCAATCCGGCGTTTCTTTCATAGGCATTCCGGAAGTAGTCGTAGAAGGTATAAATGATCTCTTCGGGATATAATTACCTGATCGCATCTGTCCATCCCTGTGCTACGAGCTCATGAAAAGCCTCCCGTACCTCGGGCCGAAAAAGGGCGTCATCAATTCATCGTTCAGGTTTATAAACATCTTTTTCGGTAGGTATTACATTATAATCTCCGGTGAGAACTACAGCAACGTCACTATCCAGTAGCTCTTTTGCTCTTTTTGAGAGACGTTGAAGCCAGCGCATTTTATAGTCGAGCTTTGGTCCCGGTGCCGGATTTCCATTTGGGAGGTAGAGGCAGCCAATGGTAGTATCATTTATCACAGCTTCGATATACCTGCTTTGTTCATCTTCGGGTTCCCCGGCAAGGCCGCGGCCGGTTTCCTCAATTTCAAGTCCGTTTTTAGCGAGAATGGCCACGCCATTCCAACGTTTTTGACCGTGCCATATAGCCGTATATCCGGCATTCTCTATTTCCTGTTTCGGAATTTTCTCATCGGGTGCTTTTAATTCCTGAAAGCAGGCCACATCTGGCTTGGTTTCCTCCAGCCATTTCAGTAGAACAGGGAGGCGGGCATTAATTCCATTTACATTGTAGGTGGCAATCCTCATTTTAGAGGCTTAAGCTGTAGGATCTTTCCGTTATCTTCATCTGTTAGCACCCAAATACTGTCATCGGGACCCTGTTCTACATCACGCACTCTGGTGGTAAGGGGAATGCGTTCTACTTCCTGGGCGTTATCACCGTTCACGTCTACCCGCACAATTCCGGCAGCAGTAAGTCCACCAATCATCATGCTGTTCTTCCATTCAGGGAAAAGATCTCCGTCGTAAAATATCATTCCGGAAGGGGAAATAGTGGGTGTCCAGTGAATTACTGCATCTGCAAATTCGGGACGGGTAGTGGGTTTGGGGATTTCGGTTCCGTCATAATTATCTCCCCAGCTCACCACCGGCCAGCCATAATTCTTTCCGGCTTTGGCGGGTTGCAGTTCGTCACCGCCCATGGGGCCCATTTCGGCTACCCAAAGGGCTCCGGTTTCGGGATGAATGGCCGCACTTTCAATATTTCTATGTCCGTAAGACCATACTTCAGCAAGAGCGTTAGCATCATTAAAAGCAGGGTTTTCTTCAGAAGCAGTTCCATCATCTTCCAGTCTTACCACGGTTCCGAGGTGACTTGAAAGATCCTGAGCCGGTTCGAACTTGAATCTTTCAGCAAGGGTGAGAAAAATGTCATTTCCTTCAGTAAAAAGAATCCGGCCTCCAAAGTGATTAGGGCCTTCAACTTTTGGTTCCATGCGGAAGATGGTTTCAAAATCTTTGATTGTATTTCCCTCAAGTTTTCCTCTACCAAGCGCAGTAGAAGCTGTACCGTTGTTTCCGGGTTCAGCAAAAGAGAGGTAGATATATTGATTTTCCTGGAAATTGGGATGAAGGGCAACATCCAGCATTCCGCCCTGTCCCTGCGCAAAAACTTCAGGCGTGCCCATAAGTGGCTCTGAAAGTGTGCTGTCTTTCAGGATGCGGAGGGTTCCTGCTCTTTCTGTAACCAGCAACCTGCCATCTGGCAAAAATGCCATTCCCCAGGGATGATCAAGATTTTCAACTATTTTACGCACCTGCACATCACCTGCATCGGTTCTTACAGTAGATTTTTGGGCCAAAGCTGTAAGGCTGAAGAGTAGAAGGGTTAAAAATGTAATTAGAATTTTTTGTTGCCCCGCAAGAGGGATTGCAACAGCCTGTGATCTCGTATTTTTTCTCATAGCAAGTCTTTTTACCTACCTAAGATAAAAAGACTTGCGCCTGCTTACAAGCTGATTAGTAAAGACTTAACACGGTGTGTTGAAGCTTTATAATTTTTTATGATCTTGCGAGCCGGGAAAGTGAGAATTGGATGCTAATTCACATTGGCAGCCTGAAGCAGAAATTACTGCCGGTCTAAAAATATTCAGCCTCAAAAATGGCATTTTGAAGGGCTGTTTTCTTCGGAAGTTATTCGATCGGAATCTCTAATACAAAAGCAGTTTCCTGCTTGTTTGAAGATACTGTTAATTCTCCGTGGTGCGCTTTTGCAATTTCTGAAGCTATAAAAAGTCCCAGTCCCAAACCTTTTTTGTTGGTATCTTCTCCTTCGCGGTAGAAAGGCTGAAAAAGGTGAGTTAAAGCTTCGTCAGAGATCTTTTCTCCCGAGTTTGATACTTTTAATTTGAAGTGGTGATCATTTGTGCTGGCCTCCACCTTAATTAGGGCTTCGGCATTACCATGTTCATGGGCATTTCCCAGCAGGTTTGACAGTAGTTGCCCAATGCGGTTCTTGTCACAGTTCACCTCATGATCAAGCTTGCAGCTAAAGATGATCTCCCTGTCGGGAGCCAGTACTTTCATCTCCTTGATAACCTGCTTCAGCATTTCTTCCAGGCTGTTGTTGTGCTTCTCTTTCTCCAGAATGATGCCTTCTCCCATTTGCCCGCGGGCAAAATCGAGAATATTTTCAATAAGCGCCTGCATTCTGTAAGAAGTAGACTTAATAAGGGCAGCATTGCGAAGGGTAAACTCCTCTTTAGACATTTTAAGGAGAATGTCGGCACTCATTCGCATAGTAGCAATAGGGTTCTTAAGATCATGCCCAAGAATGGCAATGAATTGATCTCTAAGTTGAGCGATTTCCTTCTCTTCCTTTAGATTGTCTTCACTAAGCTTGATTTTTTCTACGGCATCGAGGTGAAAGGAAATAAGCTCGGCATAAAGCTGGAACATCGTGGTGATTTCGGGGGTATTGATCTCTTGCGGATTGGGATCAATTGCGCAAAGCGTTCCAAAAAATTCACCATTCTTCCTGTACACCGGCACCGAAATATAACTCTGCAACCCATCAATTTTTGGAGTGTGATGGTTGCAGTAGCTTGTATCATTAGCCACGTTGTCTATAACCACAGCCTTTCGGTTTTGGTGCACCTCATGGCATAGAGTAGTTTCAACGTCCAGTTCATCTCCGGGAGTGAGCCCAAAAGAGATAAGATCATGTGTGGCACAGGTCACCCAGCGGTCATCTGTTACCCTGGCAATGGCAGCAAAACCCATTTTAGTGGTACGACAAACAACTTCCAGTAATTGCGGA
Organism: Salinimicrobium sp. TIG7-5_MAKvit; assembly: GCF_049569215.1. Lineage (GTDB taxonomy): Bacteria > Bacteroidota > Bacteroidia > Flavobacteriales > Flavobacteriaceae > Salinimicrobium > Salinimicrobium profundisediminis. The sequence goes on along the minus strand of NZ_CP145903.1, from coordinate 263,632 downwards.
ACTACCGAAATTTGATTTATGGCGGCTATATCACCAGATAAATCGAGAGGAGAATTTACTTTAATATTTATATGTTTTTTTAATTTCTAAAGCAATTAGCAAATTACAAATAAAATTTTAAAACGCAGTGTGGCAATAGTTATGAGTTTATTGCGGGTCTATGGCTTTGAGGGTTTCAAGCACATTTTGTTCAGTTTTATAGAGTTTTTCCCTGCAAATTTTGAGCAGGGCAGAGGCGCGTTTCACCTTCGCATCGAGCTCGTCAATGCCAATTTCGGCATTCTCCATTTCCCCTACAATCTCCTGTAATTCGGTAAATGCTTCGGTGTATGTGATCTTTGTTCCCATTATTTACTTTCGGTATTTTTTATTTCTGCGGAAGCTTTTCCTTCAAAGAATTCGGTTTCTACAAGATCTCCCGGTGCTACCGCAGCCGAGTTGTTAACGATCTTTCCGTTTTTCCGGGTAATGCTGAAACCCCGCTTCATGATGTTCTTTGGAGACAGCAGTTCTACTGAAGTAGTGATGTTCTTTAAATTTGCAGCTTCATATTTTATGACAGCTTTACTTTCTGAAGTAATCGTCTGCCTGAAGGAGGCGAGCCTGTTCTTCTCCCGGTCTACTATCCTGTTCGCCAAGAAACCGAAGGAGGTGGATACCCGCGAGAGCTGTGTTTCCTGCCTCTCAAAAAGCAGGTTTGCGCCGGCGGTTATTTTCTGAATATTTTCCCTAAGGGGCTGGGAGAAATTGTGAAACTCCTGAAGAAGGAATTCAGCTATTTTTGTGGGCGTAATAAAACTCTTGTAACTCACAAGTTCACTAACGGTCTCGTTGGTGGAATGTCCAATGCCGGTTAATACCGGGATTGGGAATTGGGCGATTTTCTTTGCCAGCTGGTAATTATCGTAGCAGCTAAGGCCTATTTCGCCGCCACCTCCCCTAATAATAGCCACGGCATCAAAGAGCTTTTTATGATGCTTTATTTTCTCTAACTGCGCAGTAATGGTGGTCACAGCCCTTTCTCCCTGTAAAATGGCAGGAAAAAGTTTATACTGAAACTGATAACCCCAGGGGTTGTTCTCAATAACATTGATAAAATCCTGATAACCTTTACTGCTGTTTACCGAAATTATTGCAATGGTCTTGGGAAGTTGAGGCAGCCGCTGCTTTTTGTTGGCGTCAAAAATGTCTTCGGCAATGAGTTTTTTTATAGCCTCTGCACGTTGTTTGGCCAGTTCCCCCAAAGTGTATTCGGGGTCTATGTCAAGAATGTTCAGCGCCAGCCCGTAAACCGAATGGAAGGTGACCGTTGCCTGTACTACAACCGTCATATCATCGCGAAGATCTTCATTTAAAACATTTCTGAATTTGTTATTGATAAGATCAAAGTTAGATTTCCAGATATTACCTCTGAGTTCGGCGATGATCTTTCCGTCTTTTTTCTCCACAAGATCGGGGTAGCAGTGGCCGGTGTGGGGGTAATGATTCAGTTTTACAATTTCGGCTTTTACCCATACCACCTTGCTGCAATGACTGTTTATCACATTCTCAATAGCTTCGGTAAGCTTGGACAGCGGGAAAACTTGTTTGGCAGGCATAGCTTAATCTTACAAGCTAAGATATTGCAAAATATCTATCCTAAAAACTATTGTCTCAAAAATGGCATTTTTGAAGGTCTTTTGCTGAAGCATATCAATTTGACTGATCTATAGATCTTAATTTACTATAAGAGCAGCTAACCCGGCGCTAGTGTTTTTGCTACTTTTGATGGAAAACACCCTTTATATGAACAACAGTAAATCTCCCCGGCTCTTTGAGCCACTCAAAATAAAATCTATAACATTTAAAAACCGAATTGGGGTTTCTCCCATGTGCATGTACAGTAGCAAAGACGGGTTTGCCAATAACTGGCACCTTGTACACCTGGGAACCCGTGCAAGCGGCGGGGCAGGATTTGTAATTTCTGAAGCTACCGCGGTTTCTCCCGAAGCCCGTATCACGCCCGATGATCTTGGGATTTGGAAGGATGAACACATTGAAAAACTGAAGGAAATAACGGCATTTTTGGAGGGCCAGGGAAGTGTTCCGGGCATACAGCTGGCTCATGCCGGGAGAAAAGCTTCTACCAGCAGCCCCTGGCAGGGCGGGAAGTTTCTTTTTGAAAATGAGGATGGATGGAAGCCGGTTGCTCCCTCAGAAATTCCTTTTTATGAAGATAACCCAGAGCCGGAAGCATTGAATTCCGAAGGAATCGAGAAAGTGATCTCCGATTTTAAAGAGGCTTCAAAAAGGGCATTTTTGGCAGGCTTTAAAGTGCTGGAAATTCATGCTGCTCATGGATATTTGCTGCACCAATTCCTGTCTCCGTTAAGTAACCATAGAACCGATAACTACGGCGGATCTTTTGAAAACCGGATAAGGCTCTTGCTGGAAGTTACGCGTGCCGTGAAAGAAAACTGGCCAGATGATCTCCCGCTATTTGTGAGGATTTCTGCGACCGATTGGGCTGCAGGAGGCTGGAATGAAGAGGAATCGGTGGAGCTGGCAAAACGGCTTAAACAAGAAGGAGTTGATGTGATAGATTGTTCTTCGGGCGGACTTGTGCCCGGGGTGAGCATTCCGGTAGCAAAGAAATACCAGGTGCCATTTTCAGAAAAAATAAAGAAAGAATCAGGGATCATGTCGGCTGCAGTTGGTTTGATTACCACGCCACAGGAAGCCGAAGAGGTGCTGCAGCAGGAGCAGGCCGATATTATTCTGCTAGGCAGGGAATTACTTCGGAATCCTTATTTTCCGCTGGAAGCCGCTGCCGCATTAGGTGCCAATGTAGATTGGCCTAATCAATACCTAAGAGCAAAACGGGCAAAATAAAAAAATGAGGCTGTCTTAAAAATGCTTCTTCAGTCGCTTTGAAATTATTTCAGGGTTTTTAGCTTTGAAAATAACTTCCGAAGGATTTTAGCGCTTTAAGACAGCCTCATTTTAGTTTAAAAATTCCGCAGAAATTTTAAAGAATTATCCAGTCTACAAGGGAGCCCACTACAGCTATAATTATTGCCAGCCATAAGGAAGGCATGAAACCGTGGGTTTTGAAGCCGGTACTCAGTTTATCGGCCAGTTCGATGATGATCGCATAGGCGATGATCCTGGTGATAAATCCTAATCCGAGGAAATAGAAGATTCCTAAAGTGGCAATATTGAGCACAGCCGTAAGGATCCAGCTTAAGAAAAAGCTTAAAACCCCAATAAGCAGTGCCACTACAAGGGCGGTTTTCCAGCCTTTGAGCTCTACTTTGGGAAACATTTTTGCTGCGATAATGAGCACAGCGGCGTCAATGATAATATGTATTAGCCAGCTTAACATATGGGTTGGTTTTTAATGTTGGGTTTGTAATTATTTATCGGTGTCGCTTACTTTTTCAGCTTGCTTTTTTAACTCGTTCACGTTGGTTTGATAAGGTTTTTCTTTAAGCACTTTTGCCACGTGCACCAGGTTGTGAACCATATGATAGAGGTTGCGGTTGGTGAAAAAATGCCGGTCACCATTGGCCTCGATATAAGCAGGACCCGGGCCTGCCTTGCCTACGTAGTAGCTAAAGGCATTTACCGGAATTGTAAAGCCGTGTTCAGAAAGGTCAAAACAAATGCTGGAAATGGCCTTTTTGGCACCATCTTCATTACCGTCAACCATAACTCCACCAACTTTATTGAAAGTAGGGTACTGTCCCGTCTCTTCATCGGCTTCGCTCCAAATGCCATCAAATCTTTCGGCTACCAATTTAGCTACGGCACTGCGGTCGCCCCTCCAGATTGGAGTAGCGAGGATCATGATGTCACTCTCTTTGATCTTTTTCAGGATTTTTGGCCAGTCATCGCCTTCCCCTTCATCAGAAGTATTTCCGAATTTTACATTGTGGTCTATGACCCTGATTTCTTCGGTTTCCACCTCCAGACTGGTGAAGATCTTTTCGGCCTGTTTGATAAAGGCAGAAGTGTTGGAGGTTTCAGGTGATTTTTTGAGGGTACAGTTTAAAAATATTGCTTTTAGAGACATAATTTATCGCATGTTTGTTGCACCATCCATTTGGTGCTTTAGTTTTAGATTTCCTTTAGGTTCTTTTTTTAATTTAGTGGGTACTTCATCTCCAACCGGCCCTTTTCCAATAGTAATCCCTCCATCGGCAGAGTAGACGGCGCCGGTAACATAAGAAGCTTCATCGGATGCCATGAAAAGGTACACATTGGCAATTTCTTCGGGTGTGCCGCGGCGGCCAAGTGGCGTGGCGCTCATCATTTGTTTTTCTATCTTTTTGGTGATATCACTTGTTTCTTTATGCGTCCACGCAGTATCGATAGGGCCGGGAGCAACACAGTTTGCCCTAATTCCGTTCTTTGCCTGCTCGGCTGCGACTCCTTTCATAAAGGCGTGCATAAATCCTTTTGTGCCACCGTAGGGCGTGACACTGGGGATACCAATTTTCCCTGCTTCCGATCCTGCTGAAACAATGCAGCCCCGCGACTTCTGTAAATGTGGAATGGCATATTTGGTCATTAAAAATGCCGTTCTCAGGTTGTTCTTCAGAAGATTATCAAAGGCTTCAGGAGAATATTGGTCTATTGTATTTACTTCAGGATAAACCCCTGCATTGTTGATGAGAATGTCTATACGGCCGAAGTGTTTAACGGCGGTTTCTACAGCATCTTTAGCATTTTCTTCCGAAGAAATATCGGCAGAATATCCTATGGCCTTTCCTTTAGATTTCTTGATGTCACTAATCACTTCTTTTACCGGGTCTTGCGGCATACCCACCACAAGTACTTCGGCGCCTTCGGCTGCAAATTTCTTAGAAATGGCTTCCCCAATTCCCGTGGCTCCGCCGGTTACAATCGCTACTTTTTTTTCCAGTCTGTTCATCTCTGTTTCTTTTGTTTTACGGCCTTTTACAATGGTTTTAAAATCGTGGATTCCTAAGTTAGTTTCTTTTTGAGCCTACAACAAAATGATTAAGAAAGCTTTAGCTGTTTTTTTCTCAAATCTTAACGCAATCATGGCTTGCGGGGGTGTAGCCCGTTAAGACAATGCTAATACTTCGGGTATAAATAGAAAATCGGGTATCTTGTAATATATCAATTAAAATCTTCAAATTATGAGGTCAATCTGGAACGGCTCAATAAGTTTTGGTTTAGTGACTATCCCTATTAAAATGTACTCGGGCAGTGAAGAAAGAAAACTCAATCTCGATATGCTCGACAAGAATGACCACGCCAGGATACGATACAAACGAGTGAATGAAGTGACGGGTGAAGAAGTGGAGTGGAAGGATATTGTAAAGGGCTACCTAAAAGACGACTCTTATATAGTGCTGGAGAAAGAGGATTTTGATAAGGCCAATATGAAAAAATCCCGCACCATAGATATTGAAGAATTCATTGAAGAAAAGGATGTGGCCGATGTGCTCTTTAAAAAGCCGTATTTCCTGGAGCCTCAAAAGGATGGGGAGAAATCATATAATCTTCTAAAAGCTGCTTTGAAGGATACCGGCAAGCTGGGCGTGGCCACTTTTGTAATGCGCGCCAAAGAGAACCTTAGCCTTGTTGGGGTATATAAAGATGCTCTCGTGCTGCATGTGATTAGGTTTGCTGATGAGATACGAGACCCTACCGAACTAAAACTTCCCGACACCAAAGTTTCCAAAAAGGAAATTGATATGGCCAAATCGCTCATTGAACAATATACTGAAGAATTCGATTTTGAAAAGTATAAAGATGTCTATAACGATCAACTCTTAAAGATCATTAAAGCGAAGAGCGGCGGTAAGAAAACAAAAACCAAAAAATTTGAGTCAAAAGCCACTCCTGCGACCGATCTTATGGCGCAATTAAAGGCGAGTCTTGATAAAAAGAAGAAAAAAACTAAAGCTTCCTAATGGCACTTGACGAGTACATCAAAAAAAGAGATTTTCAGAAAACTCCCGAACCCGATGCTGCTTATGAAAAGAATGGAGGGAAGTTAAGGTTCGTGATTCAGCGGCACAGGGCAACCCGCCTGCATTACGACCTGCGCCTGGAGATGGAAGGCGTACTAAAGAGTTGGGCCGTACCCAAAGGCCCATCTATGAACCCTGCCGATAAGCGCCTGGCAATCATGACCGAAGACCATCCCATAAAATACCTCACTTTTAAAGGAACAATCCCCAAAGGGAATTATGGAGCAGGGGAGATGAGTATTTGGGATGAAGGTACTTATGAGGCATCTGATGGCGGAGAGGAAGAAGACCTGCTTAAAATGCTGAAAAAAGGAGACCTTAAAATTACCTTTTTTGGCACCAAAATAAAAGGAACTTTTGCACTGGTGCATACCCGGCGAGGTGGTGAAAAAGACAATCAATGGTTGCTTATCAAAAAGGCTGATGATTTTTCTACAGATTTAAGTTATGACGCCGAAAACCTTAGTGAACACGCCAGTAAAGAGAAGGTAAAACAGCTTGAAGTAAATGAATTGATCAAGCCCATGCTTGCCACAAAAGCAAAGGAAATCTTTAATAAGGCAAACTGGATTTTTGAATTAAAGTGGGATGGATATCGCGCTTTGGCCAATATCCAAAAAGGGAAGGTAGACCTGTACTCCAGGAATGGTATTTCGTTTAAAGCCAAATTCAGGGAGATTTATGAGCAGTTAAAGAATATTCCGCATGATGCGGTGCTTGATGGGGAAATAGTAGCGCTTGATGAGAGCGGAAAACCTGTTTTTCAAAAACTTCAGAATTACCAGAAAGCACCTTCAGGAGAGTTGAGATATTACGTTTTTGACCTGTTGCACCTTAACGGGCACAATATTATGCACCTGCCACTTTCCGAAAGAAAAAGTTTAATACAGGAGGTGATAGAAGATATTCCGCAGGTATATTACTGTGATCATGTAGAGAGCATGGGAAAAGCCTTTTTTGAGCAGGCAGTGGAAATGGGAATGGAAGGCGTGATTGCCAAAAAAGCCGATTCCCAGTACCTTCCCGGTTCCAGGAGTGATAAATGGCTGAAGATAAAAGCTTTTGAAACCCAGGAAGCATTGATTTGCGGGTACACAGATTCAGATAAAGGAGGACCGTTTGGATCTCTGATTTTGGGGATGCACCGCGATGAAGAGCTGGTTTATATTGGCAACTGCGGCACGGGTTTTAGTGAGGATGATAAAAAGGAGCTTTACGATAAACTCCAGAAGATGGTGACCAGCGCCATGCCTTTTAAGAAGAAGCCTTCATTAAAAGGACGAAAGCCCACCTGGCTTACTCCGGAATTGATCTGTGAAGTCACTTTTTCTGAATGGACCCGTAGCGGACATATGCGACATCCTTCTTTTAAAGGCCTGCGGATGGAGAAACTTCCGAAGGAGATAACAAAGGAAAAAACAGCCCGGGTTCCTAAGCACAAGCCCGCAGCAAAAAAGGAAGAGAACACGCTGGAGATTGGAGGAATATCTGTTCCCATTAGCAATCTCGATAAGGTTTACTGGCCAAAGTCGGGATTGAGAAAATACGATCTCATAGAATATTACCTACAAATAAGTGATGCGATTTTGCCATTTTTGAAGGACAGGCCGCAGAATCTACACCGGCATCCCAACGGCATTTTGGAAGAGGGGTTCTATCAGAAAGATACAGCGGGTATTTTCCCACACTGGCTGGAATCTACCAAAGTATTTTCAAAGCACAACAACCGCGAATTGGAGTACATCATGTGCCAGAATGAAGCCAGCCTAATTTACATGGCTAATTTGGGATGTATCGAGATCAATCCGTGGAACTCGAGGGTGCAGAACCTACTTCACCCAGATTTTACAGTAATTGACATAGACCCTTCAGAAAAAAACACTTTTGAGCAGGTGATAGAAGTTGCACAGGCAGCGAAAGAAATTCTCGATAAGGCAAAAATACCTGGATACCCCAAGACTTCAGGATCAAGCGGGATACATATTTATATTCCGCTGGGCGCGAAATATACTTATGACGAAGCTCGGGATTTCACGAAGATTTTGTGCTATTTTATTCAGGAGAAACTTCCCGGTCTCACCTCAATGGAGCGCAATGTAAAAAAGCGGAAAGGCAAGATTTACCTTGATTTTCTTCAGAACAGAAAAGGGCAGACCCTTGCTGCCCCATATTGTGCCCGTCCCAAACCGGGAGCGACGGTTTCGGCGCCGCTTGAGTGGCATGAAGTACAACCTGGCCTTGACATGAAAGATTTTACCATCAAAACCATGCCGGCCAGGATTCAGGAAAAGCCAGATCTATTTAAAGCTGTGCTTGAAAAAGGGATTGATATAGAAAAGGCCATTGATGCACTTTCGGGTTAATTTTTCCCGTCCTCAACTTCGTCTTCCTCATTTTCAGTACTGTTTTCGCTTTCGTTGAATTTGTTATTTAGAAAGTACTTGGGGCTTACACCATATTTTTCTTTGAATATCTTTGAAAAATAGCTTCGGTTGTTGAGCCCAATCTGGCCAACAATTTGTGAAATATTTTGATCTGATTCACTAAGCATTTCTTTTGCAGCTTCGAGCTTTACCTGTTGTACATATTTATTCACAGTGAGGTTGAACATGTACCTGAAACCTTCCTGTAATTTATTTACATTGGTTCCTACTTCTTTGGCCAGCTCATCAACAGAATAATTCTTATTGAGATCCTGATTGATCACGTCTACAGCTCTTTTGACTTTTTCTACATCGCTTCTTCTAAGCATGGTAGATTTGTTGTCGTTTTGCTGATCGTCTATGAACTGGCTTATTTGTTTGGTAAGCATCTCATAGGCTTTACCTTCTAAAAAGATGAAACGCAAAAATCCGGTATGATCTTTTTTAGCGATGTCTTCTACAATATCGGCAGCTTGAATGCTGTAATTACCCTGGTAGAAGAAAAGCTCCTGGGCTACGTCATCTTTAAACAGCTGCTCCAGGCGTGGGCTGATATCTTTATACCCAAAGTTCTTTCTTTTATTAAATTCTGCCCGAATGATCTCCAGGCTAAAAACATGCGAGGTCTCATTGGCTTTAAAATAAAGCACATGGCCGTTGTACCCGCTACTGGATACGATCACGTTTTGGTAGGTGTCTATGGTATGAATGTCTTCGTTTTCTTCAAAGGCGTGGTTTACCCTGCCTTCAGAACAAAATATGAACTTTAAAGGGTGTGTCTGGTTAATAGTGAAATGGATCTCCATATCCTTGTAAAAGGTTACATTGTATTCAATGATCCCTACACCCGAATCAAAACTGGTTCCTCTAATGAAACCCTGCCCAAGCTTTTCAGGAAGTTCTATGGTGAGTTCTCCCGCGTCTTTTTTAAGTGGAGTTCTAAATTGTTTGGATAAGCTTTCAATAATCTCTTCAACAGGAAGAGCTTTTACAAAAATTTCCATCTAATGGTTTTTTCTTTTTGGTCTTCAATATATTTTTAATTTACTCTAACAAATCCTTTTCGGATAATGTAATCTTTAAAAAAATTGTAAAGGATTTATCTTAAAAATACCTGATTTTCTAAAATTATGTATTTAAAGTTGTGTTATAAGTTGTATAGGTTGTGCTAATAACGGCAACCTTTAACAGTGCTTTAAGGTACATTTGGCTTTTTGGATTCAACGAGACTCAACAAAACATTACTATATGGGGTTATTTTATTTGATATTGGGACTCGAGATCCTGGGAGTTTTATTGGTCAGTGCTTTCTTGATTCGAAAGGTCTACAACTTATACCGTGACAAAAGAGAGCGGAAACGCGACTGATTCTAGAACCTCTTCCCCCTTTCTTTCTTACCACACTCTTCATTTGCAGCCTCTGTTTGAGGGATGTATCTTTGTGAAAATTTTAGATATGGAAAGTGTTGATGCACTAAAGTGGCGATACGCAGCAAAGAAATTTGATCCTGAAAGACTACTTCCGGCCGGGAAGATAGAATTACTTAAAAATGCTTTTAACCTGACTGCTACCTCTTACGGGCTCCAGCCCCTTAGATTGGTGATGGTGCAAAATAAGGATGTGCAGGAGAAGCTGATGAAAGCCTCTTACAATCAACAGCAGGTAAACACCGCATCTCATGTGCTGGTTATTTGCATTGAGCGTACCGTGAACAAAGCTTTTATTGAAAACTACTTTAAGACGGTTCAGGATGTGCGAAAAACTCCTGATGAGATACTGCATCCCTTTAAAGAGTCACTGGTAGGAGATTTTGAACAAAAGCCTGTTAGCGAAGTGAAAATATGGGCCACTCACCAGGCTTATCTTGTACTTGGTACTTTGCTCACCGTTTGTGCAGTAGAAAAAATCGATTCCTGCCCCATGGAAGGTTTTGAACCGCAAGAATACAACAAGATCCTTGAGCTTGAGAAATACGGCCTTGAAGCAGTTCTTGCCTTACCTGTAGGTTACCGTGCCGAAGATGATCTTTTTGCCTCCCTTAAAAAAGTGAGAAGACCTCTGGAAGATACTGTTATTGAAATTTAATATTTTACGTACTCGATAATTTCGAGTCCGTATCCTATCATTCCCACACGTTTTGTCTGTTTTGTATTAGATAAGAGGCGGAGTTTGTGGATTTCAAGATCATGAAGGATCTGTGCTCCAATTCCGAAGTCTTTAGAATCCATCACAAGGGGAGGGGCTTTCATTTCTCCCATTTTTTGAAGGTCTTTAAGCTCGCCAAGTCTTTTAAGTAAATTGAGGGACTGGCTTTCCTGGTTAATAAAGACAATGGCTCCTTTTCCTTCCTCGTTTATCGCCTTGAACATGTAATCTAGCTTCTTGTCGGCATCGTTTGTAAGGGTGCCTAAAATGTCATTATTGACGAGCGTTGAATTCATGCGTACCAGCACCGGATCTGAAGATTTCCAGGCGCCTTTGGTAAGTGCAATATGCACCTGCTTATTTGTAGTTTGTTGGTAAGCTCTTAACCTAAATGTTCCAAAGCGGGTGTTGATATCAAAATCTTCCTTTTTGGTAATAAGAGAATCGTGCTGCATCCTATAAGCTACAAGATCTTCAATAGACACTACCTTAAGGTCAAATTTTTTAGCTACCTCCAGGAGCTGCGGTAGCCGTGCCATAGAGCCGTCTTCATTCATGATCTCTACAATAACCCCGGCAGGAGGAAAGCCTGCCAGCCTTGCAAAGTCAATAGCAGCTTCGGTATGGCCTGTACGTCTTAATACGCCTCCTTCTTTAGCTTTAAGCGGAAAAATATGTCCGGGACGACTAAGGTCGAAAGGTTTGGTGTCGGGATCAATAAGGGCTTTTACAGTCTCTGCTCTGTCTGATGCCGAAATTCCTGTGGTTACTCCTTTCCCCTTAAGATCTACAGAAATAGTAAAAGCAGTTTCCATAGGATCTGTGCTGTTGCCAACCATCATTTCAAGTTGCAGCTCTTTACAACGCTTCTCGGTAATAGGGGCGCAAATGAGACCCCGCCCATGAGTAGCCATAAAGTTGATCATTTCGGGGGTTACTTTGGAAGCAGCAGCCAGAAAATCTCCTTCATTTTCACGATCTTCATCGTCAACAACAATGATCACCTTACCGGCTCTAATGTCATCAATAGCTTCTTTAATAGTATGTAGTTGAAAGGAAGTTTCAGTAATCATAGATGTGCAGTATTATTGCCGGTAAAGATATTAATCCTTTTGGGAACGACCCATAATGTGCGTTCTTTTCAGCAACTTTTTAATAGGCTCAAAGAGAATGCTAAAGCTGAATAATCCTTGGTCTGTAGTTGCTCTATAGGTGAGAAATATTCCTAAAGGGAGCATAATAAGCGTAGAAAGCCAGGTTCCCAGAAATGGACTAATCTGCCCTTCTTCGGCACTGTTCTTTGCAAAGATCCCAATAAAGTGATAGGTAAGGAACAGCAGCACGGCTATTACCATGGGCAATCCCATTCCTCCTTTTCTAATGATGGCTCCCAGTGGCGCACCTACAAAGAAAAGAACAATACAGGCAAAGCCAAGTACATACTTCTCGTGAAGGGCGATCTCAAATTTATTAAGGCGTTTTGAAGCCTGTAATAGTTCTGTACGCTTACCAACCACCGTAACCAGTGCACCATTTACATTGCCCAGCGCGAGATTAACAATCTGCGAGGCCTCATGGGTTTCATAGAGTGGTAAAATTCCTTTTTCGGGTTCAATAACCGTATCTTCTGTGGCAGTGTTTTCTCTCTTGAGATTTTCGACCCCTGTGCGGCTGTACATATTTCGTGAAAAAGATTCCAGATCCTCATTATAGGAAGTAGAAAAAGAATCTATAGTTCGGGTGAGTTCTGAGATCTTTAGCATATTATGGGAGTTGCTGTAGTTCTCCTCATCAAGGTCTATGTCGTTAAACCCTGAAAGATCCATGTTGATCACGTACTCTTCAAAATAGCTTTTTGCAAAAGGCTTTTTCTGCCTGTCGCGAGGTGAATCGGGAATAATCTCATCGTAGTAGTTACCATCCTTCAGGATCAAACTTAAAACATTTGAGCCTGTGCTTCCTACCAATTCTCCTTCCGTAGCTTTTATTACGGTGTAATTTCCGGGGCGGCGCTCGTTCTTTTTATGGATGATGACATCTTTAAGATACTGGCCTCGTTCTCCCGATTTTTCTTCAACTTTAATATTGATCTGGCCCAGGTCGTTAAATACTCCTTCAGAAATAGCCATTGCGGGCTTTAACTGGGCAATGTTCCTTCTCAGGTTTATAGATTTATACTCGGCAGCAGGAATCACATTATTGGAAAAGAAAAAGGCGGTAATACTTACCAGTAAGATGAAAAAAGTAAGTGGCCGCATTGCCCGCTGTAAAGATATTCCTGCCGATTTCATTGCTGCGAATTCATAATTTTCGGCAAAATTCCCAAAGGTCATGATGGAAGTAAGCAGAATGGTAAGCGGTAGTACCAGCGGTACCAGCTTCGGACTAAAGTATAACAGGAATTTAAAGATGACCTCGGCATCGAGGTCTTTACCTGCCAGCTCCCCAATGTACAGCCAGATGGTTTGTAATACAAATATGAACATGAGTATTACAAAGACCGAAAAGAACGTTCTTAGGTAGCTGGTAAGTATGTACCTGTCTAGTATTTTCAATTACTTAGTCTAACCGGTTAATATAATAGTCTTTATACCTGCTTTCTTTAAACTGGAACAGTGACTGGGGCAGGGGTTGATTGGTCTTGAAACTGTTTACTGTAATAGTGATTTTAGTGCCATTGTCCTGCGTTTGGATCATGTTATAGATGTGCTTTGTTTGTTTGTCAATGCCAAGGTGGATTTCTTTAATCTCGGCGTTGGAATCTATAGGTGTAAGCTTCACATACTGAATTTTACGTCCCTTAAGATCCTGTACTGGGCCCATTTCTGTTTTGTACCCGTTGTTGTAAAAGGTCAGCATTTTAGACGGACTAATATCCTGGTCGTCCTCCGGATTATGAGAGGAAATATTAATTTCTTCATCTTCGGGGATGATGGTGTACAATTTTGCCCCGTCAAATAACCGGGTGGTGCCCATAATGTTGAGCAGGTATTTTTCACCTTCAAGGCTTACATCTCCACGGGTTTCGTGCTTTACATTCTCGGCAGTATTTTCAAGTCCATATTTGAACTCAATGACTATGTTTTTATAAGATTCTACCTTCGAGGAAACTTCGCTGAGCAATTGTTTGGCTTCTTTAGACGATTGGGCATTTCCTGCCATAAAAGTCATTATTGCCGCTACTACTAAAATTATTTTTTTCATTTTCTTATGTGGTTATACTATTCTTCATTTAACAGCTGGTTCAGGCCTTCCAGATCCTGCACCAGTACTTGTCGTGCCTTGCTGCCCTCAAAGGGTCCCACGACTCCGGCTGCCTCCAGTTGATCAATGATCCTGCCTGCGCGGTTATACCCCAGTTTCAGCTTTCTCTGAAGTAAAGATGCCGATCCCTGTTGTGCGATCACTATGACTTCGGCAGCTTCGCGGAAGAGGTTGTCCCGGTCGCTTACGTCAATATCAAGAGATGTGCCACTTTCCTCTCCACTGTACTCGGGGAGGTGATAAGCATCGGCATAAGCCTTTTGCGATCCAATGAATTCGGTGATCTTATCTACCTCGGGAGTGTCAACAAAAGCACATTGTAACCTGAGCAGGGTGTTGCCCTGGGTGAATAGCATATCTCCCTTTCCAATAAGTTGATCGGCCCCCTGGCTGTCGAGAATAGTACGTGAATCTATCTTTGAAGTTACCCTGAAAGCTATACGGGCAGGAAAGTTTGCTTTGATGATCCCCGTAATTACGTTCACAGAAGGCCGCTGGGTAGCAATGATCAAATGTATCCCAATAGCCCGAGCCAACTGGGCCAGTCTTGCTATTGGAGCTTCAACTTCTTTACCGGCCGTCATAATAAGATCGGCAAATTCGTCTACCACCAGTACAATATAAGGCAAAAATTTGTGGCCGTTCTCGGGGTTCAGTTTTCTAGCCTTGAACTTTACATTGTATTCTTTTATGTTCCTTACCATGGCGTTTTTTAGCAACTCGTACCGGTTGTCCATCTCAATACACAACGAATTGAGGGTATTGATCACCTTGGTATTATCTGTAATTATAGCTTCGTCGGTATCGGGAAGCTTCGCGAGGTAATGTCTTTCTATTTTATTAAAGAGCGTTAATTCTACCTTTTTTGGATCTACCAGGATAAACTTCACCTCTGCAGGATGCTTGCTGTAAAGAAGTGATGTAAGTATAGCGTTAAGCCCAACAGATTTCCCCTGTCCTGTAGCTCCTGCCATAAGCAGGTGAGGCATTTTAGCAAGGTCAACCACAAAGGTCTCGTTCGATATCGTTTTACCCAAAGCCATTGGCAGTTCCATTTCGGCATTTTGAAAGCGGGGGGAGGCAATTACGCTTCTCATGGAAACCATGGTGGAATTCTTATTTGGAACTTCAATACCAATAGTTCCCTTTCCCGGAATTGGAGCAATGATCCTAATACCTAAAGCTGAAAGGGAAAGTGCAATATCATCTTCAAGGCTCTTGATCTTCGAAATCCTTATTCCTGCCTCGGGGATGATCTCGTATAACGTCACGGTAGGGCCAACTGTAGCCTTGATTTGCGCAATATCAATTTTGTAATTTTTGAGGGTATCAACAATCCTGTTCTTGTTCTCCTCCAGTTCTTCCTGGTTAATGGTAATACCGCCGCCATTGGCGTTGTGATCTTTGAGAAGTTCAATGGTAGGGAACTGGTAATTTTTAAGTTCAAGAGTTGGGTCAAACTCGCCATAATCTTCTACCAGTTTACGGCTCAGGTTATCGTCAAGTTCTTCTTCCTCGTGCGCCGTTTCAACTTCCATCGCCACGTCATCGGGGTTTTCTTCTGAACGGATTACAACTTTTTCGGGAGCGGGTTGTGGAGGTGTTGGTTTTTCTGCTTCAGGCGTTGCAGGCTTTGGCTGTTCTGCCTGTTTTTGTTGGGGTGCCGGTTTGGTTGCTTCTGAAGTATTTCTTGATCCGAAGTCTTCAGAAACAGAAGAAGAAGTCTGGAAATCTTCTGAAATATTTTCTTTAGTTCTTTTTAAAGCTGAAATCAACTTTTCGGGAGTAATTTTAAGCCTTATCACCAGGTATGCGATGAACAAGAATGAAAGCAGGAGTACCGTACCGGTAAAGCCCAGGTAATCCTGAAGGTAATCATTTATTTCGTAACCCACGGTACCACCAAGCAGGGCATTAGATTCAGCAAAGAATCCCAGGAAAACCGAAACCCATATCATCACCAGAAGGCCCCAGAACCAAAACCGGAACAAAGCTTTTTTGTTTAGGCTCATAAAGTAGTAGATCCCCGTGGTAATGGTGAGAAAAGCAAATGCAAAGGCTGCAATACCAAAGCCCTCATAAATAAAGAAGTTGCTTATAGCGGCCCCGAACTTGCTGAGGAGGTTTTTAGTTTCAACTTCACGGTTGCCTAGCTGTGAAAGGGTACTTTGATCTACCTGCCAGTTAAAAAGAAAAGAGGTAAAGGCAATTAACAGCGCCAGCCCAAAAAAGATCAAAAAGCTTCCCAATAGCACCTTTCCCTTAGGGGAAAGCCTTAACGAGGACTTCGAAAAAGAGGATTTTGAAGAAGATTTTTTGACAGCTTTTCTTTTAGCCATAGTAGAACTGAAGGTTTGGGCGCAAAAATACAAATTAGTGCCAGCTAATATAAAGAAAAGGTAAAATCTATTTTAAAGAAGTTTTGTTAGCGGCAGATCACCGAATAAGCCTTGCTTTAATCCCGACCCTCTAAAAAATGTTTCTCAAAAATGCCATTTTTGGAAGGTATCGGGGTGTGAGAGGTTAATTGCCTACGCTTTCAGCTTAAATGAAATTCGATAAGTCTAGACGGTATAAAAGATATAGGGAATATATATAATGAGCCCAACTGCCACGGCTGCTATGGCGGCAAAGAAAACAGCTCCTGCCGCAACGTCTTTTATGCGTCCTATTTTTACATGATAATCGGCATGTACAAAGTCGGCAATGTTTTCAATGGCAGTGTTTACACCTTCGGTGGCCATTACCAGCCCAATGGCAAAGATTTGCATGACCCATTCAGTCGGGGTAATTCCGAAGAAAAACCCCGCAATGGTCATAATCACGGCAATAACAAACTGCACCTGGATACTGGGTTCATGGCGCAGTAGCAGCCACGCACCTTTTATTGCATAACCACCTCCTTTGATTCGGCCGGTGATGAAATTATACATTATAGCAAGGGTTTAAGAGCTTCCAGGTAGTTAGGCTCATCTTCAATCTTATCTACCTGTTCGGTGTGGAGAATCTTTCCGTTCTCATCGAGCACAATAACTACGCGCGACAATAATCCTTCCATAGGGCCATCTATAATCTCGAGGCCGTAATCTTTTCCGAAGTTGCGTTCCCTGAAGTCTGAAAGGTTTATTCCGTTCGAAATTTCATTGACTTTCCTGAACCGCTCCTGGGCAAATGGCAGGTCGCGGGAAATATTTAGTACCACCACGTTCTCAAGATCGGCTGCACGTTCACTAAAGTTGTTCACCGAGGTGGCGCAAACATTGGTGTCAATACTTGGGAATATATTCATGATCACCCGCTTACCCTTAAAATCCTGAAGGGTGGCAACGCTGAGGTCTGATTTTAATAATTCAAAATGCGGAGCTCTTTCCCCTTTTTCGGGCAGGTGGCCATAAGTAGTAATAGGTTTTCCTTTATGCGTTATTTGTGACATATCGACTTTTCTTAGGTTGAGCTACTAAAATTAAAATTTTGGGGATGGTATTTTACTAAAATTGTCATAAAACAAAAAGGCTGCCTCAAAAACGAGAGACAGCCTTTATTATCTATGTATTGTGCGGGTCTATTTATCTATAGAACTCAACACTTTTTTCATGAAGTTGTTTGCCGCATCTCTTTCGGGCATTCCTTCATCTATCATATTCTGAACTTCAAGAGCACCGCAAATGTTGCTGATCAACTCTCCAATCACATCCATTTCTTCCTCACTCACCGACCTGTGGTCGCAGAACGATTCTAAAACTTCAAGCGTGTTTTCAAGTTTTTCTTTATCGTTGTTCTTTTGCAGGTGTCTAATTACTGGTAACTTCATTAACTAGGTCTTTTAAAAGTTCAAATTTGTTAGTTTGCACCTGGTTTACAAATGCACCGTTTTTAAAAGTGGCAAAAGTTGGCAAATTGTCTACTTTGGCCATTTTCCTGGATTCAGGATTCTTTTCGGCATCAACCAGGAGAAAAGTTGCGTTTTCATTTTCGGCAGCAAGCTTCTTGAACTTGGGCTTCATCACCCTGCAGTTACCGCACCATCCGGCCATGTACTGTACAACTACAGTTTCATTATCGGCAACTACTTCAGCCAAATTATCTTCAGTCAATTCTCTCATTGTAATGCGTTTTTAGTTAGAGCTTAGGTAAGATGCTACTCCCTTACGGTTTGCACTCATGGCATCTTTTCCTTCTTCCCAATTTGCAGGACAAACCTCACCTTTTTCCTGTACGTGAGTGTAAGCATCGATCAAACGGATGAATTCTTTTACGTTTCTACCAAGAGGCATGTGGTTAATACCTTCGTGGAATACTGTTCCTTCTTCGTCAATAAGGTAAGTAGCACGGTAAGTTACGTTATCACCTTCTACAGTGTAGATACCGGTTTCTTCGTTGTAGCTCTCGTTTGTAATGTCAAGAATGCCAAGTTGGTTAGCAAGGTTCCTGTTAGAGTCAGCAAGGATTGGGTAGGTAACACCTTCAATTCCTCCGTCGTCTTTTGGAGTATTTAACCAGGCAAAGTGAACCTCTGGAGTATCACATGAAGCACCAATTACCATTACATTTCTTTTTTCAAACTCAGCAAGAGCTTCCTGAAATGCGTGTAGTTCTGTAGGGCAAACAAAGGTGAAATCTTTTGGGTACCAAAAAAGCAAAACTTTTTTACCGTTATTTTTAGCTTCTTCGAATACGTTGATCTTAAAAGTATCACCCATATCATTCATAGCGTTTACTTCTAAGTTTGGAAATTTTTTTCCTACTAATGCCATAGTATTATAAGTTTTTATTATTGATTTAATTCGAGTGCAAAGATAAAAACAAAGACCGGCCCTACTAAGGCCGCAAATCTTTATTTTTTATTTTGTTATAGGTTTTTCTAATGCTATTATTCTTTTTGTATAACTTATTGTTATTGAGCTGTTGCTTTGTCTGCCAGCTGTCTTATTTTAAAGTTGAAAGCTGCATAGAATAAGGTCATGAATGGGCTCAGGTAGTTAAAAATAGCATAAACGAAGTAAGAAGCTACCGGCACACCAAGCACCCCGCTGTGATAAGCACCACAGGTATTCCACGGAATAAGTACAGAGGTAACGGTACCCGAATCTTCTAACGACCTACTAAGGTTCTCTGGTGCCAGGCCTTTATCGCGGTAAGCTTTGGCAAACATTTTTCCCGGTACCACAATAGCCAAATACTGGTCAGATGCTGTGGCGTTAAGCGTAATACAGCTAAAGACGGTGCTGGCAAAAAGCCCGAAAGTAGTATGGAACAGGTTAAGAAGGGCTTTACTAATAGTAGCAAGAGCGCCAATGGCATCCATGATCCCGCCAAAGACCATGGCGCAGATGATAAGCCAAATGGTCCCCAGCATTCCATACATTCCTCCTGAAGAGAAAAGATCGTTGAGTTGGGCGTTATCTGTAGTGATTGAAGTGTCTATGGTTATTGAATTCATGAGTCCCACATAAGCGGCTTCAAACGAAAGATGCTCATAACCAGATACGGCAGTTACCACCTCTGGCTGAAAGATCAATGCTGCAGCAGCACCCAGCAGCGTCCCAAGAAGCAGGGCGATGAGGGGAGACGTTTTCATGACGATGAGTACAATCACCAGTACAGGTACTGCAAACAGCCAGGGGCTGATATTAAACGCGCTGTCAATAGACGCCAGAATGGCGCTTGTATCTGCAGTTCCCGATGGTTCTACTGTGAATCCAAGAATAATGAAAACAATAATAGTGATCGCTATGGTGGGTACCGTCGTGAGGGTCATGTATCGTATGTGAGTAAATAGATCTGTCCCGGCCATGGCAGGGGCGAGGTTAGTGGTATCACTAAGGGGCGACATCTTATCCCCAAAATATGCACCCGAAAGTATTGCACCGGCAGTCATGCCTACCGAGATTCCTAGTGCTTCGGCAATTCCAATAAGGGCAATACCTACAGTCGCAGAAGTGGTCCAGCTACTTCCGGTGGCCACAGAGATTACCGAACAAATGACCACGGTTGCTGCCAGGAAAATGGTAGGATTGAGTATTTGTAATCCGTAGTAGATCATCGTGGGGATAATTCCACTAATAAGCCATGTACCTGCCAAAGAACCTACCATAAGGAGGATAAGGATTGCACCGGTGGTAGATTTAATATTATTGGCCACCTCCTCAATCATGGTGTCGAATTTCACCTTGTTGAACATTCCAACTATTGCTGCAACCGCTGCTCCCAATAGAAGGATGAACTGGTTAGAACCGCTAAGGGAGTCGTCTCCATAAACAAAAACGTTGTACGCCAGCATTCCAACTAAGGCAAATACAGGAAACAAGGCTTCCCAAATATTCAACTCACGATTTTCAAGAACTTTTGTGTCTTTGATGAATTTTTCGTCTTCCATTTAAGGGGGTGTAAATTTTTGAATGCGTAATGTTACGATTTTTCGTTAAAAGTCAAAAGGTGAGACTTCAATACTTGGCTATGAAAATACCCTTTTGAACAGAAAATACCAATTTGTATAGCTTCTGAACAATCTGCAGTTAAAATAAAAAAGCGGAAACTTCATTCTGAAATTTCCGCTTCTGTTTAGTTATATGGGATATTCTATCCTAATTCAAGTGCAATTTCCACCATTCCTTTAAAAGTGCTTTCGCGTTCTTCGGTAGTGGTCTTTTCTTTCGTCACCAAAGAGTCAGATATCGTAAGAAGAGAAAGGGCGTTTACCCCGTGTTTAGCTGCAATTGTATACAAGCCCGATGATTCCATTTCTACACAAAGCACCCCGAAATTAGACCACATTTGATAAGATTCAAATTCATCGGCATAGAATTCATCACTGGTAAGTACATTTCCTGCCTTTACTTCAATATTCTTCTCTTTAGCCTTTTCAATTGCCTGCTGAAAAAGACTGAAACTTGCAGTTGGTGCAAAATCGGCTCCCTGGAACCTGTACTGGTTGATCCCTGAAGTTGATGAAGCCGCCATAGCAATAACGATATCGCGAAGCTTCACACTTTTTTGATAAGACCCGGCGCTACCAACCCTAATGAGGTTTTTTACACCAAATTCATTGATCAATTCGTGCGCATAAATGGAAATTGAAGGCACACCCATCCCGGTCCCCTGAACCGAAATCTTTCGTCCTTTATAAGTACCTGTGTACCCAAACATGTTGCGTACCTGGTTGTAACAATTTACGTCTTCAAGATAAGTTTCTGCAATCCATTTTGCTCTTAATGGATCTCCTGGTAATAAAACTGTTTCTGCTATATCGCCTTTTTTGGCGCCAATGTGTATGCTCATTTTTTTAATTCCTTTACAATTGATATTCCCGAAGAAGTTCCTATTCTTTCTACTCCTGCTTCAATGAAAGACAAAGCGGTATCAAGGTTCTTTATACCTCCCGATGCTTTTAATTTTGCCTTTCCTTCAACAGCTTTTTTCATTAACTCAATATTTTCGAGTCGGGCGCCGTCATTGCCAAATCCGGTAGAGGTTTTTACAAAATCGGCTTTTGCTTTTACAGCAATTTCGCTGGCCAAAACAATTTCCTGAGGGGTGAGGTAGCATGTTTCAATAATTACTTTGAGAACCTTGTCACCTACGGTCTTTTTAATTTCGGCGATCTCTTCTTCTACTTGTTTAAAGTTTTTAGACTTCAGTTCCCCAATATTGATCACCATGTCAACCTCTTCAGCGCCATCTTTGAGTGCTTGTTGGGTCTCAAATACTTTAGCGGCAGTAGACATAGCTCCCAAAGGAAAACCAACCACCGTACAAACTTTTACATCAGTTCCTTCAAGTTCTTTTTTAGCAAGAGGTACAAAGCCGCTGTTCACGCAAACCGAAAAAAAATTGTACTCTTTAGCTTCTTTACATACCTCCACAATATCCTCACTGGTAGCTGTTGGTTTGAGAATAGTGTGATCTATGTACCTGTTAATCTCTATCATGAAAATTTATTTAAAACAAAAATGTGACAAAAATGTCGGTCATTATATGATGAGGGTCACCGTATGTGCGGTCACCTGTCTCACCGGCAAAACCTCACAAATATAAAGATTCAAACTCGCTTTAAGACTATATGTTGATAAAATATAAGGTTCCAAAAATGGCATTTTTGGAACCTTATATGAAAATATTATTTCCTAAGATATTTACTTCGGAAGTATTCTAAAGCGCTATTTAGTTTGTTGCTGCTTCCGAAGGTTTCAGGATACCCACTTTTTCCATGCATTCCCTCATCATCCTGTAAGTGCGCTCAACATCATTGTCAAGACCAATAGAGAATCTTATAATTCCGTCAGAAAGTCCCATTTCTTTTTGCTCTTCTTCAGGAATTTCCGAAGAAGTTGAGGTTCCGGGGGCACTAAACAGGGTTTTGTAGAACCCGAGGCTTACTGCGAGGTAGCCCAGGTTTTTTTCCTGCATCATTTCCATAAGGGCATTGGCTTTATCAAGGGAACCGGCATCTACAACCAACATTCCGCCGTAACCGTACTCCTTGTTCATCATGCTTTTGTACATCTCATGCCCCGGATGGCTTTTTAGGCCGGGATATACAGTTCTAAGGCCGTCCTGCTCAAATTTTTCGGCAAGGAAAAGGGCATTGTGACTGTGTTGTTTCATCCTGATGTGCAGGGTACGCAGGTTCTTTAAAATAGAAGCAGCCCGCATAGAATCCATCGTTGGGCCCAGCAGCATACTGGCACCATCGTTCACACTTCTAAGTTCGTTGATAAATTCCTGGGTTCCGCAAACCACGCCGCCAACAGTATCGCTGGAGCCGTTAATGAATTTGGTAAGGCTGTGAATCACCACATCGGCACCCATAGTTGCAGGGGAGATGGCCAGGGGCGAGAAAGTGTTGTCTACCACGAATTTAAGTCCGTGTTTTTTTGCTATTTCTGAAAGTCCGTTAAGATCGGCTACTTCCAGTAAAGGGTTACTTACGGCTTCACAGTAAATTACCCTGGTGTCTTTGGTTATTGCAGCTTCTACCTTTTCTAAATTGGTGATATCAACAAAAGAAGTAGTGATGTTCAGCCTTGGAGCAAAGTTTTTAAGAAAAGCGTAGGTTCCGCCGTAAATGGTGCGGCTGGAAATGATGTGATCTCCTGCCTGGCACAGTTGCAATAAAACCGGGGTGATAGCGCCCATTCCACTAGCTGCGACGTTTGCAGCTTCGGTGCCTTCCATAGCCGCAAGTGCTTCGCCCAAATATAAATTGGAAGGGGAGGAGTGACGGGAATATAAATAACAACCTTCGGCGTTACCTTCAAAGGTGTCAAACATAGTCTTTGCTGAAAGGAACGTGTAAGTAGAAGAATCGGAAATACTGGGGTTTACCCCTCCAAATTCTCCAAAGTACTGTAGGTCCTGTATCTTATCTGCCGGTTTGAATTTCATGATGTTTATGTTTTTATTCTATCCAAAGAAAAGAAATTTCAGAAATAAAATCAATGATGATACTATTATATAGAATATTTATCTGCCAAAAATGGTATTTTTAGATAATATTTCAGATATATTTGTTTATATACATTATTTCAGGAAAAAATAACGGAATGATTAGCGATCCCACCGATAAAAAACTGCTGGCTTTACTGCAGGAGAATTCAAAAAAGACCAACAAAGAACTGGCCGGCAAACTGGGGCTTTCGGTTACTGCTGTTTATGAACGGATAAGAAAACTGGAACGCGCCGGGGTAATTTCCAAATACGTAGCTCTTGTAAGACCCGAAAAAGTGGAGCGTTCCTTTACGGCTTTTTGCCACATCAAACTGGTGCAGCATACCAAAGGGAATGTTACCGGCTTTGAAAGCCAGGTTACCAAACTGCCCGAGGTGCTTGAGGTTTTTCACGTGAGCGGCGAATATGATTATATTCTGAAGGTAATGGTGAAGGATATGGAGGCTTACCGGGAGTTTATGCTCAACAAGCTCACCACCCTGCAACACATTGGCAGTACCCAAAGTACTTTTGTAATAAGCCCCGTTAAAAATACCACCGAGTTAAGTGTTTAAGGTTCAAGGCTCAAAGTTCAAGGTTTAATGTTCAAGGTTTAATGTTCAACGTTTATGGTTCAAGGTTCAGGAGCTGTGGAGTCCTGAATAGGGTTGACCGTTTTTGAGAGTTGGTTATTTAATTTAAAGTTACTAATTCTTTGTTTAATCTATATTCATATTCTACGGGAGTATAATCATGTATTGAGCTGTGTGGTTTCTCATGGTTATACATATATACAGCTTTACTTAATTTTCTATTCAGCTCATTTAAATTGGTAGGATTATATCCTTTCAAATAACTGTTCTTTATTGTTCCGTTGATCCTTTCTGCATGAGGATTTTCATAGACATTGACACACATGCTGTTTCTTAAATATCCTTTGGTAAGTTTTAAAAACTCTTTGCTGTAGTACTGTCCTCCACCATCGGAGTGTATGATAGGTTTTACCTCTTCATCTCCTTTGATGCGAGTCAGAGCCATCTTTAAAGCTGGTACTGTGGTGTCAACTGTTTTAAGAGTTTTGCTGGCACTATAACCAATTATCCTCCTGGAATATTGGTCCATTATGAAGGTGAGGTAATAGAACTTACTGTTCATTTCATAGTAGGTTATATCACTCACCCATACCTGGTTTATATCTGTCAACTCCCGATCCTTAACCAGGTTAGGAAAACGTATTACTCCGGTACTGTCTGTGGTTCTTCTAAAGGACTTTTTTGGCGCTATTTTAAATCCATATTCACCATAAAAGTCAAAGAACCTGTCTCTGCCCATTGTCTCAGGATTTACTTTCTTGTAGAGCGCTTTACACCCCATATCCGGATGATCCTCTCTTACCTGCCGCAGAATTACTTTTAGCTGCTCTTTCTCTTCCTCTCTTTCGATTTCTCTGTTGAGCCGCTGATGCACGTTCTGCTTTGTAGTTCCTAACCAACAATAGATCTGGTTCATTTTCCATCGGTGTTCTTTCCTGTTGAGCCAGAACCAGGTAAGGGTTTGGAACCAAGTTTTTTTTTGATGTCGATGTCATACATCTCTTCAGCAATATCGATCATCTTATTTTTGAACTCGATCTCGAACTGCTTTTGTCCAACCAGTTGCTCCAGTTCGCGGATCTTGGCCTTCAAATCCTGTATTTTACGGGTATCGCTCATAAGCTCAACAACTTGTTTTACACCTCGTTTGCGGTTGCGGGAGTACTTGTCCAGCCATTTATAAACTGCCGTAGTCGACACTTCATATTCCTTACTCACTTCCAGAACGGTAGAAATGTTCTTCTCAATTTCCCGTACCTTCTTACGTTTAAAGCTCTCACTAAAGTAACGATTTACTCGATTAGATGCTTCTTTAGAAAAATCCTGTGGTTTTGCCATAGTACTGAGTTGTATTAAACTCCGTAAAACGGTCAACTTATTTCAGTACCCGACAAGCCAAATTTTCCTTGTCTCAAATCTAATTTCTCACACCTAATATCTCCCAAAACAATCCGGTCTTTTCATTTGTCATTAATAGTCGTACTTTTGTTATTCTTGTAAAAACTCAACAAAAAACTTACTTATGAGCAAATATGATGTTGCTGTTATAGGTTCAGGCCCCGGAGGATATGTCGCTGCCATTCGTTGCGCGCAATTGGGGATGAAAACCGCACTTATAGAAAAGTATTCCAGTCTTGGAGGCACCTGTTTAAACGTGGGATGTATTCCCAGCAAGGCGCTACTCGATTCTTCACATCACTACGATGATGCCGTGAAGCATTTTGAAGAGCACGGGATTGAAATTCCGGGGGAGGTAAAAGTGAACATGGAAAAAATGATCGAGAGAAAACGTTCTGTGGTGAACCAAACGGTAGATGGGATAAAATTTCTTATGAACAAGAACAATATCGACGTTTTTGAAGGTGTGGGGTCTTTTAAAGATGAAACCCATATCAACATCAAAAAATCTGATGGTGAAACCGAAGTTCTTGAAGCTAAAAACAGCATTATTGCAACAGGTTCAAAGCCTGCCAATCTTCCATTTATAAAGCTTGACAAAGAGAAGATCATCACTTCTACTGAAGCTCTTGAACTTAAAGAAATCCCCGAACACCTTATTGTGATTGGTGGCGGAGTGATAGGTCTGGAACTTGGGCAGGTATATATGAGGCTTGGTGCAAAAGTTTCGGTTGTGGAGTATATGGACAGTATTATTCCTACAATGGATGCTGCCCTTGCCAAAGAATTGACCAGGAGCCTTAAAAAGCAGGGAATGAAATTCTATGTTTCGCACCAGGTGAATTCTGTAGAGCGTAACGGGGATGAAGTCGTGGTTAAAGCCAAAGACAAAAAAGACAAAGAAGTTGAATTTAAAGGGGATTACTGCCTGGTTTCTGTAGGCCGTAAACCTTATACTGAAGGACTTAACGCTGAAGCTGCGGGAGTGAAAATTAACAACCGCGGAAGGGTAGAGGTGAATGCCCGGCTACAAACTTCAGCAAAGAACATTTATGCCATAGGCGATGTGATCAAAGGCCCAATGCTGGCGCACAAAGCTTCGGAAGAAGGAACTCTTGTTGCTGAAGTTATCGCCGGACAAAAGCCACACATCGATTACAACTTAATTCCGGGTGTGGTTTATACATGGCCTGAAGTTGCCGCCGTTGGTAAGACCGAAGCACAACTAAAAGAAGAAGGTGTAAAATATAAGGAAGGAAAATTCCCTATGCGCGCCCTGGGAAGATCAAGAGCCAGTGGAGATATCGACGGAATGGTGAAGATACTTTCCGACGCAACTACAGATGAGATACTTGGTGTGCACATGATAGGTGCCCGGGTAGCCGATCTTATTGCTGAAGCTGTGACTGCCATGGAGTTTCGTGCCTCGGCCGAAGATATTTCAAGGATGAGCCACGCACACCCCACTTATGCTGAAGCCGTTAAAGAAGCTGCCCTTGCAGCCACCGATAACAGGCCGATTCATTCATAGATTCAGCTTAATAAACATTCATAATGATCTCTCAAAAATGCCATTTTTGGGAGATTATTTTTTTTATATGCTGCTGATTAAAAAAGTTTTAATTGCTTGATTTCGATTCATCTCTTTCACTACATTTATACTAAATTAAATATGCAAAAAGATGCCTAAAGAAAAATCACCTTCAAAGAATTCAGCTAAGAAAGAACCCGTTCTAAGCCTGAAAGAAAAGCGTGCCGCCAAAGCCGCCAAAAAGAAGACCAGAAGCTAATTAATAATTTGTTCTTTTATTCAATTTGAATAGAATAAGAAGCTTTAAATTCCTGAGAAGGCATTAATTCGTTAATGCCTTCTTTCGTTTTTAGATCCTGATTAGTATTTTCAACATCGGCATAGCCCAGCCATGGTTCAAGACAAACAAAAGGAGCTGCCGGTTTTGACCATATTCCCAGATGCCTGAAATCTTCATATTCAACAGTAAGAATATTTTTGCCGGACTTATTTTTTAAGCTGATTCTTTTTGAGGGAATATTTTTAAAAATAAGAGCATCCCGGTCAAAAAGGTTTTTATGAAGCTGGATCTTTTTATCATTTTTGAGCACTTCCACCGTCTGCTCTTTGATTAAACCTGTTTGAGTCAGGGTGTAACTGTGGAGGTTCATATCCCTATTAAAATCAAGAAAATAATCTTCCAGAGATTCATCCTCATAGAGCGGGACATTAAAAGCAGGATGCCCGCCGAGGGAAAAGTAGAGCGGCTTTTCATCAAGATTAAGAACCCGATGAGAAACACACACTTTGTTTTCTTTAAGGCTAAAACTTATTTCGAAAGTAAATTTGAAAGGATATACTTTCAGGGTTTCTTCGAAATAGCTTAGCTCAAAAACCAGCTGATTTTCATGCTGTTCTTTAAGTATAAAATTTTTGTTGTGCCTAAGAAAGCCATGTCTTGGCAAAGAATATTTGTTGCCTTCAAAGAAGTAAGTATCTTCTTTTAGACCTCCAACAACAGGAAAAAGGTTTGGGGCCTGCCCGCCCCAAATTTCGGGTGTTCCCTGCCAGAGATATTCAAGTTCACTTCCGGTCTTTTTCAGGCTGCAGAGTTCAGCACCGGTTTTTCGTACACCTATGCTTAATTGATCGTTCTTTATTTTGTACATGAAATGTAACTTATTCCTTAGCAGGAAAATTGAAAATCAAATTTAGATTATTGGTGCTATATTAAGAAGTAAAAGTCTTCAGAAGTTCTCTTCAGTAAAAAAAAATGGTTTTCTGAGTTCCTGAATTATCCAATTCTGAATAGGTTTTCCTAATTGACCTTTTTCCAGAGATTTTTATTAATCGTCGCTCACAAACTTGAAAAATTTACTTTCTCCACCATCTTTGGTATTTTCCTGGTAAAGGAATTGTAAATTATTTTCGTCGAATATCCTGAAGAACTCTTCCCACGAGATATTTTTGAGATTATCTTCTGCATAACCGGGGAAATTGATGCGGAGTAAACCCCCGCCTTCACTACTGTTGGTTGTACTTTCTACCACTGCAGGTTTTCCGTCTCTTTCTTCGGTCCAGTTCTTAATGGTGTTATGATCTTTTGTGGTCTTAGAATCTGACTGTGCCATGTTTGCTGATTTTAAGTTTATTATAACTCTAAATTCCCATTTTTGGAACGGAACCAAAAGACTTTTAACAGCAAAAAAATATAATTGTTAAGCTCTTGTGAATCGGGAACTGCTGTTAATTTCTCTTCTTATAGAGTCTCAGTTTCCAGTAACCCCGCTTAAAGTAAATAAAAGCGGCCAGGGCAGCAATGAGGTTCGAAATTGGAAACGCCCACCAGATCCCTTCGTAGCTAAGGTCGGTTTTGTGCGAAAGCATAAAAGCCACAGGAAACCTGATGATCCAGAGGTTGAGGATTGAAATGAGCATTGAGGCTTTGGTGAATCCTGCACCATTAAAAACCCCGTTTAAAACCTGCTGTACGCCTAAAAGTCCGAAACTGGGTGCCATAATCTTTATGAAATATGCGGCATCATTAATTACTTCAGGATCGTTAGGAATAAAGAAAGCTGTGATGGGAACAGCAAAGAAGTACATGAGAACTCCCATTGCGGTAAGGCCAAAAAAAGCGATCTTGCTACTTAAGTTTGCAACCTGCTCAGCCCGTTTAATTTTGATGGCTCCAATGTTTTGTCCTACGAGAGAGGTGGTGGCAATGGCGAGCCCCAGTGCCGGGATAATGATAAAGCTTAAAATTCGGGCGCCAATTCCATAGGCTGCCACCACTTCACTTCCAAAGCCCGTAACAAGTATTACCATAAAGGTCATCCCAAGAGCTCTGGTAGATTGTTCTATACTGGCAGGAATTCCAAGATTGACAATCCGTTTTAAGGTAGAAATGTGAGGTCTCATCTGGTTAAAATGAATCCTGATTCCGCTCCTGCCTCTAAAAAGGATCCACAGGCCTATGACAGCTGAAAGTGCCTGGGTAATAATACTTGCAACTGCCGCCCCGGCTACCCCATATCCGGGTATGGGACCGTATCCATAGATAAAAAGAGGGTCCAGGATAAGGTTCAGGAATACGGTAAATAGTACGATATAAACGGGCAGCATCACATTTCCTATCCCGCGCATGAGCGACTGGAAGGAAAAGAACATAAAGAGAAACACAAATCCAATGGAAGAGACCTGAAAGTAACTCACTGAATCTTCCAGGATTTCAGGGCCTGCACCAATGAGCTTCATGAGCGGTGCAGCTGCAAAATAGCTCAACACCGAAAGGAATAGAGATATAAAAAAGATCAGGGAAATGGTTTGTGATGAATTAAAATCTACTCTTTTTTGATCTTCGGCACCATAGTATTGAGAGACCAGCACGGTTCCCGCCAAGGTTAAGCCCGAGCCCAGTGACAACACCAGGAATAACAGGGGGAAACTGATGCTTACTGCAGCAACAGCATTTGCACCCAGTCTACCCAGCCAAAAGGTATCGATTAGCTGATAAGCAGTTTGGAGTATGTTTGCCAGGATTATAGGAACGGCGAGGTGGAAAAGGGATGTAAAGATCCCTCCTTCGGTATATTTCCTTTTTTGATTCATGTACCACAAAAATATGGCAGGCAGATGCTATTTTATGCTAAAACTTTAATAATTCCTTTTAAGCTCAAAAAACAGCACCTGGAAAAAGATAAAGAATTATCCCTGATATTTAAACCTGGTGTCTTTTTAAAGTTTAGTTGTTAAAGCAAATTTTTTATTGTAAATTTAAGAAGCACAGTAAGTTATGTGTAGTTTGTATTTTGGAATTATTAAACTCCGTTACCTATGAGCGCACTAACAAACATCTGGAATAATTACACCGTCGAGTTTTCTACTACCCAAAAGGTGATAATTGCTATTGTACTTGGAATGATCTTTTTGATCGCCATTTTCGCCATAGTTTTAGTCATTTTGGAAATTGCAGGATAATAGAAAATTTATAAAGGTGTAAGAGGTCCTTCTTTTGAGGGTGATGTTTTTGTGTGCCTTATTTTTCTTTACCATTTTTCTTTTTTTTTATTTCTTTAGAAGCATCTCTGTAGCTTGTGCTTCCTCATGTTCCTAATTTTTATTACCTTTAGAAACAACCTATTAGCAGTTGCTAGAAAAAAATCAATTATGGATGCCATTACTATCTACAAATTGATGAAGCCTCATCTTGATTTGTTGAATTCTTCAGAAAAAGCTACCCTTTCAAAATTAATCAACACCCAAAAACCCGATAAAGTGACCTGCGCCCACCGAAGAAAAATGTCAGTTATCAAAGCCAAAGAAAAACTCAGAATATTTTGCAGGCGTGAAATGGAGCGGGAGAAAGCGAGCCGGGTAACGCTCTAATTTTTTGTTAATCCTTTAAATTCCGGATCTTCTTCAGATTATTTCCTGTAATTTCAGGAAGAAAGCTTATAGTCATGGAGGAGAAAATTCTATTAGCCGGAGCTTCCGGAGCCCTGGGGCTTGAAGTCCTTAAATTACTACACCAACAGGGGAAAGATGTTAGAGTACTGGTACATTCTGAAGATGGGGCCGAAGAGGTCTCTCCTTATACGAATGATATTTGGAAAGCCGATGCCAGTGAAGGTAATGAAGTGATTAGAGACATTACAAAAGATGTTTCTATAGTGATTTCTACCCTGGGGAAAAGTGTTAGTTTATTTACCAACCGGGGCAAATCATTCGTGGAGAACGATTTTTATGCTAATTCCAATATTCTTGATGATGCTTTGAAGAACGGTGTCAAACGATTTATTTATGTTTCTATTAAAGGTGCCGAAAAAGCGCTGGAATATGAAGTGGCCAAATCTCACAAGATGTTTGAAGATGCGCTCGAAGCTTCAGGTCTTGATCATACCATTATAAGACCGGTAGGGTTTTATTCGGGTCTTCACGATCTTGCTATAATGGCCAAAAGAAAAGTCATTCCCATTGTAGGTGACGGTGATGCTAAAACCAACAGTATTCATCAAAAAGATTTGGCTAAAGTTGTGGTGCAGTACTTACATGAAGGGCCCGAATTAAAAGAAGTAGGAGGGCCTTTGATCCATACCCGCAGGGAAATGGCCGATATGGTTGCCGAAAAAGTGGGAGGGAAGGTGATCCCCGTTCCCGAAAAGATCGCTGAATGGGGGATGTTTCTTCCCGAAATGGTAGATGATGATATTTCGGCTAAACTTCATTACTTCAAATTTGTAACTACTCATGATATGGTTGGAGAGAAGAATGGTGAAATCACCTTTGAAGAGTATCTCAACAGTCTCGACCTGGAAAAAGATTTACCATAATGTCTAAAAAATATGATGCCATAATTATTGGTTGCGGAAGCAATGGCATAGCTGCAGCCATAAGATTACAGCAAAAAGGATTAAAAACTGCCATTTTTGAGCAGGCAGCGGTACCCGGTGGTGCCACTAAAACAAAGGAGTTAACCCTCCCGGGCTTTAAGCACGATGTAGGTTCGGCTATTATGCCCCTGGGGCTGGCCTCTCCTTTCTTCCGGAATCTGCCCCTGCAGCAGTATGGCCTGGAGTGGGTCTTTCCCGAAGTTGCCTATGCACATCCTTTTGATGATGGTACAGCTTATGCCTGCTACAAGGAGATTCAAGCCACGGCTGCGCAGCTGGGAGAAGATCAGGAGGCCTATCTCAATCTTATAAATCCTTTACTGGAGAATTGGGATAAGCTCAATGAAGACCTGTTGGGGCCACTGGGCATTCCCGATCATCCTTTGCAATTTATGAAGTTCGGACTCAAAGCCCTGCCTTCAGCAAAAATGATTGCAGACAAATACTTCAAAAATGAGAAAACGAAGATGTTTTTTTACGGCTCGGCCGCTCATTCCACACTTCCTCTAAACACTTTGATCTCTGCTTCTTTTGGACTGGTGCTCACCACCAGTGCGCATAAATATAACTGGCCTTTTCCAAAAGGAGGAGCTGGGAATTTCTTTGATGCCCTAGTACAGCACTATAAATCTCTGGGCGGTGAGATCTACTGTGACCAGTTGGTGAACGATATTCGCGACCTGCCCAATGCGTATTCTTATCTCTTCGATCTTACCCCAAAACAGCTGCTGAAGATCAAGGGTCTTAATTTTAATTCTCTTTACCGCAAGCGGCTGGAGGCTTATAAATATGGTGCCGGTGTTTTCAAAATGGACTGGGCGCTAAGTGAACCTATTCCTTTTACCAGTGAAAAATGCCGAAAAGCCGCAACTATACATCTGGGATTTTCTCAGAAGGAAATTGAAGCGTCTGAAGAAGGTATTCACAATAAAAAAATGACCGATACTCCTTATGTGCTTGTTGCCCAGCATACCCCTTTTGATTCCACGCGGGCGCCCGAAGGTAAGCATACGGCCTGGGCGTATATTCACGTTCCCAATGGCGATACCACAGATTATACAGAGATCATAGAAAATCAAATTGAACGTGCTGCCCCGGGTTTTAAAGATAGTATCCTCGAAAGATCGGCCATGAACACTGTGGCCCTCGAACAGTTTGATTCTAATCTCGTGGGAGGGGATATCAATGGAGGGCGACAGGATATAACACAGCTATTCACGAGGCCTGTGGCCAAAATATCTCCTTATGCTACGCCAGATCCACGGGTGTACATTTGTTCTTCATCTACGCCTCCTGGTGGTGGCGTTCACGGTATGTGCGGCTTTCACGCGGCTCAAAAAGCACTTAAAGATCATTTTAGCGAATTGCTATAATAAAATAGGCCGGAATCATTTCCGGCCTCTTGTTTTTTTAAGAAAAATCCTGTTGCTATTCTTTAGCTGAAGGAACAGGGAAGCCCCTGTCTCTCATTAGCGCATCAATATTTGCATCTCTTCCTCTAAAGAGCTGGTAAGCTTCAGCCGGATCCATTGCATTGCGTGGTGCGAATAAATACTTCACCAGTTTTGCAGCTACATTTTCATCATAGAATCCGCCCGGGGCTTCTCTAAAAGCTTCCGCAGCATCCGAAGTTAAAACATCAGCCCACAGGTAGCCGTAATAACCGGTAGCATAACCTTCGCCCGAGAATACGTGCCCAAAATGGGGCGTACGGTGCCTCATTACAATTTCAGAAGGCATATTGAGTTCATCAAGAGTCTCTTTTTCGAAAGTATCCATATCAATTTCTGAAGGATCTGTGGTGTGCAACTTCATATCCATCAAAGCAGAAGCAAGGAATTCGGTTGTTGCAAATCCCTGATTAAAAGTGGAAGCTTTTTTGATCTTTTCCACCAGTTCCTGCGGGATAGGTTCTCCTGTCTCGTGATGCACCAAAAAGCGATTGATCACTTCATCGGTAGACAACCATCTTTCCAGCAGCTGAGACTGGAATTCGGTATAATCTCTCACTCCGCTGTTTAAAATAGGATATTTTACTTCGGAAGAAAAGAAATGAAGGGCATGACCAAACTCGTGGAAAAAAGTGGTAGCATCATCCCAAGAAATGAGCGATGGTTCTCCCGGCGCAGGTTTTACAAAATTCGAGTTGTTGGAGGCAAGAACAGTTTCTTCCTTTCCTTCCATTTCGGCATGGCTGCGATATTGAGAAGCCCATGCACCAGATCTTTTCCCTTTTCGCGCGTATGGATCAAGATACCAGAGGCCAATATGTTTGCCGGTATCTTTATTGGTCACTTCCCACACCTTTACGTCTTCATGAAAAACAGGAACGGTACCTTTTGGTACAGGGGTGAATTTATAATTGAAAACCCTGTCGGCTGTGAAGAAGAGCGCTTCTGTCAATTTATCGAGCTGGAGGTATTGCTTTACTTCATCCGATTCCAGATCGTATTTTTCCTGTCTCACCTTTTCGGCGTAATAACGATAATCCCACGGGGCAATTACAACATCTTTTCCTTCAGCTTCGGCCACTGCCTGCATATCTGCCACTTCTTCTTCTACACGTGCCAGGGCTGCCGGCCAAACTGCCTCCATAAGCTCCATGGCTCTTTCGGGAGTTTTTGCCATGCGGTCTTGCAACCTCCACTGGGCATAATTTTCAAAACCGAGCAGTTCTACACGCTCATCGCGTAACTTCAGGATTTCCTTGATAATTTGCTTATTGTCATATTCGTCATTGTTGTCACCACGGGAATAGTAATTGTCCCACACCTTCTTTCTAAGCTCTCTTTCATCAGAATAGGTGAGGAAAGGATCCATAGAAGAGCGGGTGTTAAGTACGGCATATTTGCCTTCCTCTCCACGATCGGTCGCTGCTTTGGCCGCTGCTTTTACAAAAGATTCGGGCAGGCCGCTTAGCTGATCTTCTTCAAGATAAACCACGTAGTTTTCTTCTTCGGCTAAAACATTGTTGCTAAACTGCGTGTAAAGACGCGAAAGTTCTTTGTTGATTTGAGCATATCTCTCTTTGTCGGCTTCGTTAAGATCTGCTCCTTCCATAGCAAAATCTTCGTACATAAGTTGTACCGCACGTTGCTGTTGAGCTGGGAGAGGATCTACCTGCGACTGCTCATACACTGCTTTTATTCTCTCAAAAAGCTCTTTATTTTGTGATATTTTTGAAGAGTATTCAGAGATCTTGGGTACCAGTTCCTGCTGAATTTCCCTGAATTCAGGTGAAGACATATTGCTGCTCCAAATTCCGTAGTAGGTAAAGGCCCGGTCCAGGGCTTCACCCGATTGCTGCATGGCCAAAATGGTATTTTCAAAGGTTGGTGGGGCAGGATTTGCAGAGATCATAAGCACTTCCTGCAGGTGGGAAGCCATTCCCTGTTCCAGTGCAGGTTTGAGATCTTCCAGCTTCATTTCATCAAACCGGGGCACCCCGCCATAAGGGCCGGTCCACTCTTGTAAAAGATCGTTTTTCATAGTAGTTTTTTGTACTGTTTCATCAGAATTGGTGGGAGTGGCAGGAGCAGTAGAACTACCCGGGCCACAAGCCGTTATAATCGCGGCTGTTATTAATCCAAGACTTATTTTCTTAGTGGGGATCATTTTCAATTATCATTTTTTTTGTTCGGTCTTCAAGATACTAATAATCCTAAAAAAGAAGAGGTTTCAAAAATGCCATTTTTGACAGGTAAATATTTCGGCTTACTTTTATGCACCAGAATTTATCACATGGAATTTTTAAAGAAGAACTGGTCTAACATCCTGTTTATTATTCTCATCATTTTGTTGCTGGTTCCCCAAACTCGCAAACCTATACAGGTGGGTCTTAACCGCATGATCTCGTTTAGCCCTTCTAAAATTGCCGAAGACGAGCGCGATACGCTTGAGAATTACAACTGGAACCTCGTTGATCTAAATGGAGAGCCGGTAAATTTCAAAAGCAGTATTGGGAATGTGGCCGTAGTAAACCTGTGGGCAACCTGGTGCCCTCCATGTATTGCTGAAATGCCTTCTTTTCAGAAATTGTATGACCAATATGGCGACAGGGTTGATTTCTATTTTGTTTCTACTGAAGAGGCAGCCAAACTACAACAGTTCTTAAATAAAAAGCACTACAGGCTCCCGGTTTATCAGCCTCTTGATATGGTACCTCAAAAGCTGCAGTCACGCAGTTTACCCACCACCATAGTAATCTCTAAAAAAGGCAAAATAGCGGTGAACAAAAAAGGATCGGCAAACTGGAACGATTCGGGCTTTAAAGAGCTGCTTGATCAGTTACTGGCCGAAGATTAAATCTCCTGTTGCAGGGAGCTTCTTATGTTGAGAAGTTCTTCTACAAATTCGCGGCTGTTGGAGAGGCGTGGTATCTTATGTTGCCCACCCAGTTTATTTTTACGTTTTAGCCATTCATAAAAAGTACCTTCGGGCATTTCACGCACTACAGGCCGTTCAATGGCGATGTCATTCTTCCGCTTTGAAGCATAATCATCATTGTACCTGCCCAATTCCCTGTCCAGCACATCTGTAAAATTCTCCATATTTGCGGGAGATCTTACAAACTCTATGATCCATTCGTGATATCCCTTTTTACGCCGGTCGTAAAAATAGGGCGCTGCAGTAAAATCGCGGAGAATCGCGCCTGTTTCCCGGCAGGCCTGTGAAATGGCTTTTTCGGCATGTTCAGCAAAAAGGTCTTCTCCAAAAACATTGATACAATGCTTGGTACGGCCGCTTATGGTAAAGCGGTACGGGCTGGTGCTGGTGAATTTTATTGTATCGCCAATTTTATAGCGCCACAAACCTGAGTTTGTACTTATTACCATCGAATAATTTTTCCCTAATTCGACTTCACTCAGGGGAATTACCTTTGGGTTTTCTGAAAGGAATTCTTTTTCAGGAATAAACTCATAGAAAATTCCGTAGTTGAGCATCAGCAGGAGGGAAGGATCATCTTTTTGATCCTGAAGTGCAAAAAATCCTTCAGTAGCATTAAAGATCTCCAGGTACCTAAGGCTTTTGTCTTTGTCGAGCTCCTCAAAAAGGGGCCTGTATGGCGCAAAAGAAACAGATCCGTGAAAAAATACCTCAAGATCGGGCCATACATCCTGGATATAGGTAATGTTTTTCTCTTTGATAATGTGCTGGAGCAGTAATAACATCCACATGGGGGAACCGGCAAGGCTGGTAACCCGTTGTTGAGAAGTTATTTCAGCGATCTTTTTGATCTTCTCTTCCCAGTTGTTCATCATAGTGACCTCCAGCCCTGGAGTTCTTCCAAACTGGGCCCAAAAGGGAAGGTTTTTCATCACAATGGCCGAGATGTTGGCAATATAATGGCTGTTGTTGCTGGACTGTTTTCCTTCCTGGCTACCGCCAATTGAAAGGTTTTTTCCGGAAAACAACCTGGCATCGGGATAGTTGTGAATGTATAAGGCCAGCATATCCCTACCTCCCTGGTAATGACACTGTTCTAATCCTTCTGTAGAAACAGGGATCATCTTGCTGGTAGCTCCCGTGGTTCCCGATGATTTGGCGAACCATTTTATTGGGGTAGGCCAAAGTACGTTAGTTTCCCCTTTTAGGATCAATTCTATATAAGGATGGAGGTCTTCGTAATTATTAATCGGTACCTGTTCAACAAACTGGCGGTAATTATGAATATCTTTAAAGTGGAATTTCCTTCCGTAATAGGTGTTCTTAGTCGTTTCCAGAAGTTGCTGCAGGACCCGTTGCTGGGTCTCATGAGGATTATTAATGGAATTTTCTAAGTCTTCGATCCGGCTCTTCATCACCAGATTCCCTATGGAATCAATTATCCCCATATATTGCGATCAACTTTTGTAATGATTTTCTTCGTGGAATTTATAAAGAAATCCCCCTCTTTTACAATTGCCGAAGATACACAATAATAGCTTTTTTTGAACTTCACCTGCTTATTTTCCTTTTTTAACGTCTTCATGAACAGGAAAAGTAAGTATAAATGTGGTTCCTTCATTGGGAACACTTTCCACTTCTATTGTCGCATCATGATCGTCAAGGATGTTCTTGACCGAACATAGTCCAATTCCCATGCCGCCGGGTTTTCGTGTGTAAAAAGATTCAAAGAGCCTGTCCAGCTGTTCCTTCACCATTCCACAGCCGTTATCTGTAATGGTAAGGGAGTAAGTGTTTTTTCTTTTCTTAATACTAAAAGTCAGCTTCCCCTCATTTGGCACCATTGCTTCACTGGCATTAACAATAATATTCAGTATTGCAATTTGAAGCTTCTCCTCGTCGGCATTTATAAAGTAGGTGCCGCGGTATTTTTTGTATACACTAACCCCTGTAAGGTAAATACGATCTTTGGCATGACTTAAAGCTTTGTTTGTGGTTCTTGCCAAACAGCACTTTTTCATTTTAGGCTTGGAGTAATTTGATGCCGTTAAAAGATCGGTCACCAAATTATTTAAGGTTGAGGTGCTCCTCTTTATAATATCAGTGTAGTTTTTTGTATGCGACTCCCGGCCAAGTTTTTCCAGTATGTCTACAGACATGTTGATGCTGGCCAGTGGGTTTCTCAACTCGTGGGCCAGGGTTCTCGCTATTTCTCCTTTAATAGAAAGTTTTTCGGCAGTTATTAAGGCCTGCTGTGTCATTTTTTGGGACTGAACATTTCTTAGGAGAACAATGTACTCCACTACATTTCCTTTTTCATTTCTCATGAACACCTTGCCCCGGGCATTATAACATTCCCATTGTTTTTCATGTGCTTTTAACCTGAACTCTACTTCTAGCACATCATCATCAGAACTTCTTAGAAGTCCACTGTGAAAGCCCAGGGTTTTCTGCCTGTCCTGAGGATGGATTAATGGGAAGATGTCAGGTAGCGACATACCCTCAATTTTCTTCACAGTCATACCTTCTTCAGCCGATATATCTCTGTTGATGTATCTTATTTTCTCGGTATACAGGTTGAAAATCATTATCACATCTGGTGAAGTTTCTACCAGTTGTTTTTTAAATCTGCTGTTTTCCCTTAATTTTTGAGCTTTTAATTTATTCCTCGTAATATTTTCAAGGGAACAGATGAGAAGGCCTTTTTGACGCCTCCCTGAAATTTGGAACCAGTTATTTTTACCGTTACGATCAACTTCGATTTCAAAATCGGCAGATTCTCCTGTCAGCATCGTTTGCTTCAGGGCCTCAAAGACCCCTTTTTCGGTTGCGCCAGGATTATACTTTAGAAAACTACGCCCTACCATTTGGGGTTGGTTGTAGTAGCGGTTAATGATCTTATTTACTCTTACATAGGTAAAATCTACAATGTCATAATTCTCTCCAAAAAGTGGTTTAATTACAAATATGCCTTGTTTTACAGTGTCAAAAACCATCTGGAGCAGTTCATTATTTTCCTCCAGCTCATGGGTACGGCTTTTTACTTTTAGTTCAAGATCCTCGTTTAATTTTTGCAGCTTTTCTTCGGCTTCTTTACGCGGGGTAATGTCTGAGAAAAGGCAGGCTACTTTTCTGCTTTTTGAACTTCCTATGGGAAAGGCGTAGACATCAAACCACCGGTGATGTGCAACGGCGTAATCTTCAAAGCGTACAGCCTTTCCTGTAAAAGCGACTTTTCCAAGAGTATTAAACCAGTGGCTCTCTTGATCGCGATAAAATTCCCTCATTGTTTGGCCCAGGGGGTTTCTCAAACCGGTATGTTTTTCAAACGCCGGATTAACTTCAACAAAAAGATAATCAATAGGATTCTTTTGCAGGTCAAAGATCATTTCAACCACTCCAAATCCCTGATCTAATGAATTTACCAGGACCCTAGAGCGGTTAAGGCTTTCCTGCAGCAGTTGTTCTTTTTCGAGCCCCAGTTCTTTTCTTCCCTTAACGCTGGAATTATCTACAGGTTTGGCAAGGGTAAGAATAAAACTTTCCTTGCGACCTTTAAAGCCGTCATACTTGCGAAATTCAAATTGGAAACTTTTCCAGTGTTCAAAAGCAGATTTTACCCGTATTATCTTTGTTCCTTCTTGGGGATTTGAAGGGGGGTGAGATTTTTTCAGAAGCTGTAAAAAAATCGAATAATCTTCAGGATGGATCTTTTCCCGGTAAAAGTTGTCGCTGTCTTCTTTAACAGGAGAACTGTCTTTGAAGTACTGCAGAAACCGGTAATTTACTGCCTTAATGGAAAGATCTTCCGCAGAAAAAATAAACAGAAGAAATTCCTGATTATCACGCCCATTAAAAGCACTGGAGAGGCTGTGCGAAGCACCAGTAGAAATTTCATCTGGCATAAAAGTAGTTTTTTGCATCTAAAAAATATTAGACAGCAGTTGTTTCGTTCTGCTCATTCCGATATTAGGCTATTAGGGGGAGTAAGTTAAAATTAGGATAAATTTTTAATAACTCAACCATCAAAATACCAGATTTTTACAAAATATCTTACATATACCCGGAAGCTGCGTACCTACTGTGTTTTCTCACAGAAAAAATTTTCAATTTATTTGCTCAGCTTGTAAAAATCTGCATCAATAGGGGAGGTGTAGCATGTTACTTGTTAGTTTACAATAAATTAAATATCCTCTCTTAGAGAAGATAAACGTCAAATTTTTTGGATTAGAGGTGCAGGGTATCCGTAGATCTTCCCTGGATAATCTTACAGTGGCTTAACTATTTATTAAGAAAATCTTATCTTAAAACAGGACCATTAAAAATGTAGAATCGAGTCTATTTTTTCTTCTTGCGGTTGTAGTTCTTGTCGCCGCGGGTCTTTGGTTTCTTGTACTTTTTCTTGATCTCCCGGCGATAGGATCCGCCTAAGTTCACTTTTTTATTCTTCTCCTTTTTGTCGTGAAAAGCAGGGCCCGGTTGATCTTCATCTGAAGATTTATTCGGATTGTAAATTTCATCAGATTTGGGCTGTTCTTCCGGAATGAGTTCTGTAGATACTTCCACAGCATCGGGTAAAGGTTGAAAAGAGATCCTCAGGTCCATCAAAGATTCTATCTTCTCAAGATCTTCTGTTTCCGAAGGAGTTGTGAAAAGTATGGCGTGTCCTTCTTTCTCGGCCCTACCGGTACGGCCAATGCGGTGTATGTAATTTTCTGGGTAGGCAGGAGTATCAAAGTTAATGACGTGGCTCACCTGTTCAATATCGAGACCACGTGCCATAACGTCTGTAGCTACGAGTATGCGGCAAAATCCGTCGCCAAACTGCCTTATGCTCCTCAAACGGTAGTTCTGGGTCTTGTTGGAATGGATCACGGTACATTCTTCGGGGAAAAGAGGATCGAGGTTTTGAAAAAGCCGATCGGCTATTCTTTTGTTCCCAGCAAAAATGAGCACCTTGTGAAAGGTTTCTTTATCGGCCAGCAGGTGTTTTAGAAGATTCACCTTGGTGTAAAAGTTTGGAACTTCAAAGCCTTCCTGGTTGATGTTTTCCAGCGGGGCACCACTGGCGGCTACCGATACAGTTTCGGGATTTTTATAGTTTTCCTGAATCAGTTTATCTACATCGGCAGTCATGGTGGCCGAGAACATAATGTTTTGCCTGTTGGCCGGGAGCAGCTCCAAAATATTCGTTAGCTGAAACCTAAAGCCCAAATCAAGCATCACATCAACTTCATCTATCACCAGCTTTTGAACAGATTTTAACTGCAGGTCGCGGTTAATGGCAAGATCATAAAGTCTTCCCGGTGTAGCAACCAAAATATCCAATCCCTGGGCTACCAGTTGTTTTTGAGTATTAATGTTGGTGCCACCGTAAATACCAAGAATACGTGTGTTTATGTACCTGGTAAGCTTTTCAAGTTCTTCTGCAACCTGCACCACAAGCTCACGCGTAGGTACCAGAATGAGGATCCGCGGGTTCTTTTGTTCAGAATATTTCAGGGTCTTTAAAAGGGGAAGAAGGTATGCAAGGGTTTTTCCTGTACCTGTCTGGGCAATTCCCACCATATCCCTTCCCGAGAGAATTACAGGTAAAGATTGCTCCTGGATTGGGGTAGGAGTAGAGATCTTTTGATCTTCAAGTGCATTTAATAAGGGAGTAGTAAGGTTGAGGTCCTGAAAAGTCACGCAGTAAAATTTAAGGGGCAAAGTTAAACTTAAATTATTGAAAGCCTATGGGTTTTGTTTAAGCTAAGGCTATCTTTATTTCTTCCCGGCCTATTTTGTATTTTTGACTGCTAATTTTACTACTATGACAAAGATCCTGGCTTTTGCCGGCTCCAGCAGCCCAACATCTATCAATCACCAGTTAATACTCAATGTAACCCGGCGAATTTCAGACCATCAAGTAGAGGTGCTCGAGCTTAACGAGCTGGATATTCCTCTTTACAGCATTGTAAAGGAAAAAGAAGGCTTCCCTGAACAAGTGAAGTTTATTTATAAAAAAATTGTTGATGCTCCTGCTCTAATTATAGCAGTGAATGAGTACAACTCCAATGTTTCAGGGTTTTTCAAGAATATTATCGACTGGCTGTCACGGGTGGAAAAGAACTTTCTCGCCGACAAGAAGATACTTTTAATGAGTACCTCACCGGGCAAGCGCGGTGGTGCCTCGGCTTTAGAATACTGCAAGAACCAGTTTCCGCGTTTTGGAGGTGAAGTGGTAGAGAGCTTCAGCCTGCCGCAGTTCTATGAAAATTTTGATTCCGAAAAAGGTGTAGTGATCAATGAGATTTTCGACCTGGGCATCATTGATGTGATCACTTCTTTTTCTCAAAATATTAAGTAAGCAGCGGAGTGAGGATATCCAAAAAGGTCAAATTTGACAAAGATTTTCCCATTAAAAAGGCGCTGTTGCACTGGGCCCGCCAGTACAATGAAGTGGTGTGGCTAGACAGCAATGAACATAAAGACGGCTACTCTAATTTTGAGGCTTTACTCGCCGTAGATGCCTTTACAGCCATACAAACTGATGCTTCGGAAGCTTTTGACAAGCTGAAGGAATATCAGGAAACCACTGCCGATTGGATTTTTGGGTATCTCACTTACGATCTCAAAAATGA
Organism: Salinimicrobium sp. TIG7-5_MAKvit; assembly: GCF_049569215.1. Lineage (GTDB taxonomy): Bacteria > Bacteroidota > Bacteroidia > Flavobacteriales > Flavobacteriaceae > Salinimicrobium > Salinimicrobium profundisediminis. The sequence goes on along the minus strand of NZ_CP145903.1, from coordinate 220,984 downwards.
CGTGGAACACCTGAAGAGCAACAACTACGACGGACTCTTTTTTCCTGAATTGTTCTTTTTTCAGCCGAAGAAGATCATTACTTTAAAAGGAAATGAACTCGAGCTGAATTATCTCGGGTTAGTAGATGATGAGCTGGAAGAAGACCTGGAACAGATCCTTCAAAAAGGGCATTTTCAGGAGGAAATTTTTCCGGTGGTGAAAAATGAGATCAGGCTAAGTCCGCGAATCTCAAAAGAAGCTTATTTGCTGAAAGTTCAGGGAATGTTGGGGCATATTCAGAGGGGAGATATCTATGAAGCCAATTTTTGTCAGGAATTCTATGCTGAAAGTGCCGTTTTTGATCCATTTCAGAAATTTTCAGCCTTAAATGATATTTCCAAACCTCCTTTTGCCACATTTTTCAGAAATAACGATCATTATTTGCTATCAGCTTCGCCCGAAAGATACCTTCAGAAGAAAGGTGATCAATTAATTTCCCAGCCCATAAAAGGAACTGCGCCCAGAGCCCTTTTTGATCCCGAAAAAGATAAAGAACTTGCCCTGCAGCTTGAAAGAGATCCTAAAGAAAGATCTGAAAATATCATGATTGTAGATCTGGTTCGCAATGACCTTTCAAAAACAGCAAAAAAAGGCAGTGTTGAGGTAACCGAACTTTGCAGGGTGTACAGCTTTAGGCAGGTGCACCAAATGATATCTACTGTAAAAGCAAGGCTGGAGGAAGGTATACCTGCAGTTGAGGTGCTGCGCACTACTTTTCCTATGGGGAGTATGACGGGAGCTCCCAAGATCTCGGCCATGGAGATCATTGAAGAGCTGGAAGAGACCAGGCGTGGCCTGTATAGCGGGGCGGTAGGATATTTTGATCCTGCAGGCGATTTTGATTTTAACGTGGTTATTCGCAGTATCTTATACAATCAGGCCTCTAAATACGTGTCTTTTTCGGTAGGTAGCGCCATCACGTCGCGTTCTATCCCCGAAAATGAATATGAAGAATGCCTGGTAAAAGCGGCAGCATTGAAAAAGGTGCTGGAGGAGCACGATTAAAGGGAATTCTTCAGAAAAAAGAGTATTGCAACCCATCCATTTTGATATCTTTGAGCCTATGCTGTCAAAGTTCAAAAAACACCTTGAGGAACAGTTCCCTAAAACCCTTACACGCAAGATACTTCTTGCCGTGAGTGGCGGTGTAGACAGTGTGGTGCTGGCCCATTTGTGCCGGCAGGCAGGTCTTGACATAGCTCTTGCCCACTGCAATTTTAACCTGCGGGGAGAAGAGAGTGAAGGCGACGAATCTTTTGTTCTGGAACTTGCAGATGCGTTGGAAACCGAAATTTTTATTGAAGGTTTTGAAACTGAAGCTTATGCTGCCGGAAAGAAAATTTCCATTCAAATGGCGGCAAGGGAGCTAAGGTACAATTGGTTTAGGGAGCTGCGAGAAACATTACAGTTCGATTATATTTTTACAGCCCATCACGCCAATGACAATCTTGAAACTGTTCTCATCAACCTTATAAGAGGAACAGGACTGGAAGGCCTCACGGGAATTCCAGATGTTAATGATTGTGTTATTCGGCCGTTGTTGCCTTTCTCGCGGGAGGAAATAGAAAAATACGCTCGTGGGCAGGAGCTTCAGTGGCGTGAAGACAGCAGCAATGCATCTACCAAATACTTCAGGAACAAAGTTCGGCTGGAGGTGATCCCTACGTTGCTGGAAATGAATCCGCAGTTATTGGAGAGTTTTTCTAAAACCCGAAGTCATCTGCAACAAAGTTCCCGGCTTATTGAAGATTATGTTTCGGTGATTTTTCCGAAGGTCGCAAAGCAGGAAGAGTACGGCTATTCTTTTAAGGTTAAATTGCTGCAGGCCCTTCCCAGTACAAAAGCCGTGATGTACGAACTTTTTAAATCTTTTGGCTTTACCGAATGGGAGGATGTGCACGGCCTGCTGGAGTCACAACCCGGAAAAATCGTCTACTCAAAAACCCACAGGCTTATAAGGGGGCGGGAAGATTTACTGCTCACCGTTGTTTCCCCGCTGGAAGATAAGATCTATACCATCAAAGAAGATGAAGAAGTGGTGATGCTGCCCATGGGTACTTTTCAGTTTGAACCGGCAGAAGAGCTCGAAAAAAGTGATGCTAGCGTCATCTTTCTTGTTCGGGACAAGCTGCAATTTCCCCTCACTGTAAGAAAGTGGCAGCAGGGCGATTATTTTTATCCGTTTGGGATGAAAGGGAAGAAAAAAATAAGCAAGTTTTTCAAAGATGAGAAGTTATCTTTGCCACAAAAAGAAAATTGCTGGTTGCTGTGTTCGGGGCAGGAAATTGTTTGGGTAATAAACTACCGTGCCGATGCACGTTTTGCTGTTGAAGACAGTACACAGGAAATTCTGAGATTAAGTTACACACCATGAGATTACCGATTCTTTTAATTGTTTTCTTTTTAAGTTTTTTTAATGCTGAAGCCCAGATCTTTGACCCCAATAACCTGGGGCAAGGCATGGAAGACCCTATTGAATGGGAGGCCAGGGTAGAGCAGGAGAACGATTCAATATACCAGCTCGTATTTTCGGCATTTTTGGAACCCGGCTGGCACCTCTATTCCCAAGAGGAAGTGAAGATAGACATTGCACCTATTCCTACAGCTTTTACTTTTTCTGAAGCTCCCGGAAAATATGAGCTCGTGGGGCCTACCGTTGAGCCCGATGTTCCTGCGCTATATGATGCGGTGTTTGAAGCCGACATTACTTACTTTGAAGGGGAAGCTGTTTTCAAACAAAAGATCAAAGTGCTGGATTCAACTGATCTGTTGATCACTGCGGAAGTTTACTTTTCGGTTTGTGACGATGAAAAATGTCTTCCGCCCGAAACAGAGCGGTTTACTTTCAACATAGGAGAGAATCAGGTAGAAGAAGGTTTTACAGATCTGGAGGTTTCAGATAAAGATCAGCGGCTTACCGAAGCTTTGCATATTGATGTAAAAGGTGTGGGCGGAGTAGATATTGCTGACGAAAAAGGGCATAATTACACCACCATTTTTTTCCTTGGTTTCATTGGCGGACTTATCGCATTGCTTACCCCTTGCGTCTTTCCTATGATTCCGTTGACCGTTTCCTTCTTTACAAAAGGAGCAAAAACCCGCAGAAAAGGACTTGTTAATGCAATCATGTACGGCGTATTTATTTTTCTTATTTACCTATTGCTCAGTTTGCCGTTCCACCTGCTGGATTCGCTTGATCCCGGCATCCTCAACAACATTTCTACCAACACCACATTGAATATTGTTTTCTTTGTGATCTTTATATTTTTCGCCTTTTCATTTTTTGGGTATTATGAGATCACCCTGCCCAGTTCCTGGAGCAACAAAATGGACGACAAGGCTTCCAGCTTTGGAGGGGTTATAGGTGTTTTCTTTATGGCGCTTACCCTGGCGCTGGTATCTTTCTCCTGTACAGGACCCATTTTAGGATCTCTGCTGGGAAGTTCCCTTACTACCGATGGTGGTGCAATTCAATTATCCTTCGGGATGGGAGGCTTTGGGCTGGCCCTGGCGCTTCCGTTTGCATTGTTTGCACTTTTTCCCAACTGGCTCAATTCGCTGCCAAAAAGCGGTGGCTGGCTTAATTCGGTCAAGGTTGTGCTTGGTTTCATCGAACTGGCACTTGCATTCAAGTTCCTTTCCAATGCCGACCTGGTGCAACACTGGGGGATTCTAAAAAGGGAAATTTTCATTGGCATCTGGATCGTTGTAGGCATAGGTTTACTGCTCTATCTCTTTGGAGTGCTGCGCTTTCCTCATGATGGGCCAAAATCGAAATTGGGTAAGGGAAGGTTGCTGCTGGGGATTGCAACCCTCGCTTTTGTGGTCTACCTCGTGCCCGGCCTCACCAACACGCCTGCAGCCAACCTTAAGTTGCTTAGTGGTTTCCCACCACCTTTATTTTACAGCGTCTACGAAAAAGAAACCGAAGGGCCTTTAGGTTTAAAAGCTTATAAAGATTTTGATGAAGGCGTTGCGGCAGCAAAAGCTGAAAATAAACCCATACTTCTCGATTTTACCGGCTGGGCCTGTGTGAACTGTCGAAAAATGGAGGAGCAGGTTTGGAGTGACCCTCAGGTTTTTGATCTTATGCAGGATGAATTTGTGCTCATTTCCCTTTATGTAGATGACCGCAAAGAGCTGCCCCAAGATCAAAAGTTTAACTATCAGAAGCCTACAGGAGGTATAAAGAAGATAGAAACCATAGGAGACAAATGGGCTACTTTTCAAACCCTTAACTTCCGGAATAACTCCCAGCCGTTCTATGTTTTGCTAGATCACAACATGAACATGCTCAATCAACCGGTTGGATATACGCCAAATTCAGAAGAGTTTGCAAACTGGTTAAGTGAAGGTGTAGAAGAATTTAACGCCCAGTAAAGTTTACCGGCAGCAGGTTTTTGAAAGGAATTTCTATCTTTAGGGACTTCAAAACTTAGCTTACAGATGAAATTTTTCAAAATTTATTTCCTGCCGGTGCTGTTTGTGCTGGTTAGCAGCCGTGGATTAGCACAAACCGCAACCGAATATGAAGTCAAAGACCACTACACCAAAAAGGAGGTGGTCATTCCTATGAGAGATGGTACAAAGCTTCATACCACCATCTTTTCCCCAAAAGATACTTCAAAGGAGTATCCAATTCTCATGACCCGCACGCCATATAGCTCAAGGCCGTATGGAGAAGGGCAGTTCCGGTCACAGTTAGGGCCCAACGAATATTTGATGAAGCAGGGGAATATCTTCGTGTACCAGGATGTGCGTGGCAGGTGGATGAGCGAAGGCGTGTACGACAATATGCGGGCTTTTATTCCGAAGAAAAAAGGAAAACAGTTTGATGAAGCCAGCGATACTTATGACACTGTAGAGTGGCTGGTGAAGAATGTTAAGAACAACAATGGTCGTGTTGGCCTTTGGGGTATTTCCTATCCCGGTTTTTACGCCACTTATTCCCTTTTGGCCAATCACCCGGCAATAAAAGCGGTTTCGCCACAGGCTTCTATCGGGGATTTCTTTTTTGATGATTTTCACCACAACGGTGCCTATATGTTGAGCTACTGGAGGGCTACTCCTGTTTTTGGATATGAAAAAAATACGCCCAGCGATACTGCCTGGTATTCTTTTCCCGAGCTCAATACCAAAGATCAATACCAGTTCTTCCTCGATGCGGGGCCTCTTAAAAATCTCGATAAGTATTACGGAGAAGACAATGTTTTCTGGCAACAGCTTAAAGAACACCCTAATTACGACGAGTTTTGGCAAAAACGCGGAATTGTACAGCATTTAAAAGATATAAAACCTGCAGTGATGGTTGTGGGCGGCTTATTTGATGCCGAAGATCTTTACGGGCCGTTCAATATTTATGAGTCCATCGAGAAGAATAGCGACACTTATAATATGCTTGTAATGGGGCCCTGGAGCCACGGCGACTGGGCTCGTAAAAAAGATCGGCAGGCTATTGGGAATGTGTATTTTGGAGATAATATTTCTGAAAATTATCAGAAGGAAGTGGAGACCCTCTTTTTTAACCACTTTTTAAAAGGAGAGGCTGATGAACCTCTTGCGCTTCCTGAAGCTTATATGTTCGATACCGGCTTGATGGAGTGGAAAACCTATGAAGCCTGGCCTCCAAAAATGGCAAAAAAGAAGGCCTTTTACCTTGGCGATGACCAGCAGCTCGTTGAGCAGGGGCAGGAGTTGCAACAGGCTCATGATGGTGCCGAAACATTCATTAGCGACCCCAATAAACCCGTGCCTTATTCTGAAGATATCAAAATGGTCTTTACTCCGCGGAAGTACATGACCGATGATCAGCGTTTTGCTGCACGCAGGCCCGATGTGCTCGTTTATGAAACTGAAGTTTTAGAGGAAGACCTCACTTTGGCCGGAGAAGTGCTGGCAAAATTGCAGGTGGCCACTACCGGAACAGCGGCCGACTGGATTGTGAAAGTTGTTGATGTTTTTCCGCCCGATGCCGAAGATTTCGAAGAAACACAGGATTATCTCTCTATGAGCAATTATCACATGATGGTTCGCAGCGAAGTGATAAGAGGCAGGTTTAGAAACAGTTTCTCCAATCCCGAGCCTTTTGAACCCAACAAGAAGACAGAAGTAAACCTGCAACTTCAGGATGTTCACCACACCTTTAAAAAAGGTCATAAGTTACAAATTCAGGTGCAAAGCAGCTGGTTTCCGTTAATCGACCTTAATCCGCAGACCTACGTAGACAATATTTTTGAAGCCGAAGAAGAGGATTTTCAAAAGCAGGAACACAAAGTCTATCACGATTCCCAGATTATTTTCTCGGTGCTGGAATAAATTACTGAGGTGTCAAAAATGCCATTTTTGACACCTCTTTTTCTTTGACTGTGCCGCTGTAGGATTGCAGTTTATTTACTATTTTCAACATTCATTTTCAGGATCAAATTTAGTGCCCATGAAGATCAAAATCATCAAAAACCTGCTTTTACCTGTCATTATTCTGGGCTTTTCTGCCTGCAGGAATGCTTCAGAAGAAGCAGAAATCACTTCGGAAGAAATTCAGCAGGAAACAGCACAATTAAATCTCTTTTTTGAGGAAGAATTTCAGAAGGAACTTTCCGATTCTCCCATGCTGCAAACCCGCCTCGGAATAAAAACGAATTATGATTCCTGGGACGATTTTTCGCACTTACGCTATGCCGAAGACCTTAAAAAGGCAAGGCAAAGGCTCACTTTTCTTAAAGATGAAATAAATCCTGAAGCTCTTGAAGGGCAGGCAGCACTCAGTTATAAACTCTATCGCCAACAGCTTGAAAACGAGATTGAAGATTACGATTTCAGGCTTTATAACTACCCGGTGAATCAAATGTTTGGGGTTCATGCGCAGTTGCCGGCATTTTTGATCAATATGCATAAGATCGATTCGGTAAGTGATGCAAAAGCATACCTTGCCCGGCTCAACAAGATACCTGCAGTAATAGACGATGTAATAAAAGGGCTTGAACTACGGGAAATGAACCAGATTATGCCGCCGGCTTTTGTGTTTGCACAGACGGTTGAGGCTTCCCAAAATCTGCTGAAAGGGCGCCCTTTTGAGAAATCGGCCGAAGCAAGCACTCTTTTAGAAGATTTTCGCAGTAAAGTGGAAAAGCTGGAGGTTCCGGAAGCTCAAAAAGATAAATTGATCCTGGAGGCTCAGGAAGCCCTGCTTACTTCAGTTAAACCGGCTTACGAAAACCTGATTGCAAAGCTAAAGGATCAGCAACAGCGTGCTACAGCCGATCATGGTGCGTGGAAATTTCCGAAAGGAAAAGCCTTTTATGAGAATGCATTAAAAAGAACTACCACTACCGGTTTATCTGCTGAAGAGATCCACGAAATTGGCCTTAGCGAGGTGGCGCGTATTCATAAAGAAATGGAAGATATTATGAAGCAGGTGGGTTTTGACGGCAGCCTGAAGGATTTTTTCCAGTTTATGCGTGAGGATGACCAGTTTTACTATGAAAATTCAGAAGAAGGCAGGCAGCAGTATTTAGCCGAAGCCAAAGCGGCAATTAATAAAATGAAAGGGCGTCTCGACGAGCTGTTTATAACGCAACCCGAAGCAGATATTGTTGTGAAGGCCGTTGAGCCTTTTAGGGAGAAAAGTGCAGGGAAGGCATTTTATCAGCAGCCTGCGATAGACGGCTCCCGCCCGGGAACTTACTACGCCAATCTTTATGATATGGAGGCTATGCCCACTTATCAGCTGGAAGCGCTTGCCTATCACGAGGGCATACCCGGGCACCACATGCAGCTTGCCATTGCCCAGGAACTGGACAGTTTGCCGATGTTCAGGAAATTGGGAGGTTATGGAGCCTACGTTGAAGGCTGGGGCCTTTACAGTGAATTGGTGCCGAAAGAAATTGGTTTCTATGAAGATCCATATTCCGATTTTGGAAGACTGGCTATGGAACTCTGGAGATCTATCAGGCTGGTGGTTGACACCGGAATTCATTCTAAAAAGTGGACACGTGATGAGGCTATAGACTACTATGTTCAAAATTCCCCCAACGCCGAAAGTGATGCAGTAAAAATGGTAGAGCGGCACATAGTAATGCCGGGGCAGGCTACTGCCTATAAAATTGGAATGAACAAGATCCTTGAATTGCGGGAATACGCAAAGAAGGAATTGGAAGAAGATTTTGATATTCGGGAGTTTCATGAGGTAGTCCTTACCAACGGGGCTGTTCCATTGAATATACTTGAAGAACTGGTTGTAGAATGGGTTAATAATAAAAAAGCTTGAAAACAAAAGACACGGCCGAAGAGTTAATGCTCTTAAGGCTTAAAAATCAAACAGGAACAGAACTGGAAATCCTCAATTTTGGAGCTACGATCTTCAGTTTAAAGATTAATAGTACAAATGTAATTGTAGGGCCTTCCCGTCCGGAAGATTACCTCTCTGAGGCCTACCACCAGCAGGGAAAATACTTTGGAGCGACTGTGGGCCGCTATGCCGGCCGAATCTCTAAAGGGCAATTTACCCTTGATGGGGAAAGCTATAAACTTTATGAAAAGAATGGGGTGCACCTTCACGGAGGTAACTGCGGATTTTCTTATAAATTCTGGAAACTCATAGAGCAGGGAGAAGAGCATAATCCATACGTGGTGCTGGAATATTTTTCTCCTGATGGGGAAGAGGGCTACCCCGGAAATCTTACAGTTAGGGTAAAATACACGCTTACAGAAGAAAACGAGGTGAGTATAGCTTATTCGGCAAAAACAGATAAAGACACTGTGGTGAATATCACTAACCACGCATATTTTAACCTGAATGGTAGTGGTGATGTGAATGGTCACCGGCTCCAGATTCCTGCAGATGCATTTCTTGAGCCCGATGCGCAACTGGTGCCAACAGGAAAGATGACCGGTGTGACGGGTACCGAATTTGATTTTAGGGAGGTAGCATTAATAGGAGAGGTGCCGTTAGATACCGTGTATCAATTGAACGGGAAGGGAGAAAAGATCTTTCTGAAAGGAGACAAATCGGGAATAAAGCTGGAGGTAGAAACCAATCAGCCGGCCGTAGTGGTTTACGTTCCCGAAGATCTGCCTACAGATTGGGAATATTCTACAGAGGTAGGATCTGAACGCGCTGCAGTATGTCTTGAGACCCAAAAATTTCCAGATGCCCCGCATCATTCCCATTTTCCATCGGTAAGATTAAATCCGGGAGAAACTTATGAGAATAAGACCAAATGGAGGTTTACAATCGGTTCATAACTTTAACTGTATTGCGTACATTTATTCTGATTAATCTATTATATTTAACAAAATTTTAGTAGGCCACGACCTGCGTGGTTGTGGCCTGCGATCACTAATTCTCCTTAAATTTTGGTTTTATGGAATTTGCATTACTCGATAAGATAATTTTTGCCTGCTATGCATTGATGATCATTGGGATAGGACTATGGGTCTCCCGTGGCAAAGGAAAAACTTCAGAAGATTACTTCCTGGCAAGTAAGTCGCTTCCATGGTGGGCTATTGGTACTTCGCTTATTGCGGCCAACATTTCCGCAGAACAGTTTATTGGGATGTCGGGTTCCGGTTTTGCGATTGGGCTGGCTATTGCTTCATACGAATGGATGGCGGCTATTACGCTTATTATTGTGGGGAAATACTTTCTTCCCATTTTTATTGAAAAGGGGCTGTACACCATTCCCGAATTTATTGAGGTAAGGTACAGTACGAACCTAAAAACAATCCTTGCGGTCTTCTGGATCGCACTTTTTATATTTGTTAACCTTACATCGGTACTCTACCTGGGTGCTACTGCTTTAGATACTATTGTAGGTTCGGGAGATGGATCTATCTTCCTGTATTCTATTATAGGACTTGCGCTGTTTGCAGCTGCCTACTCTTTGTATGGCGGACTCGCTGCCGTGGCCTGGACAGATGTTGTACAGGTGGTTCTTTTGATCGTGGGTGGTTTGATCACTACTTATATAGGTCTTTCTCATGTTTCTGAAGACGGCGGAATTATTTCGGGAATTGTCACCATATACGAACAGGTGCCCGAAAAATTCTCTATGATCCTTGAAAAAGGAGAGATCATTACCCCTGGCGGAAAAGATGCCTGGTGGGATCTTCCTGGTTTGGCCGTTCTTCTTGGGGGGATGTGGGTAGCAAACCTTTACTACTGGGGCTTTAACCAGTATATTATTCAAAGGACCCTTGCCGCCAAAAGTTTGCGGGAGTCTCAAAAAGGGATTATTCTTGCAGGGTTTCTGAAACTTTTAATTCCGTTGATCGTGGTTGTACCGGGAATCATCGCTTATGTGATGAACACCGGCCCCGGCGGAGCTTTTGGACCTGAATTTACAGATCCTTCTTTTGTTGCTGAAGGTGGCAGGATCATTAATGACAACGCTTTCCCTTGGCTGATTAAAGAATTTGTGCCAATTGGGTTGAAAGGGCTTGTATTGGCAGCTCTTGCGGCGGCCATAGTTTCTTCAATTGCCTCTATGCTTAACTCGACTGCAACCATCTTTACGATGGATATCTATAAACCTTACATTCAAAAAGGAGCCTCTGAAAAACGCCTTGTAACTGTAGGAAGACTTTCAGCGACCCTTGCCCTTATTATTGCCGTAATACTTGCACCCCAACTTAGAAGTTTAGGGCAGGTCTTCCAGTACATTCAGGAGTACACAGGGGTGGTTAGCCCGGGAATCCTGGCCGTATTCATGCTGGGCTTGTTCTGGAAAAAAACGACCAACAATGCAGCTATTTTTGGGGTGCTGGCTTCTATTCCTATCGCCCTCTACTTTAAAGTAGGTCCATCAGGATGGATTGATAGTCCGCTTTTCGTGGAATTGCCATTTATGCACCAAATGTTTATCACCTGGATACTTACCATGGCCATTATGATGTTGTTTAGCTATGTTGAGAATAAAGGTGCAACGCATCCAAAAGCGATAATTATTAGCAAAAGCCTTTTTAAGACAGGGCCGGCCTTTAATATTGGTGCTTTTGCGATCTTATTGATTGTAACAATGTTGTACGCAATTTTCTGGTAGATCTCTTCGGAAGTTTATAATAAAAAAAGACCATCATTTGATGGTCTTTTTTTATTTGGACGGCTTCAGAAATTTATATGAATAAAGCTGAAGAGGGTTTCAAAAATGGCATTTTTGACACCTTATTCCTGCGTGTAATGTTGGTCTGGAAGTTCCCTAAGAGTTGCTGCGGCCTGTTCAGCAGTGATGTCCCTCTGTGGGCCGGCAAAGAGTTCATATCCCACCATGAATTTTTTCACGGTTTTAGATCTTAACAGCGGTGGATAGAAAGACATGTGGAAATGCCATTCGGGATAATCGCTGTTGTTTGTCGGCTGTTGATGGATTCCCGAAGAATAGGGGAAAGAGGTTTGAAACAGGTTGTCGTATTTTATGGTGAGCTTTTTCAGGATCTCTGCATAAGCTTTTTCCTCTTCCGCAGTAAGCTGGCCAATATGTTGCATTTGCCGCCGCGGGATGATCATGGTTTCGTAAGGCCAAATTGCCCAGTAGGGCACAAGGGCAACAAAATGCTCATTTTTAACGACGATCCTTTCTTCTAATTTTAATTCCTGCTCAAGGTAGTCTCCTAAAAGGCTTCTCTTATTGCGTTCCCAGTATTTTTTCTGATGTTCGGTCTTTTTTTGTACTTCTACCGGAACAGAAAGCTGGGCCCATATTTGCCCGTGTGGGTGCGGATTGCTACACCCCATCATGTCGCCTTTATTTTCAAAGATCATCACATGGTTGATGTCTTCGCGGCTACCAAGATCGGCATATTCTTCTTTCCATTTTTGTACAACCTTAATGATATCTTCTGTCTCCATTACGGGCAGTGTGAGGGAATGATCGGGGGAAAAGCAAACTACCCGGCAAAGGCCTGTTTCAGAACTTGCCTTTAACAATCCATCTTCAAAGTCTTCCTGTGGGCCTCCCGGCAATAATGCAGAAAAGTCGTTTCTAAAAGTATATGGCTCAACATACTCTGGATTCGTGTCTCCGCTAGCCCTTTTATTTCCGGGGCAAAGAAAGCAGTCGGCGTCATAAGAAGGCCTTTTTTCTTCAGCCACTTTTTCAAGTCGCCCCTGCCAGGGCCTTTTGGTGCGGTGGGGAGACACCAGGATCCATTCTCCTGTTAGAATATTATACCTTTTGTGAGGATGAGTATTGAAATCTTCAGACATGAATATTAATTTTTGATGAGGTAGGTACCCTGTTCGGGTGATACGACTATAGCTTCAGGAGTGATGTTGAGTTCCTTTTGATATGCTTCCGAAGCAATTTTTATAAACTCTTCAATAGCGTTTTCTTCAATTAAATTAATGGTGCAGCCACCAAAGCCGCCGCCCATCATCCTCGCACCTTTAACCGGAGCATATTCGGTAGTGAGATCTACCAGAAAATCCAGTTCTTTACAGCTCACCTGGTATTCGTCGCGCAAGCCCTTGTGAGACTGGTACATGAGCAGCCCAAATTGTTCGAGGTCTTTTTGCTTCATAGCTTCTACGGCTTTAAGCACTCTTTCATTTTCTGAAACCACATAATGGGCCCGGGTGTAAAGCAGCTCGGGCAGGGTGTCTTTAAATTCGGCCAGGCGTGCCAGGTTAACGTCTCTTAGCGAGGCAACTTCGGGGTATCTTTGGTTTATAAATTTCACGGCCTCCTCACATTCTTTTCTGCGGGTGTTGTACTCGCTCGAGGCAAGGCTGTGTGAAACTCCAGTATTTAAAAGCAGCAGTTTGTGACCTTCAAAATCGGCCGGAATATAAGTAGCTTCAAGATTGCGGCAGTCAAGCAAAATGAGATGTCCCTCTTTACTTAGAATCGAAGAATATTGATCCATAATCCCGCATTTTGTGCCCACATAATTGTGTTCGGCATTCCTCGAAAGTTCGGCTATGGCCTGGCGGGAAAGATCGAGGTGAAAGAGTTCGTTCAGGCCAAAGGCTACTCCGCATTCCAGCGCAGCAGAAGAACTTATGCCGGCACCCACGGGTAGATCACTTTCAATAATGCAATCAAAACCTTCGGGATATTCCCCAAGTTTCTGTATTTCGTTGACCACCCCTAAAATGTAATTCTCCCACTCTTCATCACTTCTGGAGATTTGCCGGAGATCAAATTTTAAGTATTTCTGGTAAGTTTTGCTGTACACGTTGCAGGTGTAGGGAGTGTGGTTGGCTCTAAAGTGCAGCTTAATGGTCTTATCTATTGCTGTAGGCAGCACAAAACCATTGTTATAGTCTGTATGCTCACCAATAAGATTGATCCTGCCGGGGGCATATACCGTGAATTTTTTTTTAAAATTTCTGAAAGGTTCTGGTACGGTATCTTCCGTTATATTTTTCACAATGCTGAAAATTTAATTTTCTCAAAGTTAATAATTGTATATCGTACAATCATTTTTTAATCCGAAAAAAAATGGTTTTTTTGTAGTAAGTAATATCACTGTTAATGTGCGAAGAAAAAGAGGGGCTGCCGGCTGTCACGAGAAAGTTCTATGAGCAAAGCGAGAAGATGCTGGTGGCGACAGATTGTATCATCTTTGGGTTTGACGCCGGAAGTTTAAAGCTGTTGCTGTTTAAAAGAAGGGTTTCGCCTTTAGAAGGGCAGTGGTCGCTCATTGGAAGTTTTGTGAAGCTTGATGAAGACGTTTCGGCTGCTGCCGAAAGGGTGCTCGAAGAGATCACAGGACTCAAAGAGGTCTACATGGAAGAGCTGAAGGTGTATGGCGCTGTAGACAGAGATCCCGGCTACAGGTGTATCTCGGTAGGGCAATATGCCCTCATCAGGCTCAATGAATACGATAAAGAGCTGGTAAAAGAACATGGAGCGGTGTGGCATGATGTGAACGATCTACCTCCTTTGGTGCTCGATCATGAACAAATGGTTGCCGACGCTCTTGAAAAACTCAAAAATAAAGCCCGGTACCAACCATTGGGCTTTGAATTACTTCCCGAAAAATTTACAATTCCGCAGCTTCAGAGTGTTTACGAGGCTATTTTTCAAAGGGAGCTCGATACCCGTAACTTCCGCAAAAAAGTTTTCTCTCATAATGTGCTTGTAAAACTTGATGAAAAAGATAAATCTTCCTCAAAACGCGGTGCATTTCTCTACAAATTTGACCACAAACGCTACAGCGATCTCATAAAAGGCGGAAGCGACTTCGGCGTGCTATAAGAAATTCTTCAGAAGAAATTTTTTCTAAAAAGTCTTTTTAATTTCAAAAATAATGGTAATATTTACATTTATAAACTGCTGTATGAAACAACAGTTAAAAGCTATCATTTTAGTCTGTTTATCCCTTACTTTTTTTGGTTGCGAGTCCCTACCTCCTTCCAAAAAAGGAGGGGCACAGCAGAAGCTTCCCCGGCAGGTCATCAACTTTAACAACAACTGGAAATTTTACCGCGAAGATCCTTCAGTTTTAGCAGAAAGACCTATAGAAGAGGTGTTTTTGCCTCATTCTGTAAAGATCGAGCCTTTGGTGGTGAATGACCAGTGGCAGGGAAAATCTGTTTACAGCAAAGATTTTCCTGTTGAAAAGACCAAAAATGAGAAGTGGTTTTTCCATTTTGAAGGGGTAATGCAGGAGGCGCGCGTGAGCATCAACGACTCTCTGGTAAAGACGCACAAAGGCGGTTATCTTCCTTTTACTATTGATGCAACGCCTTTTTTAAAGAATAAATCCCAAAACAGCATACAGGTAGAGGTCATTAATGTTGATGACGCCACCATTCCTCCCGGAAAACCGCTGGCCGATCTCGATTTTAACCTTTATGGCGGCATTTATCGCAATGTGCAGCTCATAAAGACCAATCTGGTACATATTTCAGATCCTGTTTATGCAAAAGAGGTGAACGGCGGCGGAATTTTAGTGCATTTCGACAGTATTTCTTCGGAAAAAGCTTCCGGATTTGTAAAAGTGCATGTTGTCAATGATACTGAAGCTGAAAAAGAACTGAAAGTGCGTGCCATTTTTACTTCGGAAGAAGGCGTGAAAATGACATTTTTGACACCTTATAAAAAACTGGCTTCCGGCGGGGATGAACATTTTACCGCTGAAGTTTCCGTAGAAGATCCGAAGCTTTGGAGCCCCTCTCATCCAAATTTATCCCAGCTGGAAGTTGAAGTTCTGGAAGGCGAAGAAGTAATAGACCGGCAGGCCATCACCATCGGGATTAGGAAGATCGAACTTACCGGAAACGCATTTTATCTCAACGGCCAGGAATTGTACATCAATGGCACCAACCGCCACCAGGAATATCCTTACGTTGGTTACGCCATTTCTGATGAAGCCAATTATCGCGATGCCTACAAAATTAAACAGGCAGGATTTAATTTTGTGCGGCTTTCACATTACCCACATGCCACGGCTTTTTTGAAAG
Organism: Salinimicrobium sp. TIG7-5_MAKvit; assembly: GCF_049569215.1. GTDB lineage: Bacteria > Bacteroidota > Bacteroidia > Flavobacteriales > Flavobacteriaceae > Salinimicrobium > Salinimicrobium profundisediminis. The sequence goes on along the minus strand of NZ_CP145903.1, from coordinate 205,538 downwards.
CCTGTGATGAGCTGGGCTTGTTGGTGATGAATGCCATTCCCGGCTGGCAGTATTTTGAGGAAGGAACATTTGCTGAAAATGCGCTACAGGATGTAAAGGATATGGTTCGCCGCGATCGCAACCATCCCAGTGTTATTTTTTGGGAGAATTCCCTGAATGAATCAGGAATGACTGAAGCATTTATGGTGGAAGCCAATGAAATCCTTAAAGCCGAACTGCCTTATGACAATACTTTTAGTGCCGGCTGGATAGATCACCCGGCTTATGACCTGTTTATTCCGGCGCGGCAACATGCGCAGCCTCCGACTTATTGGAATGACTATAACAAACCGAATCGCCCCATTCTAATTGCTGAATATGGCGACTGGGAATATTACGCGCAAAATGCCGGTTTTAACCAGAAGGCTTTTGGCGATCTTAAGGAAGAGGAGCGTACCAGCAGGCAATTAAGATCTGCCGGTGAAAAAAGGCTTTTACAGCAGGCATTGAATTTTCAGGAAGCTACGAATTCTAACTTAAAGGGCGAACAAACTATAGGAATGTCGAACTGGCTCATGTTCGATTATAACCGCGGTTATGCCAATGATCTTGAAGCTTCAGGGATTTCAGATATTTTCAGGATCCCAAAATTCAGTTACTACTTTTATAAGAGTCAGAACCCGCCATATCAGGGGAATTTTTCAGAACCTATGGTGTATATCGCCAACTACTGGCAATCCGATTCCGCAACAGATATCACAGTATACAGCAATGCTGAAGAAGTGGCTTTATACCTAAATGGCGAACTGATAGAAAAAAAGAAACCTGAACTCACGTCCTTTTCAGATGAATTGTGGTATCCGCCTTACACTTTTTCAATTCCTGAATTTGTTCCGGGGGAATTAAAAGCAATTGGATTCATTGACGGGAAAGAAGTCGCCACACATTTGGTACGCACACCGGGCGAGGTGTCAAAAATGGCACTTTCGGTAGATATTTCGGGAAAGGAGATTGCACGGGAGACTTCAGATGTAGTTTTTGTCTACGCTAAAATTCTTGATGAAAATGGAGAATTAGTTCACAACGCCAGTTTGCCGGTGACTTTTGAGATTACTTCCGGAGAAAATGCTGAACTCATTGGCGAAAATCCCGTTAAAGCCGAAGCCGGTATTGCCACGATCCTTTTAAGAACAAAAGAATTTAAAGCTCCTTTAACTATTGAAGCTAGAGCAGAGGGTGTGCCTGTTAGCAAAATTACGATCGAGTAAGTGAACCTCATTATTTTTAGGATCTAATCTCACAATAGTTCATTTTTTTTCTGCTGAAGGACTCAGCAGATGGAAGATATATCTGTAACAATAATTCAGGCTGTCATAAAATCTAGGATCATTTCCCATGAATTTCAAGACAGCTGATTTATTGATTTTCTTAATTATTTAACCACAATCTCATCTATAAAGATGAAGCCTGGTTTACCGGCTCCTGTATGCCATTCGGGTAACATTCCCTGGGAATTTATTTTTACTTTGAGAAATCTTGTCTTTAGTTTTAAAGGCCCAGAAGAAAACTCCTTAATTATTAAACCCTGATCTTTTTCATCTACAGGACTATTTGCCTGAGCTACTTTTTGGTAATTTTTTCCGTCTTTAGATGCGTGAAATTCTACATTTTTTGGCAGCATAATCCATGAAATTAAACGCTGATAAAAGTCGGCTGAAATTTCATTTACTTCAGTTGGGGCACCCAAATCAAGTACCACTTCTACATCCTGGCCGGCATAACCCTGCCAGCGTCCATCTGCAAAATTTTCTGAACCTTTGAGTCCGTCGGTTAAGCCAGCTGGACCTCCGGCTGTATAGGCAGGGTTGGCGGTGCTATAACTGCCCTTTATTTTTGGAGTAACACCCAGTGCTTTATGAACACTGAAGAATCTTGAAGAGATTTCTCCGGCTTTACCATCATTATATCCTCTTGCCTGTACCAGGGTGTTAGAATTTATACTCAGATTTCCATTATAGACGGGGGAGTCTTTCGTGGGTTCACTGCCATCAAGACTGTAGTACAATTTAGTTTGAGGGAAGAGGCTGTTCAATTCTAATTTCATTTCGCCAGGTTGAATGGCCTGCCCCGCTTTTATAAAAACATGAGTTTCTATGTCTAACAAATCCTGCGCCTGTGCATCGTATTTTTTCAGGTTTTCATTGAGCCAGTAAGCTCTGTTTTCCTCTTGCCAGGCCTGTACATATGCTATTTTTAGCAGGTGAAGTTCGTCTAGTAATTCCTCCCTTGTTTGTTTTATTAGCTTAAGGTTAACCCCTTCTTTGTTGTTATAAAGTTTCTGTAATTCTAATACAAACAGGTTCTTTTTGGCAGTGTAAGCGGTACGTTGTGCTTCCAGAGCTGCGATACTAACGGCTGTTTTATTGGTATTTACCTGCCGGGTTTTTTCCTGCAGTTCAAGCATCAACTTATTCGCTTCTTTGAGCATCGTGTGGTTCGCAGCCGCAATTGATGCTGTTTCTTCTTCGGGATAAAACTCGTAAATACTGCTCCAGGTAGAGGCATTAGCCATACTTGAAAACACGGGGATTTCTCTTAGCTGTGAAAATTTATTAAGGCTTTTCATTACACTTGACTTCCCGGTGACCCCAAAGAAGAATTGATCTACTCCCTTTTCAAATATTTCACGTCGGTTCTGTCTTTCCCGACTGGCCTGCTCTTCTTCCTGGTTTATAATGGGATTCCAGGACATTTCTGCTCCCCAAATCATTCCGTGCCAGTTAGCATTAAACAAGGTTTCGCCATCATCATCCCAGGCTGTATTTATCATTCCCATGGCACCATATTCTTTCCCGTCACGCACGTAGTTAGCGATGTTTTTAACCGCGACATCCAGGTTGGGATAGATCTCGCTCCAGCTTCTCACGCCTGGAGCTACCATGAAATCAAAACCTGACTCCTTAAAAGGTACAATAGCTTCATCAAAACTGTCTCGCGGGTCATAGCCCCAGGAGAGGATAATGAGATCTTTTGGGAGCTGTTCAATAATTTCCTGATGGTTTACCGCAATGTCTCCCCACATCATAGTGCGTTTACCGTACTTTTTCAAAATCCCGTCCAGTTTATTAATATGCATAGCATAAACGGCTTCCATTCCTAAAGAATCAACCAAATCTTTTGCTTTCCCTGAACCCAGTCCGTCTGTTTCATCGGCTCCTATATTGAAAAAAGGATGTTCATAGGCTTGGGCAGCATCGCCTAAGTAGGTTTCAAGAAACTTGTAAGTTGCAGGACTACCCGGATTTAAATTCCATTTATTGTCGGCAATATTATCGTAAAAGGGAATTTTCAGGATTTCTTCCATATGTCCGAATGCCTGTTGATTGCCTATAATGGAGACATGATATGGAGCGGCAAATTTCTCTAATTCAGTAATTTCTGCAGGGGTAAAGGCATCAGGAGGTGCGATATCGGCAAATTTTTCATTGCGAAGGGTGTGCTCGGTGTACAGGTTTATAAAATTCAGTTTATATTCTGAAAGTGTTTTAATTACATACTTTACATAATCTAAAGTAGGGATGGGACCCCGGCTAATATCATCCATCCAGCCTCGATATTCAAGGGCAGGCCAATCTAAAATTTCGGTTTCAAAAAGGGCATTTTCTTCTGATGTTTTGAGAAGTTGTTTCAGGGTTTGAACCCCATAGAAAAGCCCCTGAGAGGTATTGGCAATTATGCGGATTTTATCATCTATTTTGAGCCAGTAGCCCTGTGGGCCGATTTTCTGAAGAACTTCGGATGAAGGAAGTAAATTTTTTGGAATAGAAACAGCCCCTTCACTTGCAGAATAGAGAATGATATCAGCTTTTTTGGCTGTTTTTACAGTCGATAATTTTGCCTGTGCTTTTTCTGAAAATACTTTTTTTAATTGTTCTAATGTAAAATTATTATGAGCCGTTTCATTGGTCCAGACCCTGGAATTATTAAGATTAAAACTATGGCTGGTTTTTTGGTTTATTTTCTGAGGTTTCGGTATTAAAACCGTCTCTTGAGCCAAAACCTGCTGTGAAATTAAAACAAGTAAAAAGAATATTGCTCCCTGACTAAAAATAAACATGGTTCTCTCCTTCATGAGGTGAAGGTTGTAAGTTGAAAGTAATCTGCTATGGTTCATTCGCGATGTAGACTATAAATGAAATTCAAAAAATGACTGAGGGTGTTGTTTGGTATTTGGAGATACTTCAGGCTATCATTTTGTTTTATAAGTTTTGTAAACCTTGCTAAACTGTTAATCAAGTCCTTCTGAGTCTTTATATTTTTTACGTACTTCCTTCAGTTTTTGCACTAGAAGAAATTCACTAAAACTTTTGTTTAAATCTTTAATAAAGATAATAGTTTCTATCTACAAGTAATTCGAAAGTTAAAATAAAAAGGATACAAAAGAAATTGTTTTAAAATTTAACGGAATTTTTGAGTTAAATGCTATCTTTGAGTTTCTGAAGGTTATCTCAGGCAAAATTTTCAGGTTTTAGTTGCATCTCCACAAGAAAGATGCTTATCATGAATTTTATACCCTATATATATAAATCATCTACAATGAAAAAGCCCCTTCTTATTTTGACTTTTGCTGCTCTTAGTGCCTGCAATTCGTTCACTTCCTCTAAAACACCCAAGCCGTCACAAGAAAATATATCTAAGGATTTGGTGTTTCACAATCTTTTTAGTGCAGAAAACAATCCGGATATTTCCTGTTATCGTATTCCGGCATTGGTGACAGCTCCAAATGGAGATTTAATTGCCGCTATTGATGAACGGGTTCCTTCCTGTGCAGACCTTCGTGGTAGTGGGAATATAAATATTGTGCAGCGTAGAAGTTTCGATAACGGTAAAACCTGGACCACTAAAGAAACCGTCATAGATTTTCCCGAAGGACGGTCAGCTTCAGACCCTTCAATGATTGTCGATGAACAAACCGGAGAGATTTTCCTGTTCTACAATTATATGGACCTGGATAAAGAAAAGGATGTGTACTACTTTCATGTTATGAAAAGTAGCGACAATGGGGAAACCTGGACCAATCCTAAAGATATCACTGCTCAGATCTCAAAAGAAAAATGGCACAACGATTTTAAGTTTATTACTTCGGGCCGGGGTATTCAAACTTCAGAGGGAAGATTGTTGCACACTCTCGTAAGATTAAAAGAAGGCGTTTATTTATTTGCCAGCGACGATCATGGAGATACCTGGTTCCTTATCGATGCTCCTGTAACACCGGCCGATGAGTCTAAAGTAATACAGCTAAGTAATGGAGATTATATGATCAACTCCCGCGTGAATACAGGAGAAGGTCACCGTTACGTACATATTTCGGATGATAAAGGAAAAACCTGGAATACAAAAACCGAAGAAACCCTTGTGGATCCTGGAAACAATGCCAGTATTCTTCGTTATACTTCTGTTGAGGATGGAGACGATAAAAACAGGCTTTTATTTTCCAATTCCAATGATGCAAAAGCTCGTAAGAATTTAACTGTTAGAATTAGTTATGATGAAGGTGAAACCTGGAGTGAAGGGAAAACTATTTATACAGGTGGTGCGGCATATTCGTCGATGACAATACTTGAAAATGGTGAGATAGGAGTCTTTTTTGAAAAAGATGATTATAAAGAGAACTCTTTTACCAGCTTTTCTTTGGAATGGCTGACTAATGGAGAAGACAGTATTAACAAAGAATAAATTATTATAGAATTCAATTTTTACCGATTAAATCGTTTCTAAATTTATTGATATGAAAAATATTTTACCATTTCTACTTTTACTAATTATGATAAGCTCTTGTGAAACAGGGAAATCATACACGGAGTTTAAAGACGTTGAAAATACTCCTGAAGACTATGCCATAATACCACTTCCTGTTAAAATGAACACCGCGAAGGGCAGGTTTATAGTAGATGACAACACACACATTGTTACAGAAGATACACTATCTAAAGAGGCTGCTTTCCTGGCTGAGATGCTTTCTACAGCTTCAGGGTTTAAGATAGAAACTACAACTTCTACAGAAAAAAATGATCATGTCATTGTTCTCAAACTTGATTCTGAAATTCAGGAAGAAGAAGGTTACAGGCTGAAGGTTAGCTTTGATCAAATAGAAATTTCCGGAAAAACACCACAAGGGGTTTTTTACGGAATTCAGTCTTTACGCTTGTTAATGCCTCCATCAGCTGAAGTAGAACAAGTTGAAAGTTTGACTATCCCCGCTGTAGAAGTAGAAGATGCTCCTCAATTCTCTTATCGCGGGATGCACCTGGATGTGGGTCGTCACATGTTCCCGGTAGAATTTATAAAAAAGTATGTCGATTTACTCGCGCTACATAAAATGAACCGTTTTCACTGGCATTTAACCGAAGATCAGGGCTGGCGTATTGAGATTAAAAAATATCCGAAACTTACTGAAATAGGCTCGGTAAGAAAAGGAACTATGGTTGAAAAGAACTGGGATGAAAATGACGGAAAAGAATATGGAGGTTTTTATACCCAGGAGGAGGTGAAAGAAATAGTAGCTTACGCTGCAGCCAGGCACATTACGATAATTCCAGAAATTGAAATGCCCGGCCATGCTACAGCTGCTTTAGCTGCATACCCGGAGTTAGGGAATGGTACAGGACCTTATGAAGTGGAAACTAAATGGGGTGTTTTTCCTACAATTTTTGCTCCTAAAGAAGAAACTTTTGAGTTCCTGGAAGATGTGCTTACAGAGGTGATGGAGTTGTTCCCGAGTGAATATATACATATTGGGGGAGATGAAGCTCCTAAAAAGGAGTGGGAAGAGAGTGCACAGGCACAGGCGGTGATCAAACGTGAAGGTTTGAAGGATGAACATGAATTACAGAGTTATTTTATTCAACGAATCGAAAAGTTTCTTAATGAAAACGGTCGGCAAATTATAGGTTGGGACGAGATCCTTGAAGGTGGTTTGGCACCTAATGCCACAGTAATGTCCTGGAGAGGCTCTAAAGGTGGTATTGAAGCGGCTAAACAGGGTCACGATGTAGTAATGACCCCTAACGATCACCTGTATTTTGATTATTATCAGTCCAAAAATGAAGATGAACCCCTGGGAATAGGTGGTTTTGTGCCTGTTGAAAAAGTTTATTCTTTCAACACTGTGCCAGAAGAACTCTCAGAAGAGGAAGCAAAGCATATTTTAGGAGCTCAGGCAAATTTGTGGACAGAATATATAAAAACAACCGATCATGTAGAATACATGGTTTTACCCCGGCTCACAGCTTTATCTGAAGTGAACTGGACATCCTCTGCGAAAAAAGACTGGGAAGGCTTCCTGTCAAGACTGGAGGTAATGAAAGAGCGTTATGAGGCGCTTGATTATAACTATGCAACTCATGTATTTGAAGAGGAGCAAAATTTAACAGAAGGTAAACAACAATAACCCTACACTTGTTTGATGTGAGTCTAAAAACTCCTGTTCAGCGAAATTTTCAACTTTCGATGAACAGGAGTTTTTTTATAATATCCTGAAGCTATATGATGATAAAGAGTAAATTTTTATTTCAAAAATGGTAAATAATATTGACATTTTTGGCTCTCCATTTAACTGGGTATTCCCAGGTTACCATGCCCTATATCTTTTCAGATAATATGGTGTTGCAACGAAACATGCCCATCGTTATATGGGGGGAATATCTGCCTGGAGAAATTGTACAGGTCAAATTTTCTTCAGAAGTGAAAGAAGTAGAAACCAGTGCCGATTCTTCCTGGCAGGTCTCTTTTTCAGCCTTGCCGGGCAATGCCGTCCCCCGGGTTTTATCGGTTTACACCAAAACCGATTCTTTGGAGTATTCGAATATTCTCATTGGAGATGTGTGGCTGTTAGCTGGTCAGTCAAATATGGAATGGTCGCTGGGGCAGGAGATGTATTATGAAACCGAAAAGGAACAGCTCGCTGGCTCTGCACTTCGCTTTTATAATCAACAATATGTTGGTAAAGGTATTTATGGTGAAAAATACTCTGAAGAAGACCTTGAAAAACTGCATCCTGCGGGTTTTTTTAAGGGTAGCTGGGAGGAGAGTGCACTGCCGCAGGTGGCGAAATTAAGTGCTGTAGGCTATTACTTCGGAAAAGAAATACTTCAACATGAAAACATTCCGGTGGGCCTCATAAATCTAGCTGTTGGTGGTGCTCCAATCGAAGCCTTCATTTCCGAAGAAACGCTTTTAAATGACCGAAAATTTCGAAAGAAAGTTTCTGGGAATTGGCTCGAAAATGACGAATTACCAGTTTGGGTTAGAGAAAGAGGAGAGCAAAATGTTGGAGGAGTTGCTTTGTATAGTACCCAAACAGGGGCCAATCACGCTTACAAACCCGGATTTATCTATGAATCTGGAGTCAAGTCTATTGTAAATATGCCCATAAAAGGCGTTTTATGGTATCAGGGAGAAATTAATGCTCAGGAGTTACCACGAGTTTTAGAGTACCCCCAATTACAGAAATTACTGATTAAAAGTTATCGGGAAAAATGGCATCAAAACTCCCTGCCTTTTTATTGGGTACAGCTTTCTTCTATAGATACTACCAATTATAAGTCGCAGTATTGGCCACTGTTTCGAAATCTGCAACGGCTTCTGTTACAGGAAATAAAGCATGGTGGCATGGCGGTAAGTAGTGATGTGGGTAACAAAAATGATGTACATCCACGCAACAAAAAAGTGATAGGTGAAAGGTTGGCGCGGTGGGCATTGCACAATGAATATAATAGGAATATTGAAGTTTCTGGTCCTTTACCTTTAGGGGCGTCCTATTCTCAGGGGAAAGTGATCATCAATTTTACACACACCGCAGAAGGTTTAAAAACGCCAGGGGAAGAAGCCGTTCAAGGTTTTTCTTTAAACGGAAAACATCCTGTACCGGCTATAATAAACGGGACCAGCATCATTATAAAAACCTCTCAAAAGCCTGAAATGATATACTATGGCTGGCTTCCCTATTCTTCAGGAAACCTTATGAACAGTGAGCAGTTGCCGGCTTCCACTTTTCAAATTGGAGTAGATTAAACAGCAAGCGTAATTAGAGACTCCTAAAATGTCATTTTTGACACCTTATAAAATGGACTAATAGAATGTATTAAAACGTTAAAGCCTTCAGGGAATAAGATTGATTTTTAAGTTTTAAATAAGATAACGAAAATTTTATTCTTTTAATTTTCTTGCTAAAGTGAATTTTTAACTTTCATTATCGAATATTTTAATACTTTTTTATATTTTTGAGAATCAGTTTTCATCATTAATTAACCATTCTTCAAAAGAGAAATTCAACAAGAAATAAAAATATCTATTATGAGTGCAGATCGAAGATCGTTTTTAAGAAATATGGCCCTTGGATCGGGCGCTATTGCTACCGGGGCATTTTTAACATCCTGTGCCAGTGAGGAGAAATTAACACAAATTAAAGCTGCTGCAAGCAGGCAGCCGACTATGAATTTTAATATGTCGGGTTATGCTGCACCTGCACTTGATACTGTTCGGATAGGAATTGTGGGGATTGGAGACCGTGGGGCAGGGGCTGTAGAGAGAATGACTTTTATTGAAGGAGTGGAAATTACGGCGCTTTGTGATACCCGGCAGGCTGCTGTTGATGGAGGACAGGAAATACTGAAAAAAGCCGGGTTGCCAAAAGCAACCGAATACGTAAATGGTGAAAAGGGGTATATAGAGATGTGCCAAAGTGATAATATCGATTTGGTTTATGTGGTTACTTCCTGGGAATGGCACATACCCATTGCTCTTGAGGCTATGGAAAACGGTAAGCATACGGCTGTTGAAGTTTCTACTGCGCGTACCCTGGAAGAATGCTGGCAAATTGTTGAAACTTCTGAAAGAACCCGCAAACATTGTGTGATTCTTGAAAACTGCTGCTATGACTTTTTTGAGTTAATGACACTTAACATGGCAAGGCAGGGTGTTTTTGGAGACCTTGTACATGGTGAAGGGGCGTATATCCATGATCTTGATTACTGGCACTTTAACCGGCCTCAGGATGATAAAATGACCGATGGTGCTTATGATAATTACTGGCGACTTAAGGAAAATAAACGTCATGCCAACGTATATCCTACTCATGGTTTAGGTCCAATTTGTCAGGCTATGGATATTAATAGAGGAGATAAGATGGACTTTCTTACCTCTATTATGAGTGACGATTTTACCCTGAGCAAAAGAATTGAAGAAGAAGCTGAAAAAAACCCCGATTTAAAACAATTTGTGGGAGCCAATATGAGGGGAAATATGGACATCCAGCTTATCAAAACTAATAAGGGTCGTACCATCATGATTCAGCATGATATTAGTTCACCCCGACCTTATTCCCGTATTCATATGTTAAGCGGTACCAAGTGTTTCGCCCAAAAATGGCCTTTACAGCACATTGCTTTTGGTCATGAGATCGCCGATGCAGATAAAATGAAAGAACTTGAAGAAAAATATACTCCCGAAATTGTACGTAAAGTTGGAGAAATGGCTAAAAAAGTTGGCGGCCATGGGGGGATGGATTTTATGATGGACTGGAGGTTGATTGACTGTCTTAGAAATGGACTTCCCATGGATATGGATGTTTATGATGCCGCTGCCTGGAGTAGTATAACTTCATTGAGTGAATGGTCTATTGCCAATAAATCTAATTCTATTGAAGTACCAGATTTTACTCGTGGGGCCTGGAAAACTAACAAGCCTGTGAATTTAACTTTAGAAGGCGGAGGTACTACCGGAGTAAGAAATTTAGATAAAAAAGCAAACAGCAAGCAATTATCTGTTGAATAGAAGCTGTTAAGTTTCCTAAATTTTAAATGAAAGTCTTTCTGTAACCAGATGTATTTTTACCTCCTTAGTATGTACTTTCGTGTATCCCTTATAAAGTTTCTGTCCTGGTACAGGACAGGAACTTTATAAGAAGTGCATCCTAATTTTATATTTATTTTGGTTGATGGTTTGTGGTATGATGATGTGGGAAGAAACAACAACTTCAGCTGGAATGGAAAATACCCGGAGGTTCCAAAAATGTCATTTCAACTGAATATTTTTTCCGAAGCTAACCCCTAATTAAATCAAAATTAACCTCTATGTCCATGCGTTTATTTAGAAGTACCTCAACAGTAATACTGGCTTTTTTTGCAGTATTCCAACTTGTGATTGCACAAGATCGTAAACCCGATCCAATATTTGAGAACCCAAATGTGCAGGCAGAAAACAGGCTCCCTATGCGTGCTGCTTATTTTCCTTATGAAAACAAAGAATTAGCCCAAGAGAGGAACAAAGAAGCTTCCAACCGTTTTATTGACCTAAACGGAAGCTGGAAATTTTTTTGGACCGAACATTATAATAATCTTCCCGATAATTTTGAGGCTGTAGATTTTGACGATTCGGGCTGGGACGATTTTAAGGTGCCGGCAAACTGGGAATTTAATGGCTATGGAACACCAATCTATGTGAACCACCCTTTTGAATTTGCCGTTAAGAATCCAAATCCGCCTTTTATTGAAAATGAAAAAAATCCTGCAGGTATTTACCGCAGGGAGATAGAACTCCCTGAAAACTGGAGTGATATGCCGGTATTTATCCATTTGGGGGCTGTAAAATCGGCTTTTAGACTCTATGTTAATGGTGAGTATGTGGGCTTAGGTGAAGATAGTAAACTGGAATCTGAATATGAACTTACCAATTTTGTTAAACCTGGTAAGAACCAGATTACTATAGAAGTGCGTCGCTGGAGTGACGGCAGTTACCTGGAAGCGCAGGATTTTTGGCGCATTAGTGGGATTCAAAGAAATGTCTATTTATACGCCCGTCCAAAAGTGCATTTTTACGACCTGTTTGTTAAAAGTGGGTTAACCAATAATTATACTGACGGAGAGTTTTCAGTAGACCTGGAGCTTTGGAACCATACTGATGAAGATCAGGGAGAAAATACAGTGGTAGCTAAACTTTTTGACGCTTCTCACAATGAAATTTATAAAGCTGAACAAAAGACAATTGGTCTTAAGCGGAAGCTTGGAAAAACAGTGCTTCAGTTTAAAGAATTAATTCCGAATGTACATCATTGGTCGGCTGAAACACCAAATTTGTATACTCTCGAATTAACACTTTTAGATTCCGAAGGGAAGGTGAAGGAGTTGATTCACACCAATGTAGGTTTTAAATCTTATGAAATAGACGGATATCAGTTTTTGGTCAACGGTAAACCTGTTTGGTTTAAAGGCGTAAACCGCCACGAATCTCATCCTGAAACTGCTCATGTAATGACACGAGAGCAGATGCGGGAAGACATTCGTATTATGAAAGAGCTCAACATGAATGCGGTGAGACTTTCTCATTATCCAAATGATCCTTACTGGTATGAGTTGTGCGACAAATACGGATTTTATGTTATTGATGAAGCCAATATTGAATCCCACGGGATGTATTACGAACCTGAAAGCACTTTAGGTAACGATCCTGAATGGCAACATGCCCACATGTTGCGAATCAAAAGAATGGTAGAGCGGGATAAAAACCATCCTTCGATTGTTGCCTGGAGCCTTGGAAACGAGGCAGGGAATGGGTATAATTTTTATAAAGCCTATAACTGGCTTAAAGGCTTTGATCCTACCAGGCCGGTGCAATACGAACGTTCTACTACCGAGTGGAATACTGATATTATTGTACCTCAATACCCTCACCCGGCGTCTATGGAGCGTTGGGCACAAAGCAACCCCGATCGTCCATACATTATGAGTGAATATGCTCACGCAATGGGAAATAGCCTTGGTAACTTTAAAGAGTACTGGGAGGTCATCGAAAAATACCCTCAACTACAGGGAGGATATATTTGGGATTGGGTAGACCAGGGAATTTACAAAGAGGTAGATGGAAAAAAGGTGTTTGGCTATGGCGGCGACTGGGGGCCTGAAGGTACTGCAAGTGATAATAACTTTTTAATAAATGGAGTTATTATGCCCGATCGTTCCTGGAATCCACACGCGTATGAGGTGCGCAAGGTATACCAGGAAGTAGGTTTCAGTTTAACTGAAGATAAAGAGAAAGTAGAGATCTTCAATAAATATTTCTTCCGGGATCTTTCTAATTATGAATTCTCTGTAGCATTGCTCAAAAATGGAGAAGTGGTAAAATCTGAAAAATTAGGAAGTTTTTCTATAGCTCCAAGAAATACAGTTGCAGTAGAGCTTCCTTTTAGTGTGCCTACAGATACGGCAGCAGAATACAGGTTGCATTTTACCGGAATACTTGCTCAGGAAGAAGGTTTTGTAGCCCCCGGTACTCTTTTAGCCGAAGCCGAGTTTGCTGTTACTCCTCCTGTTTCTGAAAACCAGGTTTTAGAAGCTGTAGATTTGAAAGTTGAAGAAAAAGGTGACCTGGTAAGCTTTTCAAAAGGTTCTTTTTCAATTAGTTTTAATAAAACAACCGGAAGGTTTTCAGATTATAAATACAAAAGGGATGTTCTCATAGAAAAAGGTCCGCAATTAAGCCTTTTTAGACCCCTGGTTGATAACGACTTTGGAGGCGGACTAAACAGGAAGCTTGATTATCTAAAGCAGCCTGAACTTGAAGTTGTAGAGTTTACGCATGGTAAAAACGCAGAAGGTGCCACTCAGGTTAAAGTTATTTATGACGTGTTACAGGGAGATGCCAAATTGACCCAGGTTACTACCATCTTCGATGATGGCGTACTCAAAGTGGATAATAATTTTGAAGCCGTTAAAGGGGATCATGAGATGTTGTTAAAATTCGGGAATGAGTTATTGCTTCCGAAGAAATTTGACACTTTTAAATGGTATGGTCGTGGCCCATGGGAGAGTTATGAAGACCGAAAATTTAGCGCCATGGTTGGCATCTACAAAGGAAGTGTAGAAGAGCAATACCATCCTTATATAAGGCCACAGGAATCTGGCAATAAAACTGATGTGCGTTGGGCCGAGATCTCAAATGGCCGTAATACAGGTATTAAAGTAAGTTTTACTGAAGACCTGTTAAATGTTTCAGCTTTACCTTACTCTAAGGAACAACTGTATCCTTCTTCAGAAAAAGGACAGGAAAATTCCAGACTCCTGAAAAAAGGTGAACATACCTATCTGGATATTGATTTAAGACAAATGGGTGTTGCTGGTATTAACAGCTGGGGAAGTTTAGCCTTAGAAAAATACCGTATGCCTTTTCAAAATTACAGTTACAGCTATATTATTAAGCCGCTGTAAATTTTTGGTTGAGCAGTAGTGCAGCCTGTCAGATTTTGACCTTACCTAAATCTGGCAGGCTTTTTTATGTTTAAAAAAAAAGGAGCTACGTATTAATGAATATTGAATCGCAGTCTTCTAAATTAATGAAGGAATAGGACACAGGTTCGCTCATGGTCAAGATCAGTCTTTATTTACTGGCTGAACAGGAGAATATATAGGCTTAATCCTCCACAAAATTTGAAGGTTAGAGAGGTTATGTAGAGGAATTCTTCAGGTGAAAAATGCCATTTTTGACAAACTTTTTTGGGTAAATCTAGCTTTTTTAAAAGGAATTGATTACAAGCTTTGCTTTCTCTATTACTTCGGAAGCAGTGGTTTGGTCAAAGTTGTTATTATGGAAAAGATGCAGGATTTCTTCCAATTCTTTTAGAGCCTTTTGATTATTGGTATTTCTGAATTCTTCTTTCAAAATCAGAATTTTTTCATACACCTGAATGCCTGTAAGAAGTTTTTCAAATCTTATGGAAGTCCTTCCGCCGGGGTAAACAAAATAGGTGTCTCCCGCAGCCCAGGTAGTAAACCTGCTGTCTAGTAAAGGTTCTTTAACCCAGCTGGCATAAGCCCAACGCAGGTATCCATCAAGACCTTGTGAAGCTGCATACAGCCATACCATTCGCTCTCGGCCGGCGGACTAAAAGTAAAACTGTTGGGAGCAGCATGTGCACAACTGGTATAAAATATACTAATCTGGCCATTTTTCCGTCGTTCTTCCTTTACTTCCTGGGGAAATGACTCTTCCATAGAAAGACAGTAGTCATCAATTTCTTCATATAATTCTGGATGGTTTCCACCGGCAAATGAAATCTTGAAATTTGCATCGGCTGCTTTAATGACCTTTATCGTTTCCTGCATCACTTTCATAGGGCGCTCGTCCATAGAAATATAGGTTTTGTGAAACCAGCCCTTTTCTTTGAGATGGGCGGCAAAAGAGGTGAGCATTGCGCCCCACATTTCTTCATATTCTTTTTCCCCGGGTTCCGTTTCTACAATTTTCATAGAATTACTGGCTTCATCAAAATATTCAAAGGATAACCGCCATGGCACCATGGAATAGCAGTTAATTTGTTTATCTACGCCCATTTTTATCATGAACTCTACCCACTTATCAAAAGCGGTAAAGCCAAATTCCCATTGCCCATTTATTTTCCGCTTCCAGGTCACCATAGATTGAAAGGGGTCATAGGTTTGTCCGTTCCAGGGTTTATTCATAATAGAGGCAGTAATAGATTTTCCTCCGGCATTGGCGTAAAACTGAATATCTTTTTCCATAGCTTCAAAATGGGCCTTACTCCACAGTTCGGTTTGATAGTAACGTGCAGCAGCGTAAGGGTTTTGCCAAAGATCGAGGTGAAAACGCCATTTTTGAAGGGTTGGTATTTTTCGGTCTTTGACGTTAATCTCAATTCTCAGTTTTTTTATGACTTTTTTGCCATCCAGTACTTTTAAGGTTCCTGTATAGCTTCCGGGAAAAGCATTTTGAGGGATCCATATTTTCACCCATCCGGGACGGGTCGAATTTTTAGAAATTAAAAGGCTTTTAGTGAGATGATCTATAGGGTCGGTCACAAGGGTAGAATCAAAATCTTTAGCGTTTCGGTGTCCGCATGCTCCTTTTTTATCTTTATTGAGTTCATCGGTCATTACATAGCGCACAAATCCTGTAGAAATAGTTCTCTGTTCTATTCTCCACTTTTTATTACTGTTATGCACTAAATCGCTCACTTCAAAGGAAAGTTCTAAAGGAGATTTAACTGCCGAAACCACAAATTGGGCAGATACCCGCTCACCCTTCCAGCCGGTCATCTCAACCTTGTTGGAAATATCCCCGACCTTGGCTGGTTCCTCTTTTTTGTAGCGAGTATCAGTATTTCCCCAGCCTATTACATTTTGACGCTTATTCTGCCACAAATGCACCGGAGTAGGAATGGGGTTTGATACTTCAGAGTAAGTCTCTGGAAATTCATCCTGTCCTGTTACTTTATCGGAAAAATTTTGATCTACAGGATTTTGAGCCCATATTGGAGCATTCAGGAAGGAAAATGCCACTACCAAAAAAACTGACTTGATGATGTTCATAACAAGAATTTAGACTTCTGTAAAAGAGATATAAGTTGAGGTGGTAACTTAAACCGGTGAAATTAAAAAAGTGTTATCGACTCAGTTTAAATACTAATGTTTCGTGGGATTGAACTTGGAAATTTAATTTGTCAGTTTTTCTGTAATCTTTTTTGCTCCATACATCCAGCAGTTTATATTTTCCGTCCAAACCTAAACTGCTCAGGTTTTCTTTAAATCTTTGTTTTTTTTTTCAGAAGTATTTAAGATACCAACCGCATAATTTCCATCGGTTAAAGGTTTCACGAAAACCTGCCAGTTGTCTTTATTAATTACTCTTTTGCCCTGTTTGCCCAATGGATCCTGATCTATGGCAATTATATCTTTATTAGTTAGAATTCTCCGGGTTTCTTCATCCATATTTCTCACGTCATTGCTTATCATCAATGGGGCAGCCATAAGAGACCACAAACTCATTTGGCTTTGATATTCGGTATTTGTGGCACCATGACCGCCCTGATCTCCAGAAGGGCCACTTTTGCCATGAAGCCCCACCACAAGCATATCTGGGTCATTCCATCCTCCCGGACCGGCATATTCATCTAGTTCGACATTGATTTCCAGAATATCAAGTATTCCATAACCTATACTTTCTTCATGAAGGTTGGTGCCTTCGGGAGCGTTTGCACTCCATTTATCCCGAATATCATAAGTGGTTCGCCACAACTGTCCACCAGCCTCTTTAGCCCATAGCCAAGGCTCCCGCTGTCCCCATTCACATACAGAAAATACGATCTTCCGGCCAGAATTTTGCAAAGCATCAGCCATTTTAGAGTACCTTTTCTCTGCAGTTTTTCTATCGGTTGGGGCACCACAGTAGTCGTATTTTAAATAGTCTACATCCCAGGATGCAAAAGTTTTGGCGTCTTGTTCTTCAAACCCCAGACTGGCTGTGTACCCGGCACAGGTAAGTTGTGCCGCATCGGAATAGATACCAAGTTTCATTCCCTTGCTATGAAGGTAATCTGCCAGAGCTTTAATTCCTGAAGGAAATTTTTTAGGATCGGGAATTATATTGTTTCTTTTATCGCGACCTCCCTGCCAGCCGTCATCAATAAAAATGTACTCATAACCCAGCTCTACAAGACCTTCCTCTACCATAGCATCGGCCATAGATTTGATGTCTTGTTCATGAATATCATCTCCAAAATAATTCCAGGTCATAAATCCCATGGGGGGAGTAGGAGCCAACAGGGAGACCTGGGCACTTGAAAACAATGAGAAACAGAATGCAAGCAGTAGAATTAGGGGTTTAGGCGTCATTGTAATTGTGTTAAGAAGGTATATACAGGTTGTTCAGTTTTTAGAATACGATTTACAATTTAGTATAAAGCAAAATTTTTCATTCTCGAAAGTACAAGATTTTGATTTTGAGAGATATAATTCATTATTACATAAATTCGTAATCGAATAATTTACCTTTTGTTGTGATAGCTGCTATAAATTTAATTATTTAAAGGAAAGATGTTGATTAGGATCTACGGAAGATTTTCAAATTTTATTTGAGGAGCAGAACCATTTTCCTTGCGGTTAAACTCTGTTTCAACTGGAGTAAAATCGTTGAAAAAACCACAGTTCTTCAAATAATAACCTTCATCGATTTCACCACCTGCATAATCCAGCCGGTCTTTTTGATTAGCCGTGGCATCGGCTGTAAAGATAGCCTTGGTGAGTTCTATCCAGCCCTTGTCCTTATCATAGATCCACTGGTTTTTATAATGAGCTTTTCGAGCAGTATCACCGGTGGCAGGTACAAAATTTTCTAAGAAAGAATATAAATTACCAAGGTAATTACTGGCTTTGGGCCTTTTAAAACTGGCGATAAGCTCCCACTGGTCTTTTTCAGGTGTGTAAAAATAGGCGGTATAGACAGTATGATCGGAACCGGCAGGTTCGCCTTTTAACAGGAAACGGTAGGTTGTTCCTGCTTTCCACATATAGCGTTTAAAACTTTGCCCGCCTGAACCTTCGTTGCCGAATTCGCCCGTATTCACTCCGTCGCCTTTTTTGAGTAATACGATTTTCTGGTCTTCGGGGATCTCAGCAGGATCTTGCGTGTCGTAAGGGCTCCATACCGAGAAAAGAATGCGGCGTTCGCTCTCAGAATTTACCTGTATGCCAAAATAGCCGTGAGAATATCCGTTTGCCATATAATAGGAGCCAATTACATCTTCGCCTTCGGGGACTTCTATTTCGTTATAAAAATATAGTGTTTTTTCACTTTTCTTCGAAATAGGGTAGCGGAGGTGTACAGAGGGACCCCGACGCCCAAAATGGAAATTGTCTGTTACAAAATCCACATCGCCTTCTGCAGCATTCCCGGCTAATAAAACTTCATTTATATCCACAGAAACATCTGGATCTGGCTGTAATATTTCCAAAATAAGTTCCTGGTATCCAGACTGGTTGATTGGATACTCTCCCAGGTAAACATCACCAAAAATGTCATTTTTGAGAGGTATTTTCTTACTTATACCATTTAAAGTAGCCTTTAAAATAACTTTTTCAGAAGAGGTCTTTAAGTGTAAGCCAACAATTAGTTCGCCTTGCCCTGAAATCCTGAAGTAGGTCTTTAGAGGTTCGATGCCGTTCCAGTTTCGGATTCCTTCTTTTGTTATAGTTTGATGATCGTGCTGTTCATTGTGGGAAATCCATGAATTTTCTCCTGCGGGAATGCGTTGTGTATACTGTACCGATGCTTCTTTAGAAGACCCCTTATTTTCACAGGAAATCAGGAGAATATTTAATAGAACGATTACTAAAAGCTGGAATTTTTTCATTGTAAAGACGATTATTAGATTATTCAGAAGAAATTAAAATTAATGACCACAATTCATTTTAGAGACCCAATGGGTGGTCAAAAAGGTCTTTTTTCTTCAAGCTGTTTTACTTTAACATTTTGGATGCGCCCCTGAAAGACTGAATCTATTGGGGAGCCAAAGAATTCTAAAGGAATCAAGGTTTGGATATTCTTACTTCCAATTAATTTTCCATCAGCGTATAAAGTGGTTTTGCCTTTTTCACCCAATATTCTCAAATGAGTTGTTTTGCCGATAGGAATATTATGTTTAAAAATTATCACATTTGGTTTATGAGAGGTTAGCGGGGTATCTCCTTCTGTTTGATTTGCCCGAACAATGGCAATACCTCTTTTTGTGTATGAGGTGTCATTTTCCTTAAAAGTATATTCCAAATCTGTGTAAACTGTGGCCAATTGTGAAGATACCAGTGCTTCTTTACCAGGAGAGGTGCTTGTTCTTTTAAGGGTGATTTCTGCAGACCAGGGATATTCTAAATCTTTTAACGTTGTGCCAGTCTCTGTTTTTGAACTTCCGGATAAATCAATTTTATTTTTGCTGAGTATGATATTTTCATTCGTGAAATACCGTGACAGGATCGAAGTGTTCGGAATTTTTATTAAAGCTGTTGCTTTACTATTAAATTCCTCCACCGAGTCGTAGGCTTTTGTCCCCCACATTTTTTCAGAAAAAACAAATATGGATGGCAGCACGAGTCGTGCAATTTCAGAAATATTGTATCCTGTGGGGCCAAAGTCGTTCCAGATATGTAATTTACTTCCCAGGAGATTTTGATCACCTTGCGACAGGTTTTGTTCCTTTTTATTACTAAAGATGAGAGGGCTCCATTCTTCATAAATAAATTTATTGTTCACCCCATAATAAGGAGCTCCGGGAACTATGTAGGAGAAATAGTGGGAAGAATTAATTAAGCTATATCCTTCCTGGGATTTATCTTTGGCAGCACTGGTTTCCCACATGTCTATGATCACATCATTGTCTATTGTTGTGTTACCTGGCATATTTTCAAATCCCGACCAGATTCGGGCATTTTTTTTGTGTTTTTTGACAACTGTATTAAAGTGATTTATGTATTTCAGGAATGTATCTCCAATTTTAAATTTGAGGGAGTCGTCTTTTATGCTGTTAATACGATACTCATCTGTACCTAGATGAAAATCTGGAGCTTTAAAATGAGGAATAACTTCTGCCAGGATTTCTTCCATGAATTCGTACGTATCTTCATTAGTAATATCCAGGTAATTTGGACTTAGCCAAGGGCTCTTAAGATCGGGTCGTATATTTGTAAAGGCCAGGGAATGCCCTGGGGAATCTATCTCTGGTGTAATCGTAATACCGTAAGAGGCTGCAAAATCCTGAAGTTCCTCAATCTCTTCCCAGCTATAATAGCCATCTTTTGCTGTGAGTTCGGGATATTTTTTGCTTTCCAGGCGGTATGCACTGTAACCTCCCCAGGAATTATCACTAAGATGTAAATGAAGTTCATTCATCTTTACCCAGGCCATAATCCTTATAAAATCCTTCAATTCTTCTACAGTAAAAAACTTGCGGGCCACATCAATCATCAACATACGTTTTTCGTAAGTTGGGAAGTCGATAATTGTGCCGGCTGGAAGTTCACCATTTTGGTTAGCCTGAGAGAATAACTGCAGCAATGTTCTGGTGGCGTAAACCAGGCCATTGTATGAGTCGGCTTTTATAGCGGTATTCATACCCAGTTTTATGTGGTAAGCATCCTTTTGAGCATTAATATCAAAATACGCTGTGTCAAATTCCAAATTTAGAACAGAATCACCCGGAGCATCTACAAGGGGAATCCCAAGACCTATCAGTTCAAGTTTAAATCTGTTTAACAGTAGTTGTTCTTTAATATTAATATCAGAAGGCCATTTTACATGTATTGCTTTAAAATGTATTTGACCTCCTGTGGGATTCCACTGTTGGGGTGCAGGAATGATATTTATGGAATTTTGGGCAAGAGAAGTGGACTAATGCAACAATAAAGATTAGATATAATTTTTTCATGAAAATCGGGGGAGGAGTTATACAATTAGCTACAGCCTGATACAGAATCTGAGCAACAGAAACAAAAATATAGTAAAAGCCCTGCGGAAAATTCAGCAGGGCATTACAATAGAGGCTAAAATTCAAATAGTTAAATAGTGTATATTTTGTTTCTTCTAAATATTTAAATAAATTAAAATAATAAATGACAAGTTTTAATATCCTGATTTATTCGGTTTTAAATTAGGATTTTTATCAATTGCCCCCTGTGGAATAGGTAAAAGATAGTTTTTAGGAGCTTGAAATTGACGGTTCTCAATTAAGTTTGCAGGGAGGTTCAAAGATACATTGTGATCCCCATTTGGTTGTGTGGATTCGAGAACTGTTCCTCTTTTCACACGACACTATCCCGTAAAGTGTGTAAGTTCTAAATAAAGGGGTTTAACTTTTATCTAAAGTTGAACCCTTTCTTCGTATATAGTCAAGAACTGATTGAGGACGATTCCCCAGTTTCTAATAGGCGCTGACCATTTTTTGGTTGCTTCCCTCAGAGCCAAATATACAGATTTCATTACAGCATCATCAGTTGGGAAGGATAATTTGTTTTTAGTGTACTTTCTGATCTTACCATTCAGGTTCTCAATAAGATTGGTGGTGTAAATGATTCGCCTGATCTCCAGCGGGAACTCATAAAAGACGGTAAGGTCTTCCCAGTTGTCCCTCCAGCTTTTTATCGCATAAGAATACTTAGAGTTCCATTGGGTGGCAAAATCTTCCAAGGCAGCTTCTGCGGCTTGTTTGGTAGGTGCATCGTATATCAACTTCATATCCTTGGTAAAGGCTTTTTTATCTTTCCAAACTACATACCTACAGGCGTTTCTGATCTGGTGAACCACACAGATTTGAGTTTTAGACTGTGGAAAAACATTCTTAATGGTATCCGTAAATCCATTGAGATTATCAGTGGCAGTGATTAAAATGTCCTCAACTCCCCGGGCTTTCATATCGGTCAATACGCTCATCCAGAAGGCGGCAGATTCATTCTTTCCTAACCAAAGGCCAAGAACTTCTTTTTTGCCATCTCTTCTAAGGCCTACAGCTATGTAAATGGTTTTGTTGACTACCTTAGAGTTCTCTCGAACCTTGAATACGATTCCGTCCATCCAAACGATCAGATACACAGGCTCTAAAGGACGATTTTGCCAGGCTACGATATCATTGCTGATTCTGTCTGTAATTCTGGATATAGTAGAAGTAGAGACATCAAAACCATACACCTCAGAGATTTGCTCCTCAATATCGCTATTGCTCATTCCCTTTGCATATAGTGATACAATAACATTTTCAATCCCGTCCACCATGTTTTTTCGTTTGGGAACGATCATGGGATTAAAAGAGCCATCACGGTCGCGGGGAACCTTTATAGTGTCTTCACCGTAAGAGCTGCGAACCTTTTTCTGAGAATAACCGTTCCTGGTATTTCCAGATCCAGACTTTTGATTCTTGTCGTAATCCAGATGGCCATCAAGTTCACCTTCAAGCATTTTCTCTAATCCTCGTTTTTGAAGTTGCTTGAGAAAGCTGCTAAGTTCTTCTCCGGATTTAAACTGTTTTAAAAACTCATCATCGAATAGATCTTCTTTTTTCATCAATGTGTAAATATTAGTGCCTGGATTTTGCAGGCAAGGTTAAAAAAATAACGGGGCTAACAAACCCCGTTATTCAATACTTACACAGTTTTTAATATAGTGCCTTTCACACCGATTAAATCTCCATTAAGAACATCACCGGCAATTTCCCAGCGTATGATATCATCTCTACGTAATCCTTCCATAGCAAATTCCACGCGACGTTCATTTCTCACCAATTTTTTTAAACTTTCTTGAGATGAATATTTAGCTCTGTCTACTGCAGGCATATTTGCTCTTAACCGTACTTTATCTATGGCTTCATATAGTTCATTGTCTATTTGTCCTAACTCTACCTTCGCTTCAGCAATGGTTAAAAGCACTTCGGCATATCTAAAAATATAAATATCATTACCCATATTCCAATACGGTGAACCTGGATCTAAATCCATAAAAGTTGTATACTTTTTAAAATTATAACCAGTTTTAGAAGCATTGTCGGCTGTGTTGTAGTAGTCATTACTGCCTTCTTCTACAGATAGGTACAACTGGTTTGCAAAAACCTGACCTGGATAAACAATCGTTGCTCTCAATCTTGGATCCCTGTTTTTATATGGATTGGAGGGATCATACT
The DNA here is from genome assembly GCF_049569215.1 of Salinimicrobium sp. TIG7-5_MAKvit. Lineage (GTDB taxonomy): Bacteria > Bacteroidota > Bacteroidia > Flavobacteriales > Flavobacteriaceae > Salinimicrobium > Salinimicrobium profundisediminis. The sequence continues at coordinate 182,056 of NZ_CP145903.1, read as the reverse complement.
CTCCTGTTTCCCTGGCTTCTTCGATGGTTTTCCCGTCAGCCATTTCAAAGGCATCTACTAATGATTGTGTAGGAACGACTGAAGACCAGCCCCCAAGTCCGTTGGGTAAAAACGGAGTAAAATCCATAGCATAAAAGTCTGCAGTGTGCTGTACCGATAAAATCACTTCGCTGTTTTGTTCATTTGCCGGATCAAAAAGACCTTCAAAAGTTGGGTTTAATGAATAGCCAGATATCTCTTTAGCAGTTGTCAAAGCTTTGCTGTACTCTTTAAAGTAGAGGTAATATCTCATAAGCAATGCTTGAGCTGCGCCCTTTGTAGCTTTACCATATTCTCCTCCGGGATAAGATTCTGGGAGTACTCCAATTACATCCTTTAATTCGTCTTCAATAAATTTGCGGATGATCTCCTGGGAATCTCGTGGAACTTTAGCTTCTTCGGGAGTAGCAAAGTTTTCGGTAATCAAAGGTGCATCGCCATAATTCGTAGTAAGTACATAGTAAATATATGCTCTAATAAAACGTACCTGAGCTTTATAAATGGCCCTTTTTTCTTCTGAGACCTCAGTTGCTTTATCTACATTTTCAAGAAATTCATTACTTCGGTTTATGGTGCCAAAATTATAATATGAAGCCCCCGAGTCTGCTGCAGAAAGATTTCCATTACCTATGTTGGTCCAGCCTTCCCATGGGAAATTATTATATGCGTTATCTGAGCCTGCATCACGGTACATCAGGGAACCTCCACTTTCAAATCCATTATATATTCCCGTGAGTGCAAGCTCTAAATCTTTTTCATTTTTCCAGAAAGTGGAAGGGGAGAGAGCGTCATTTGGTGCTGTTTCTAAAAATGAATCTGTTGTCTTCAGCAAATCTGGAGGAAGCATCAGCGCGTACATTAGCCTCAAGTAAGTAACGTCCATCAAAATCATAATTTATTCGGCCAAACCATGATACCATATTTAACTCTCTTGTATAGCCTGAGTTCTTCATGCCATTGGTAGACCCTGCATCTAAATTGGGAAGTTCGGTACTTGGGAAGTTTTCACGATAGGCGGTAGTTCTTTTATAATCAAAAGATTCGGCATGATAACCAGCTAATACCGCTACATTATGTACTTCATTTAGCGTACTAAGATAATTGGCTGTTAAATCTAATGTGTTTCGTGTGCTCGAGCTTAAATCTTCAAGTAATTTTGTAGGCCCGTGATATTTCGAAGGGTTGTATTGAATCTCTTTATTCATTTCTGAATTATCAGATTCAACATTTCTATGAGAAACTAACGCTTTTACATTAAGGCCTTTCATTAAATCAACTTGAACTGATCCAATACCTACAAATGTTTTTCTAAGGTAATCTATTTGTGGGCCCATTTCCAGCCAGGCTATTGGGTTACCATCTGAAATTGTACCGTAAGTTCCATCTTCATTTTTATAAGGAATCCAGGGGGCAATTCTATTAGCTTGTCTTATTATTTGGTCTATACCACCTCCTACATACGCATTATTTGGTTGTTCACGATCCATCTGAGTGTAAGATAGATTCATATTTGTAGTAAGCCATTTCTTGGGGGTAAGAGTTAAATTAAGCCTCCCGTTATATTCGTTCTTTCCAGTATGTTTAATTATACCTTCTTGTTTTTGATGATTTATTGATGCCCGATATCTAGTGAAATCTGAACCTCCGGATATTCCAAAGTTATTGGTTATTACAAATCCTGAGCCTTGATAGAGCAGGTCTTGCCAATCTGTATCTAAATGTCCGAAAGGATCTGAACCATTACGGAATAATTCCAAATCTTCTTCACTGAATTTTGCTGCTTTTCCGCTATTTTCTAACGCTTCATTGTAAAGTGTGGCGTAATCATAAGATCCTAAATAGTCTGGAAGTTTAGTTGGAGACTGCCAGCCAATGTCACTCGAAAAATTGACAGTGGGCTCACCATATTTTCCGGTTTTTGTAGTTATTAAAATCACTCCATTAGCAGCTTTTGACCCGTAAATAGCCGCTGAGGCTGCGTCTTTTAATACCGAAATACTCGCAATATCATTGCTTTGTACATCATTTAAGGAGCCTTCCACCCCATCGATCAAAACCATTGGGGAGGCTGGTTTAAGGTGCCTGTTCCACGAATTCTTATAGTCCCGCCATCAGCTCCTGGCATTCCTGAAGATTGCCTTACAGAGACTCCAGGCAGAAGACCCGAAAGGCCTGCAGAAACGCTCGTTATAGCTCTGCTTTCAAGCATATCTCCGTCTACAGAAGCAACAGATCCGGTAAGATTTACCTTTTTCTGGGTGCCATAACCCACCACTACAACTTCATCTAAAGCAGCGGCACTTTGCTGGAGCGCGATATCGATTTTGCTTTTGTTGTTAATATTAATTTCCTGAGTGGTGTAGCCTAAGTATGAAATTACTAAAGTTGCGTGAGCTGGAGCCTCAAGTACAAAATTCCCGTCAAAATCGGTCATGGTGCCATTAGTAGTACCTTTTTCAATGATGTTGACACCTGGAATGGGGATTCCTGAATCATTGTCTACGACTTTTCCGCTTACTTCTACTGTAGTTTGTCCCAACATAATGATGGAGAAAAGTAGAAAATAAGTGGTTATTACGATTTTTTTCATAAGTCTGGTAGGGTTGTTTTTGGTTAGTTTTAAGAAGTTCAACAGAAATTAAATAGTAAACGAAAGAATTTATTCTTCGATAACTTCTGATAAGTTATGTTTTGCGTATTAATTCCAAATAAAATATTAATGTATTTATGGAATTATGAATGTTTTGCTGTTTGTGAATGTATATTTTGTAACGTATGCCTTATGATATAGGGATTTTGCCTCAATTTTGAAGAATTTTTTTTAAAATTGTAAAATTGGAGGTGTATATAAATTAATTCAAATTCGGAAGTATTAATTAGCTAAATAATAGCTAAACGAATGTTTCTAATTTCCGAAATATTTCATTGTATTTTGTAAAGACAAATTTTTTCATAGGTTTACTTGAACATTTAAATTGTCAACTTCATCACCCATCTTAAAACAAAATTTGTGAATATACACACCCAACAGGAAATTACAGGGCAGCCCGAAATATGGCGGTTAACCTTTGAGTTGATTCAGCAGAGATCGGAGGAAATAAATGAATATTTACAGCCAATTTTGGCAAAAAAGGAATTGCAGATCCTCCTGGCTGGTGCCGGGGGGAATAAAGTTTCTTTGACTTCCGCTTTACATCCTTAAAAGAGGAACTTTTTAGTTATTGTTAAGTTGTTTTTCTATCCAATTCAAAATATAATCTAATATTTTATCGTTTGCCATATCCAAACTTTGAAATGTGATGAAGAGTTTATTCTCATCTTTTTTAAACCGCTTCAACTTTAACTTGGTCAACCATAGATTTTTGTATGATCTAAAATATGTTAGTTGTGAATAATTCCGATAATGATAAGTATCATTTTGAATTTCCAGATGCTCAGATAAGGAAGATAAAATAAATTGATTTTCATTTCTAAACCTGTGCTGGATGTTTTCCCTTAATACAGAATTTTGTTTAAAAAAGTTTACAAGAGTTGACTTTCTAACACTAACCGGTGTGTGGAAACGTCTCACATACTTATCCATTTGAGCTAATCTGGCGCTATTTTGTTGTAATCTCTTAAACCCCGTATTTTTCTTCTTTATGGGAATGTTCAAAAGATTTAAAACAGCATGGTATTTTTTTCTTAATATCCTGTTCTCATTAAACTGTTGCCATTCACCTCTTATAATGGGTTCTCCATCAATAAAAAAATCACCTACTGATGTTTCTTTCATTATGAAAGTGTCATCATTGAAAATAATAAAGTGCTCCGATAAGTTGGGTATATTAAATAACATAGAGATAATGGAGCACGAGTTGAAAGTGGGTAGATATTCTTCAAAACCCCTAAAAATAACTTTGTGATCAACAAGTTCAAGGTTTACTCCATTCTTTAGAGCAAGTGATTGCAGGGAATCAAAGGACTCAGGCGACTGATTATCGGTTACCAGGAAAATATTCTTAATAAAAGGAGCAAATTTAATTATCGATTTTATTGCAATGTTTATTTCTCCAATTGAATTATATCTTTTAAGGTGGTTTTTAGAAGAGAAATTAATTTTAAATTTAGAATAATTATTAATCTTTTCCTGCCAATTTCTATCATTTCCATTCACCCAGGTGATAACGGCATCAACTTGAATATTTTCTACAGGTTTTGTCATTCAGTAAGAGTTTAATCAGAGATTTTTATTTCAGGAAGTTAATTTTGAGAAATAAATAATACCAAAATTATGGATAATCTTTATAGATCAGGGTTATAGGTATACTAAAATCATGAAAATCAAAATAATAGTAAAAAAAGTATAATTAGTTGGTGTTATTTAATGGTTGGGGGTCTCCGATATGTTTTAAGTGGAAAATAACTAAGCTTTCTTCGTTCTTTAAATTTCCTTACAAGGTTCCAGGGCTTCGGCTTAAGTTCTGTTTTGTCTGCGTGAAGAAATTCCAGGCAGGCATCAATTAGTCTTTTGCTAGACATTCCATCTTTATATGGATGCACACTCTGATTAAATTCCTTGATGTTTTCCAGAAGCTGTACTTGTGGGTCGAGAGCTTCGGTAAGAGCAACTTCCACATCCCTTACTTCAGTAACATTAATGAGCTGTGGTCCGGGTTTAGAATTTCTAAAGGTAACCACCGGTTTTTCCTGCAGTAAGAACTCTGTAATGACCGAGGTAGAATCTGCAAGCAACACATCTGCTTCCTTAAAGAGAGGAATTAGGTTAGTGGTTTCATAATAGGTGAGATTTTCATTCTGAATTTTCCGAAATTTATTAACGATTTCTTCAGGTAATTTTGGATGTAGTACTACCTTAAACTCCCATTCTCCCCTTTTTGAAAGTCGCGTAATTTCTTTGACTACATCATCATTATAGGCGAGGCTAAGTCGTTCGGTAAATGTTGAGGCAACCAGAATACACGGTTTTTCCCTGGGTTCATCATGTACAGGAAAAAGAGGATCCAGTTTGGGCCAACCTGTCTCGCGTACCTCGAAGTGTTTATGTTTTTTTTGCAGTTCTAAAAATATTTGAGTGGTTGAAGGCCCGTGTGTACAGTAAAGATCAAAAAAACCTCTTATCCTAAAATGTCCTTTTTTAAAGTTTCTTTTGCTGGTTTCAAAGCCATGAAACACCTGAACTTTTAGTCCTGGAATAAAATCGGCAATGGTATTAGTGATACTTAGAACCACGTGAGGTTGATAATCAATAACCTCTTTAATGTTATCAAGTGCTTGTTTTTCACTGCTGATTTTTTCTCGGGTCTCTTCCCGGTCGGCAAACCATTTTACCTCATATCCACGTGCTAAAATTTCTTTCTCCAGTGGCTCTCCAATGGGAAATGCGTATGAATAGCTAATGTAGATTAGGAAGCGATAATTCATAGGTCGAGGTTTTTAAGAAAGGATTCCAGCTTTGGTTGTATTAATTCGGGTCTAAACACTTTATAGTATTTCAGGTTTTTTGCCCTAATTTTCTTTTCTTTTTTATTCTGAAAAAGGCTGGGCTCATAATCTTCCAGATGAACAGAAACTTTATCTCTGTCATCACAGTAAATTCCCCAGTAATTCTTTTTTATAGAAGGGGAATGTATAGAAAAAGTAGGGACTGCCAGTGCTTTGGCAATATTAGCTGCTCCACCTTCATTTCCTATGAAAATATCACAGTTGGCACAATTTGAAATATAATCTGCCAGTTCCCTGGCGTATAGCTTGAAAAAAATCCTGGACCTGGTGGTTTCAGAGCATAGGTTATAGATACCAATAGCTTCTTTTTCCTGTGATGGAGAATAATTAAATAAAATCTGACTATCCTTTACCTGGTTTGCCACGGTATCGAGAAGTTTGGACATATAAGCAGGAGGATAGCTCTTGTTGCCGGAGCTTCCTAAAATCCCACACATAATAAGAGGATTACTATGACAAATTCCGCCTTGTTCAAGATGAGTAGCAGCTTTTTCTTTCTGAAGCTTTTCCAGGTATATTTTGGGACGGGCATGCATAGGAAAATCAGTATGAAAGGCCTGTAAAAACTGCATTCTGTTTTCTATAGCCAGCCCGGCACAGGTAGACGGGTTTTTTATATTCTGAAAGGTTTGGGAGTAAAAAGGACTGGTATATTTCTTATGATAACTCAGCCTGCTGATGGCTCCCGATAATAAGGAAATTATTCCCGTACTTATCTTGGAATATATATCGATGACATGGGTGTATTCTTCTTGCCTGATGCGATCTACAAACTGTAGAAACTTTAAGGGGTTCTTATTAAGCCCCGAATTATAAATAATGAATTTGTCAATATAAGGATTGTTCTCAACAACCGGTAAGGTGTGAGGCTGAATGAGGTAATGAAGTTCTGCTTTTGGGAACTTCTTGTGAAGGGCTTCAAATAAGATTGAGGATGTAAGTACATCCCCAATCATTTTTTGCTGTATGATCAATACCTTCATTTAACTAATCCCTCCACAGGAGAGAATTCCTTTACTGACACAGACCGAATATGTTCTTTCCACCAGAATGAAAAAGTGAGCTATACAGCCACATTGTGTTCTCTTAGTGCATCGTTAAGAGAAGTTTTTTTGTTGGTGCTTTCTTTTCTTTTCCCAATGATCAGGGCACATGGCACCTGGTATTCTCCGGCAGGGAACTTTTTAGTGTAGCTTCCGGGTATTACCACCGAACGGGCAGGTACAATACCTTTCATCTCAACAGGTTCATCGCCGGTAACATCAATAATTTTTGTAGAGGCGGTAAGAACTACATTGGCACCCAAAACAGCTTCTTTTTCGACCTTTACACCTTCAACCACGATACTTCTGGATCCTAAAAAGGCATTATCTTCGATGATTACCGGGGCGGCCTGTAATGGTTCCAGAACACCTCCAATACCAACCCCGCCACTCAAATGTACGTTCTTTCCAATCTGGGCGCAGCTGCCTACTGTTGCCCAGGTGTCAACCATAGTGCCTTCATCAACATAGGCTCCAATATTCACATAGCTTGGCATCATGATCACACCGCTTGAAATGTATGCTCCATGGCGGGCTACTGCGTTTGGCACCACGCGTATCCCTTTTTCCTTGTATCCTTTTTTAAGGGGGATTTTATCGTGATATTCAAAGATACCTGCTTCTAAAGTCTCCATCTTCTGAATAGGGAAATACAGCACAACAGCTTTCTTTACCCATTCGTTTACCTGCCATCCTTCGGCTGTGGGTTCGGCAACACGTAGTTTCCCGTTGTCCAAAAGTTCAATTACCTCTCTTATGGCGTTGGTGGTTTCAGATGTATTTAGAAGTTCCCTGTCGTCCCAGGCTTTTTCTATGATGTCTTTTAAATGTTCCATGCTCAGTATTTTTCCTGTTTTAAATCATTTGCACAATCCAGAATCAAATTCCGGTAGAAATATCTGTCAAAAATGGCATTTTTGAAAGATTTTTTTGTGCCGGCTTTTAGCGGTGCGAAGGTAATACATTTAACTTGAATTAGCCGAAGCCTTTAGCTGTGTGGCGGGTATTGACTTGTTTTTGGGTTCTCGAATTAAGACGTATCTTTGCAGCTGAATTATGGGAAGGATACTCGCACTTGATTATGGTACCAAACGCACGGGGGTTGCCGTTTCTGATGAGCTAAAGATTATAGCCTCGGGACTCACCACTGTTCCCACATCTGAACTTTTAATTTTTCTGAAAAAATATTTTTCCGAAGAAAATGTTGAGCTTGTTTTGCTGGGTGAACCAAAACAAATGGACAGTACGGCCTCGCAAAGCGAAGTTAATATCCAGGAATTCCTGAAGAAGTTCAGGGAAATTTTTCCCGAAATGAAGCTCGAAAGAGTAGACGAACGTTTTACCTCCAAAATGGCTTTCCAGTCAATGATTGACAGCGGACTCAAAAAGAAGCAAAGGCAAAACAAAGCCCTTGTAGACGAAATAAGCGCGACAATTATTTTGCAAAGCTACCTTTATAAATGATTAAGGGGTAAGGAATAAGGAATAAGAATTAATTTAGAGTTGATATGGAAAGAGACCTTAGAAAACGTTCTAATAATTTTGCACATAAATGTGTTAAACTGGCTCTTTCTTTTCCTAAAGGAGTTCTGCAGGATCATGTACAGAAGCAATTGATAAGGGCATCAACCTCTGTGGCTGCAAATTATCGTGCAGCCAATCTGGGACAAACAAAACGATCTTTTATTTCTAAATTAAGTATAGTAATAGAAGAAGCTGACGAGTGTATTTTTTGGATTGAATTTCTCGTAGAGGAGAATATTCTAACGGAAGGAACATATGAGCCTGTTTTAGAAGAGGCAAGGCAATTGACTGCAATTTTTATTGCTTCGAGAAAGACCGCTGTTAAGTCGCAGGAGAGATCCTGAGGCACAGAAAAACGATAGAGTTACATTATACAATATACATTATACCTTAGACAATAACATGATACTTCCAATAACCGCTTACGGAGATCCGGTGTTAAGAAAGAAAGCGAAAGATATTTCTGCCGATTATCCTAAACTAAAAGAATTGATTGAGAACATGTGGGAGACAATGTACGGCGCCTATGGCGTAGGGTTGGCTGCACCACAGGTGGGGCTTCCTATTCGTATATTTATGATAGATACTTCTCCGTTTGCCGAAGATGAAGATCTTTCTGAAGAAGAGAGAAAAGAACTGGCTTCTCTTAAAAAAGTATTCATCAATGCAAAAATTCTTGAAGAAAAAGGAGATGAATGGGCTTTTAATGAAGGTTGTCTCAGCATTCCTGATGTTAGGGAAGATGTCTTTAGAAAACCTGAGATAACTATCGAGTATTTTGATGAAGATTTTAATAAGCACACCGAAAGCTATAAAGGGCTTGCTGCGCGTGTGATTCAGCATGAATACGATCATATCGAAGGAATCCTGTTCACAGATAAGCTAAGTAGTCTCAAAAAGAGGCTTATAAAAGGCAAATTGACCAATATCTCTAAAGGGAAGATACAGGTAGATTACCGCATGAAGTTTCCTGAATTAAAAAAAGGCCGTTAATTATTTTTGTTTTCTAGGCAGGAGGTAAGATATTTGCGATCCAAAATTTAAATAAATATGAAGTTAGATAAAGTGTTATCAATTTCGGGAAAACCGGGATTGTATGAACTTAAGGCTCAAACCCGGGGCGGATTTGTAGCCGAATCTATGTTAGACGGAAAAAAGATCTCTGTGAACATGCGCCACAATGTGAGCCTTCTCAGTGAGATTGCCATATATACCTACAGCGAAGAAGTGCCTCTACGTGAGGTATTTCAGAAGATCTATGATAAAGAAAATGGGGGAGAGGCTATAAGTCATAAAGAATCTAAGGCCAAACTGGAAGAATACTTCAGCGAAGTGCTGCCCGATTATGACGAAGACCGCGTTTATATTAGCGATATTAAGAAGATCATTCAGTGGTATAACCTGTTGGTGAGCAAAGGGATTACAGACTTTTCTAAAGGAGACGAAAATGCTTCCGAAGAAAGCTCAGAAACCGAAAAGACTCCAAAAGATACAGGCGGCGAAGAAGAATAGCCGCAACAATAAATTTCTTTTAAACCAACTGATTTCAGTTGGTTTTTTCTTTGGTTAAAACTTACTTTTCCTTCTTTAAAGATCACATCATGAATTCACGACAAGAACAGCTTAAAGCTTTTGACCGCTTACTCACCATAATGGACGAGCTACGGGAACAATGCCCCTGGGATAAAAAGCAAACCTTACAAAGCCTGCGGCACCTCACTATTGAAGAGACATACGAGTTGGGAGATGCAATTCTCGACAATGATTTGCAGGAGGTAAAAAAGGAGCTGGGTGATCTTTTACTGCACATTGTATTTTATGCAAAAATAGGAAGCGAGACTAACGATTTTGATATTGCCGATGTGGCCAACAGCATTTGTGAGAAATTAATAAGCCGACACCCTCATATCTACAGCGATACAAAAGTAAATAACGAGGAAGATGTTAAACGCAACTGGGAACAGCTGAAGTTAAAAGAGGGCAAAAAAAGCGTTTTAGAAGGGGTTCCCGCGTCTTTACCGGCACTTGTGAAGGCAAGTCGCATTCAGGATAAAGTGGCGGGTGTAGGCTTTGACTGGGAAGAACCGCAGCAGGTATTCGAAAAGTTACAGGAAGAACTGGAGGAACTGCAGCACGAGATTAATTCTGAAGATCAGCAGAAAATAGAAGAGGAGTTTGGCGACGTGATGTTCAGCATGATCAATTACGCCCGATTCTTAAAGGTTAATCCTGAAGATGCACTGGAGCGAACCAACAAGAAGTTTATTAAGAGATTTCAGTATCTCGAAGCCAAAGCAAAAGAACAGGATAAGAGCCTTAAGGATATGACGCTGGCCGAAATGGATGTCTACTGGGAAGAAGCGAAGAGAATCTAGGCTTTGCGATTGAATATTTTATAATGATTATTGAATATTCAATAATTTCGACACTATCCCGTAAAGTGTGTAAGTTTTAAATAAAGGGGTTTGACTTTTTATCTAAAGTTGAACCCTTTCTTCGTATATAGTCAAGAACTGATTGAGGACGATTCCCCAATTTCTAATGGGCATAGACCATTTTTTGGTTGCTTCCCTCAGAGCCAAATATACAGATTTCATTACAGCATCATCGGTTGGGAAGGATAATTTGTTTTTAGTGTACTTTCTGATCTTACCATTCAGGTTCTCAATAAGATTGGTGGTGTAAATGATTCGCCTGATCTCCAGCGGGAACTCATAAAAGACGGTAAGGTCTTCCCAGTTGTCCCTCCAGCTTTTTATCGCATAAGAATACTTAGAGTTCCATTGGGTGGCAAAATCTTCCAAGGCAGCTTCTGCGGCTTGTTTGGTAGGTGCATCGTATATCAACTTCATATCCCTGGTAAAGGCTTTTTTATCTTTCCAAACTACATACCTACAGGCGTTTCTGATCTGGTGAACCACACAGATTTGAGTTTTAGACTGTGGAAAAACATTCTTAATGGTATCCGTAAATCCATTGAGATTATCAGTGGCAGTGATTAAAATGTCCTCAACTCCCCGGGCTTTCATATCGGTCAATACGCTCATCCAGAAGGCGGCAGATTCATTCTTTCCTAACCAAAGGCCAAGAACTTCCTTTTTACCATCTCTTCTAAGGCCTACAGCTATGTAAATGGTTTTGTTGACTACCTTAGAGTCCTCTCGAACCTTGAATACGATTCCGTCCATCCAAACGATCAGATACACAGGCTCTAAAGGACGATTTTGCCAGGCTACGATATCATTGCTGATTCTGTCTGTAATTCTGGATATAGTAGAAGTAGAGACATCAAAACCATACACCTCAGAGATTTGCTCCTCAATATCGCTATTGCTCATTCCCTTTGCATATAGTGATACAATAACATTTTCAATCCCGTCCACCATGTTTTTTCGTTTGGGAACGATCATGGGATTAAAAGAGCCATCACGGTCGCGGGGAACCTTTATAGTGTCTTCACCGTAAGAGCTGCGAACCTTTTTCTGAGAATAACCGTTCCTGGTATTTCCAGATCCAGACTTTTGGTTCTTGTCGTAATCCAGATGGCCATCAAGTTCACCTTCAAGTATTTTCTCCAATCCTCGTTTTTGAAGTTGCTTGAGAAAGCTGCTAAGTTCTTCTCCGGATTTAAACTGTTTTAAAAACTCATCATCGAATAGATCTTCTTTTTTCATCAATGTGTAAATATTAGTGCCTGGATTTTGCAGGCAAGGTTAAAAAAATAACGGGGCTAACAAACCCCGTTATTCAATACTTACACAGTTTTTAATATAGTGCCATAATTTCCAATAAAAAACCCCTCAAAAATGTCATTTTTAAGGGGTTTTTTATGTTTCCGGTAAAGAATTTTATTCGTCGTAAAGAGACTTTACTTTCTCAAGCTTTTCTTTCCAGATCTTAAGCTGCTCCTTGTGATTCTGGATGTTCTTGTGAACTTCCTGTACCAACGGATTCTTATCATCAACGTTAGAGAAGAACTGCAGGTTGTTTTCCAGCTGCCTTATTTCGGCTTTTGTTTCCTCGATCTTCTTTGTAAGGAAGTAATGCTCGTTGTTTAGCTTTCTTGAATCATCAGAATTTTCGAGGGCCTGGACTTTATTCTCGTACTTGAGCATTTCGCTCTGTTTCTTATCTAAATCCAGCTTATCAAAAGCCTGGTCAAGGGCTTTGTTGAACTTCCCTTCAATGTAACGTTTGCTGTGTGGCACCCGGCCCAGTTTCTTCCACTCTTCAATAAAGTTTTTGATGGTGGGAAGATCTTTTTTGCGATCGCCGCTAAGCTCAATATTCTTTAGCTTTTCAAGCAGGTCTTTCTTTTGATCAAAAGCTTCATTTTCTTCTTTGTTCTCCTCATTTCTGGAAGCGTGAAGCCTGTCAAAATAGTGATTACAGGCAGCTTTGAATTTTTTCCAGATCTTATCACTGTCTTTACGGGGAACATGGCCAATATTCTTCCAATCGGTCTGGATTTTTTTCATAAGCGGCGTGGTGACTTTAAAGTCCTCGCTGTCTTTATGTTCTTCGGCAATCCTTACCAGTTCCTGCTTTTTCTCAAGATTGTCGTATTGTTCTTTTTTCTGGTTTTTGTAAAAAGAGTTCTTGTTGCGGTTAAAACTGCGTACAGCCTCTTTGAACTTCTTCCAGGTCTCGTCGTTCACGTGTCGCGGCACCTTTCCTGCATTGAAGAATGCTTCCCTTAGGGCTTCAACTTCAGTAATCTTCTGTTGCCATTGTTTGTGCGACGTATATTTTTCCGAAGCAATACCTTTGATTTGATCAATGATTTGCTGCTTCTTCTCAAGGTTTTTCTCAAAATCCTTTTCCAGCTGCGCAAAATACTCCTGTCTCTTGTCATGAATCTGCTTGGTGGCATCGCTGAATTTTTGCCAGATATCTTCCCTGTACTCTTTCTCTACGGGGCCAAGATCTTCTTTCCACATTTTGTGCAGCATTTGTAGCTCCCTAAAAGCACGGTTGGTATCGGGCTCTTGTGTAAGCTCTTCGGCCCGGGTAATGATCTTTAATTTCTGCTCAAGGTTGTGCTTGAAATCAAGATCTCTAAACTCGCGGTTAAGGTGCAGAAAGTCGTAAAAGTTCTCAACGTGGTGGTGATAGGTATTCCAAACCGTGTTGTATTTATCGCGAGGGATTGATCCTGCCGTTTTCCAACGGTCCTGCAAATCTTTAAAATGTTTGTAAGTAGTGTTGATATTCTCTTCAACATCAATCAAACCCTTTAATTCTTCAATGATCTCCAGCCTTTTTTCCAGGTTTTTGTTAAGATCCTGCTTAAGTTGCTGGTAATGTTTATTTCTTTTTTCCTTGTAGTCAAAATACAGGGAATTAAAACGCTTTTTTAAAGGGGTAGAGTAGTGGAAGTCAATAATATTCCCGCCATCGGCAAGAAATTCTTCTTTCTTCTCTTCAATTTCCTCGTCTTGTTTGGCATTAAACTCAGCCCGTATTTCTTCAACGTGCTCTTTAATTGCCTGTACTTTTTCGTTTTTGAGGAGTTTTTCCAGCTCATCGGCAAGGGCTTCCTTGCTCATGGCATGGTAATCTTTCTTTTCTATGCCATGACGCTCGGCAGTGGCTTCGTCTTCGCTGTCTTCAGCAACGGCATCATCCATTTCGCTTTGAGCATCTTTGGGTGCCTTTTGCTGCTGTTCGTCGTCTTTAGTGTCGTCATTTTCTTCGGAAGAATCTTCAACTTTCTCTTCGGAAGTTTCCGGACTTGAGGTGTCAAAAAAGGGATTTTTAACTTCCGTTTTTTCTTCGGAAGTTTTCCCGGTATTATCTTCTGCATTGGCCGAAGGCTCTTCATCTTCATGATCGCTTTCTAAAGCCGATTCGGGCGAGGTAACTGGCTCAAGACCTTTTTTATCCTCGGTCGATTTGGCTTCATCTACCATAGCATCTTCAATATCTTTGCTTTCCTTTTCTTCTGAAGGTTGTGCAGTATCAGCAGCTTTATTGGGAGTTGGCGTAGTTGTTTCTTTTTTCTGAGAAGCCGGCTGCTCTTCCCCCTCATCATCACTTTCCAAAAACGATTCGGTAGAGGAGCCGGGTTCGGCATTCCTTCTATCTTCACTCGCTTTCGACTCGTCTACCATAGCATCTGCAATGGAATCTCGCTCCTCTTTCTCTTCGGAAGCTTTTTCAGCATTTTTTTCTGTCTTTTCGGCTCCGGTTTGGGCCTGGGAATTCAGGTCTTTGTTTTGATTTTCCTGTTGTTCCTGGTTTGACAGTTTTTCTTTCTCAGACATATCTTTCAATGTTAGGGTTCAATATTCAGTAATAAGTCTGAAAGATAATAACTCCCCACGTACCTAACAAGGGTTTGCGGCTATTTCTAAATGTAAAGTTAAAGACCGGCTTTTAGTCCCGGTTCCATATTTCCCAAGCCTTAAGCGCCTGAAGTTCCAGCATTTTCTCCCCGTTTAAAACCGTTGCTCCACGGGCTGCAGCCAGCTTCATTAATGCCGTTTGCGGCGGATTGTAAATGAGGTCGAATAACAGGTGCCTGGAACTGAGGTAATTTACCGGGAGCGGCGGATATTCTTCTACTTTTGGATGCGTTCCAAGCGGCGTGGTGTTTATAATGACAGTGTGTTCCTCAAGTATCTCTTCGGAAAGTTGCTGGTAAGAAATGGCATTTTTGGAAGGTGAGCGGGAGACAAGGCGGGTTGTGATATCCAGTGAATTCAAAGCGTAATTAACAGCCTTGGAGGCGCCACCCGTGCCCAAAATAAGTGCTTTTTTGTGATCTGGCTTCAGGAAGGGTTTTAAGGCTTCTGAAAATCCGAAGTAATCGGTGTTATAGCCGGTAAGACTCCCGTTGCGCTCTACTTTAATGGTGTTTACGGCACCTATTTTTTGAGCGGTCACATCAAGACTATCCAAAAAAGGGAAAATGGCTTCCTTATATGGGATGGTGACGTTAAGACCTTTTAATTCCGGATTTTTGGCGAGCACTTCAGGAAATTGGTTGATGTCCTGCAGGTCAAAGTTTTCATATGTGGCGTTTATGCCTTCACTGGTGAATTTTTCAGAAAAATACTTCCGTGAGAAAGAATAGGAAATATTACGTCCTACGAGTCCGAATTTAAGCATGGGATCTTTTATTTTTTAGTTCGGCCAGGGCCAGCCAGAGTACCAGCAGGGTTCCTGCAACAATGAAAAAAACTGCAAGCCAAGTGCTGGGTTCATTTATTGCCGGCAGGTACCTGTCATAATTGTCTAAGATCTTATTCCCGTTTTGATCCAGCAAAAATACACCTTCAGTATTTCTACGGAATTCTGCTTCTTTCCATGGCCACACCACTCCCAGGGAGCCGGTGATAAAACCAATAATCACTGCAAAAGTGGCATTTTTGAAGTGCTTCAGCAAATATCCCAGGATGTGAGACAGGGAAACGAGCCCGGCCACAGATCCTGCCGTAAATACGAGTAATACCTGCAGCAGGCGCAATCTTTCGGGATCGTCAAGAAAACCAAGGTCAAACCTGAAGAGATCGGACAAAGTGAGGTACAGCGCATTGACGGAATCTACCAGCAGCAGCACGTAGTTGCCCAGGAGAATAAGGATAAAAGAACCTGAAAGCCCGGGGAGTGTCATTCCAGAAACTCCTACAATTCCGCAGAAAAAGACAAACCAGAGATTGTCATTCTGCGCGGCCGGCTCTAAAAAGCTGATGCTCACCCCTGCAATGATACCAAGAAGCATAAAGCCAATGTTGCGGCGGTTCCACTCTTCAAAATCCTTACTTATGTAATAAATGGAGCCCAGGATCATTCCGAAGAAAGAAGACCAAACGTAAAGCTCGTAATGTGTTATAAGGTAATCTAACAGCAGGGAAATGGAAAAATAGCTGATGACCATTCCTAAAACAAGCAGCGAAAGAAAGCGCCCGTTGGTGTAATACCAAAGGCTGCGAAACCTTCCGTTGATCAATAATTTCAGGGAATTGATGTTGACACGGCGAAGGGAAAAAATAAATTCCTCATAAAAACCGGCTACAAAAGCCACCATCCCGCCCGATACGCCGGGAACTTTATTGGCAGCCCCCATAAGGACTCCCTTGATCACCAGGAATATTTTATCGCTAAACGTTCGGGTTTGCTGCATTGTCCTGCACCGGCTTTTTTTCTGCGAGGCCCTCTAAGATAAGAATAAGAGCAAACCCTGCAAGCATGAGCATAAAGGCCTGAAAGGTGTGAGGCTCTGAACCAAAATTCCATGGCATTACAGATTCGTCTCTTAGGGTGATTACCTTGTCACCATACTGGGCGGTTTCCAGTTGTAACTTCCACGGCCAAATCTTGTTGAGAGAGCCGGCGATAAATCCAGTTAATGTTGCCAGGGTTAGGGTGCTGTAATTGCGGAAGAGCCATTTGAGGAGCCGGGAAAAGGAAAGTAATCCAAACACGGCGCCTAAAGCTACTATGCCCAATATCTTTAAGTCGAATTCATGTGCTGCTTCACTCACGGTTTTATATGCTCCAAGGAGCACCAGGATAAAGGCTCCCGAAATTCCTGGTAATATCATTGCACAAATGGCAATGGCACCTGCAAAGAACAGGTAAAGATCATTTGGTGCTGCAGCTAAAGGTGGCAGCGAGGTGATATAGAAAGCTACTCCTGCGCCTATTACCAAAAAAAGAAACACGTTAAACGTCCATTTTTCGATTTGTTTTGCCACGTAGTATATGCTTGCCAGTACCAGCCCAAAAAAGAAAGACCAGATAAGTATTGGATGGTTCTCCAGCAAGTAATTGGTGAGTCGCATCACAGTAAAGATGCTAAACAGGATTCCGCCTAAAAGGGCAATGATAAAGTTGCCGTTAAATTCCTTCCACATTGCTTTAAATCCCTCATTCTTCCAGGTGTAAAGCAGCCCAATTTTTACCCCGCTAATGGTAGAAATGAGCTCCTCATAAATCCCTGAAATAAACGCTATGGTACCACCGGAGACCCCGGGAACAACATCGGCCGCTCCCATGGCCATTCCCTTTGCCGTTAGTACAAGATAATCTTTAAAGCTTCGTCGCATCGTCTGGTTTTGAAGTGCGCAAAGTTATAAGAATTAATTGCAAGATTTTAGGTGCATCTTTATTTTCTCCTTAACCGATTTTCTTGCGAAAATAGAAGGGAAAAGCTCTTCAATGATAATGTAATAATCAGAATCCATTTTGAGGGCGTTATTCAAATGCGTATTTCCTTTTTCGGGTTCGTGCAGCATGAAATAAAGTCCGGCAAGTCGGTACTCAATCTCTGCTGTTTCAGGATAGAATTCCACGGACTGTAGCAGGTTTTGTACGGCAGCCTCAAATTCCCCTAAATCAATAAGTACATCGCATCTTTTCACCCAGGTTTCAAGCTCATAGTTTCCCAGTTCGAGCGTACGGCGGTAACCTTTTTCAGCTTCTTCAAGTAGGTTCAGCTGGTTGTTAATGCGGGCATACCTCTTCCAGTACAGCACATTCTCGCTGTCAATATTGATAGCTTTATTGATGTAGTAAAGAGCTTTCCGAAAATTCTCCTTTTTATAAAAGAAGTCTGTGATGGCTATCCAGCCTTTGTCCAGCAAAGGATCTTCATGAACCGTTTGGCGGTAATTCTTTAATGCCAGCTCATCAAGCCCCAGTTTTTCATAACATTTACCAATACGCAGGTACGCAAAAGAGGTAGGATCATCAAGATCCATGGTAATGCTGTAGTTTTCAATAGCTTCATTAAACTTGCCCAGTTTTTCCAGCACCTTTCCTTTTTCAAGATAAGCTCCTATAAAAGTATCGTCACTAATGATGGCAAAGTCAAAAGCTGAAAGGGCTTTATTGTAGTCTTTGAGATCAAAGTACTGTTTTCCCAGCTGGTGCCAGGCAACTTCTGAATACGGGTTCGTATCGAGAAATTTGTTAAGATACGTTATGGCTTCCCGTTTTTGTTCAAGAAAATCAAAGCAATACATGATGTTGTAGAGCGCTGAATAATCTTCTTTATCGGCTTCAAGGCACTTCATGAAATTGAGCTTTGCGTTCTCAAAATCTTCCAGGAACAGGTATTCCATTCCCAGTAGGGAATAAACATCGGCTTCGTCATAGCTCATTTCAAGAGCAACCTCAAGCATTTGAATAGCTTCCTGGTGTTGATCTTTCTTTGAGAGTATGTTAGCCTTTTGAATATAGATTTCCTCATTTGAGGATTCCAGGTCATAGATCTCATTGAGAATTCCTTCGGCCTGATCAAGTTTATCTTCAAAAACCAGGATCTCCACGCGCAGCAACTTCAGGTTAACCGAAGATGGGTGTTGTGAAAGTCCAAGCCTTACAGCTTTTTTGGCAAGTGTAATTTTTCCGTTCTCTAAATAGTAATGAATAATATTTTCAAACTCATCGGAGTCGAAGAACAATACATCATTCGTCTTCAGCATCGATTCAAAACGAGTAAGGGAGAAATTGTTTTCTTCGTTATGGCTTAATAGCATAAGCAGTGATTTACTGATTTCTTCAGTATTAAAGTTATAAATGTTCTACAGCGACCGGGTTAAAAACGAATTATGTTGTTAACAAAGTAATTAACACCTATTTGTCCTGCAATAAATCATTTAGTATGTCAATAATTATGCCGCATCCTTCTTTTATTTCACTCATTGAAATAGTAAGCGGCGGCGTAATTCTAATAGCTTTTCCTTCAAATAGTAACCAGAACAAAATCAAGCCTTTATCTTGCGCTCTCAGCACAAGTTCGTTAGCAATTTCTTCGGAAGTTAATATAGGAGCGAGCATTAATCCGCGTCCCCGTACCTCACAAATGAGCGGGTGCACCAATAATTCTCTGAAAAATTGCTCTTTTTGAAGGGTTTGGGCAAGCAGGTCTCCTGTTACCAGTTCTTGTAATGTTGCCAGAGCTGCCGCCGCAATCACGGGATTTCCACCAAAAGTAGTGATATGCCCCATTTTTGGATTGGCACTAAGCGTATCCATTATTTCTGAAGAGGAGGTGAAGGCTCCAATGGGCAGTCCGCCACCCATGCCTTTTCCCATCACCAGAATATCGGGTACGGTATTGTAATTCTGAAAGCCAAACAGTTTTCCGGTGCGCCCGAAGCCCGGTTGGATCTCATCGAGGATGAGGAGGGCACCCACTTCTTCACACCTGGCTTTTACCTTTTTGAGATAATCGTTTTGAGGCTGAATAAAGCCTGCACCTCCCTGGATGCTCTCCAAAATAACGCCTGCCGTATTTTCATTTATCTTTTCAAGGTCTTCCTCACGGTTGAACTCAATCCAGGAAATATCGGGGATCAACGGGCGGAAAGGCTTTTGCCGCTCCTCGTAGGTCATTAGGCTCAACGAGCCCATGGTATTCCCGTGGTAGGCGCTCTTTGCTGCAATTATTCCAGATCTTCCGGTATAGCGGCGGGCAAGTTTTAAGGCTCCTTCAATGGCCTCGGTTCCCGAGTTAGTCAGGTATGTTTTTTCCAGCGGTGCCGGGAGATGTTCTGCGAGCAACTTACACAATTCTATAGCGGGCCCCTGTGCATATTCGCCGTACACCATAACGTGCAGGTACTTTTCTGCCTGTTCTTTTATCGCGTTTACAACACGAGGATGGCAGTGGCCCAAAGTACAGGCCGAAACACCTGCCACAAAATCGAGATGCTTTTTGCCTGCTGTATCATAGATGTACGATCCCGAAGCATGGGAAACTTCCATTGCCAAAGGGTAAGGCGAAGTTTGCGCCTGATATTTTAAAAAATCCTGTTTCAATCCTTTAGTCTCTTTTAGGTTGGGTGGCAACGGCAGGGGAGATGGTGTCCTGCTGTTGTGCCGGGCGCGGTTCCTGGCCCGGAGTAGGCTGAATACTGTCCATTGCTGGAAGGCTGTCCAGCTCTTCCTGTCGTAAGAGTGGTTCGGGTTGAGCAGCTTTGCCCGCATTTGGAACAGTATCTACAGTTCTTTCCTGAAGATCTTTTTCCTGTAAACGACTCTTATTATTCAGCAAAGGTCCTTCCCGCGACTCATTGTTAAAAAAGTTTTCTTCTGCTTCGGGCATAGGTATCCCCTGTATTTTCACCGGCTCATAATCTGGATCGTCAATAAAGAGATCTTCTACAGAATTCAGTCTTTCTTCACCACGCCAGTTAAAGCCCTTAAGTGTACGCTCTTCTTCAGGAAGTTCACTTTCAGGATAAAGAATTCCGTCGACATTATTAAGGTAATCGACCATGCTTATCTCTTCATCTTCAAAGAAAACAGAAATAGAGCTCGACAGGGTTTTATTAATACCAATCAAATCTCCAGCGTCATTTCTCATGTAATAAAGTGTCTCGGTATTTTTTACCAGGTCAACCTGATCTAAAGCATTATCTTCAAACTTCCCATACATCTGCAAACCCTTCAGCTGATTAAACCCGCCCAAGCTGTCACGCTGAATCATAAATGCATTGTCATATACTTTGAGAGAATCCATTTTTTCGGTCACAACATTGTTGAGCAAGTGAATGGTATCTCCTGTTAACTGGTTGTTTTCTGACCACATCACCGGCCTGCCCAACATTTGCGTCAACCCGGTTTTTTCCCGTACATGAATAGAATCACTCTTACCGCTCATATTGCTCTTGTACAGGCGCACGCCATAAAAACCACGAATGATCCTGTCTTCGGGTTTGCCGGTAACCATTAAGGTATCTGCATGAATATAGAGAGAGTCCTGCTCCTGAACGCTCACTGCCACCGCACGTTTGGTGATAAAAACTGAATCTTTTTCCCTAAAGACTTCAGCGTAATGTCCTCGTATAACACTTTCATTAATGGTGTCTGTAACCTTTATATTATTTGTGGCCGAAGCAAAATTGGTGTTCCGGTTAAAGTACAGGCTATCCCCCTCTAAAATCCGGTTTTCATAGTCAATTCTTGAATTTTTCACAAAATAACCGGTATCGCCACGGGTGTCGTAGAACCCTCTTTCGGCGTATATTGTAGATTGATCGCTCGTTATTGTTGTGGGGCCATAGAAGTAGGCGTGACCATTATCAGAATAAAAATCCAGCTGAGTAGACAGCAAAACATAATCGGGGTTAGTGATCACCACTTCCGAAGCGAAGGTGTATTTTTCATCTTCCAGGTAGTAGCGACCAATTCGGCTTTTAAGGACACTGGCAGTATCACGTATAGTTCCACCGCTGCGGTAGTAGGCCTGCTGTTTTGTGCGGTCAAAGAAAAGCGTGTCGGTTTGTAAGCTGGTTTGTGGGTTGCGCATAAAGACATTTCCGCTGGCAAAAGCAAATTGCGTATCGCCATTGTATTCGGCATACTGGCTGGTCATGGTGATGGTATCACCCTGTTCCATACGCACATTTCCGTAGGCTTTAAAGAAGTTCTCTTCGGCGTAATGAATGGCCTGGTCGGCCCACACTTCAATACCCTGGTGAATAAAATGAACCTGCTCGTTCACCTTACTCAGAATAAAGGCACCCGGATAATTCTCTTCATCTTTTAGAGTACGTTCGCTTTCATAACGAATCTTCTTTTCTTCCTGGCTATAACTACTGAAGCCTATGAAAAAAAAGATTGAAAAGAGATATAGAACCTGAACGTACTTCACCAGTAGAATTTTGCTTCAAAAGTAATGAATTCTGAAGGAAATAGGTGAGCTGCTGAGATCTTTTAAAGATTGAAATATCAGGTATTTCTATAGTGGAGAAACTTCCTACAGCATCACAATTCCGTTAAAAACACATTTAATTTTTGCCATTTTTGACAGATTTATTGGATGGATGGTATTGTATGAAAGGAAACACCTGGGCAAGGATGTCAAGAACATAATAGTCTAGGTTGCTCATCCTGAGTGGCACTTTGGCAGTAATCAAATCTGAAGCGCCTTATGAAATAGGTGTGGCAGCATAAAATAACTTACAGGAAACCTGGTTGGCGGTTCTTTTTTTATTTTTTCCGTTTGTAGTGGAGTTGTGTCAAGCCTGTTTCAAATGTTTTTGCTTTTACAAATTCGAGTATTTGTTCAGGTCGCCCGTCTTTAAATAATCTTGTACCATTACCTAACAAAAAAGGAACTACAGAAATAATAAATTCATCAATTAAGTCATTTTTTAATAGTTCATTAATTACTTCTGCACCACCATCACAATAGATATTTTTTCCGTTTTTAGATTTGAGTTGTTCTGCTAAATCAGTGATTTTACCTGTGTAGAAAGTTGTTCTGCCAACATTTGATCTTTTGGTTCTTGTTATCACATATACATCCCTTTGGCCATTGTCGTAAAATGATGGGCCAATTTCCTGAAGCACGTAGTCATAGGTTTTTCTACCAATAATCAAGGTGTCTATGGAATCCGTAAATTCATTATAACCATAGTCTTCACCTTCTTTTTCTACGAGTTTTAAGAAACTCAAGTCATCATTAGGTTTTGCAATGTACCCATCTAAGCTTGTGGCAATGAAAAGTGATATTTTTCGCATCTGTTTTAAATTTTTTTATAATCTCCAAACGAGCTGATTTGAGTACTTAATTCCGCAATTTCTTTTGGAGACAGGATCTCTGAATACGAGTAATATTATTCTCTTCCAGATCCATGCAACTGCCCATTAAATCTTCCATAAATTCCAGGTCTGATATAATTACGCTCAGCCCCAAAAAAGGAAAGAATTTTTTATCCAGCTCTACTTTGCCATATTTTTTGACGTCAGAACTTCCATACAACGCATTAATCACCTCGTACCGTTCTTTGTGAATTGAATCGTTCTGCGAATAAGCAACGCCCGTTAATGTCAGAAATAAACACAATATGATTTTCTTCATTTTCTAAATTCTGACTAATATCAAATTTAGTTTGTTTTAAGCCTAACCCCTTATTAATAAGCTTTCGAACACTTTATGTAAGCTCCCCCTAATTAGAACTGCTTGATGATATAAAATTATTGTTTTTGGTTTTATCTGTAGTTGCTATTAGAGAATTAAATTCTGCATATTCTATTGGAGCCATTTTTCCTAATGCATCGTGAGGTCTTTGATTATTGTAATCATCCATCCATACCTGTGTTTGTTCTCGTACCTGATCCAGATCTTCAAAAATGTATTTATTTAAAACTCCTCTTCTATAACTTCCATTGAATCGTTCAATAAAAGCATTCTGTGTAGGTTTTCCTGGTTGGATATATTTGAAGTTGATTCCATGCATCTGACTCCATTCTGAAGCTATTTTAGCAATAAACTCAGGACCATTGTCCATTCTTATTTTCTGAGGTTTTGTTCTTCGATTAATTAGGTGGTTTAATACCCAAATAACTCTATTGCTGGGCAAGGAAAAATCTACTTCTATGTGAAGTGCCTCCCGGTTATAATCATCAATAATAGTAAAGGCCCTAAACCTTCTTTTATTATCCAGGACATCTGTCACAAAATCCATACTCCAGGTATGATTAAGGGTCTCAGGTACTTCTAAGGGTTCTTTTACTCTTGCTGGTAATCTTTTCTTCACTTTACGCCTTAAGCTTAAGCCAAGGTTTTTATAGACACGATAAACTCTTTTATGGTTCCACGGCTTTCCTTCCTTACGCAGTCGCTCATAAGCCATCCAAAAACCTTCCTCACTATACTTCTCTGCCTTTTGCTGTAAGGCTTCTTCTATGGGTTTATCATCTTTAGGGAGAGGTTTATAATAAAACACACTCTTGCTCATTTTTAAAACACGGCACGCCCTGCTTATACCGTAATGAGCAAGTTCTTTAGCTATGGTTCGCTTACGGCAAGGCTTTAGAGCTTTTTTTCGATGATCTCTTTAGCCATCTCATGATCCAAAGAAAGGGTGGCATACATTTGCTTGAGTCGACGATTCTCTTCCTCAAGTTCTTTGAGTCGCTTAAGCTCTTTGCCATTCATTCCGCTAAAACGTTCTCGCCATTTGTAAAAAGCAGCGGTGCTTACACCATATTCACGACTTATCTCGGCAGCTGTTTTACCGTTATCGAATTCTTTAAGGATCTTAGAGATCTTCTGTGGAGAAAATTTACTTTTTTTCATACTGTTTAAAATTAAGAATTATTCTACTTTTAAACAGTTCGGTTTTAAGGGAAGCTTACAGTTCGGATGAACTTCTGCACCTTTTGTTATGTAGAAATAATGAAATCTTAATATGGGGAACTTTGAAGCTAGATGCAAATATTGATTACGAAAAACCTCTACGTTAGCCAAGAGATCTGAGTTATAAACACTTCTTAACTCGTCGATAGTTTTGTTAAGGTCAAATATATCAAGTGCTGAAGAATTACATTTTTCTATAGGAGTTTCACCAAAGCTATTGACGTTTTTAGATTGTAGGATAAAAACATCGATTACAGAATTTCTTTTTCCTTCAATTAATTCTGTGTCTCTTTGGACAAGCTCTTGATTGACGAAAGTATATATTGAATCAATACCACCATCGCCACCATTATCAACAATTCCTTCTTCAACTTCATCATATGAAAGTTCAAAGTCTTTCATTATTTGTTCGGTTACAAAAAGATGAAAATAGTCATCAGTTGTTAATTCTGAATAAAGTTCCCGCCTATTTTGTTCTATAAGTGTTTGTAAAACTATTTGATTGTTATCTGCCATTAAATTGGAATTTTTCTATAAAATGATGCACAACTCGTTATATGAAAACTAATATAGTGTTTTATCATATTAAAGTTGCGGGATAACAACAGGTTTTTCTGTTCTTTTTACGACCCTATTTTATTCAGGATGTGGTGGTAAAGTGAGGGGAGGGGTTTTATGTAGGTTTAAAATTTCGTAAAGAAAAGCTACAATAAAACCACGATGACCTCAGTAAAACCTTAGTAAAATTTTTCTAGAAACTGACTTCAGCAGACTTTTTATGAGGATTTTTAAACCTGTCCAGGTCTTTTATCTGGTCCTTATAGTCAATAGGGAGCAGCAGTGATTTGGCAATATGGTCCAGTTTTAAGTACCGCATGATCTTATAGGTTGTTAGCGCAGGTGGTATGATGGGGTTTGAAGTCAGGTGGAGTAGTTCTTTGACCTTTTGTGGGCATACCAGTTCCTGTACTTTTAACAGGAACCAGTAGCGCACAGGGCCAAGATGCTTTTTGTACTGCCGGTAGAGATCTTTGCTGTACCTGCTGTCTTCCAGGTCCTGTTCCAGGTGCTGTTTTCTTTGTGACAGCCAATCATTATAGTTTGGTGGTAAGTCTTCGATTTCCATTGCCTTTCCTACCCGGTAGAAGACGTCCAATACTTCTTGTTTTTCATCTTGAGAAAGTTTCCGCTCCAGTAGTTCATAGGCTCGAATGGAATATCCAATGAGCATAAAAAGTACATCCCGGTATGCCCACTGCGGAATTTTGTTGCCCCGCTTATTTTCTACTCCGCTGTGGATGGCATTGATCCTGTTGATGGCTCCTATGGCTTCGGAATGGGAGAGGAACACGATTTTCCTGGCATAGGTGACGGTTGAAAAGAGCCGGCCTAAAGGATCGGTGGGTAATTTTCCGGTAAAGTACAGCCAGTCTACTGCTTTGTTTAAAGCAAACTCGGCCGATGCACCTGCAAAAATGACCAGGATAGTATCACTCTTACCCCAAATCTCTCTTACTACCGATTCTTTCTTTACAAAATATTCCATACTTCAGGACTCACCGTTTCTCTCTTTTGTGCAATTTTCCTGCCTGTTTTCCATCGTTTTTATAGTCCGAATATTTCCGCAAGATCACTTATTCCGAGGGTAAACCAGAGAATGACAATACCAAGAATGATCTTCAGCGCAACCGGAATATACAATCTGAAATGTTTTTCAAAAGCACGGCTTATGGGTGGCAAGTAAATGAGGGCCAGAAAAAGATATATCAAGCCGGGTACAGGGTGTACCAGCATAAGGTTGAGGACACCGAGAGTGACCAGCAGCAGACCGAATAACCAGCCGCTCAAATTCGATATGTATTTATGCCAGATCATCTTATTCTTTTAAAATTAGCTATTTATTCATGGATCCTGATCCATTCAATGCTCTCTGCTCCTGTAAATTTCACAACCATGGTTTTAGTGTGGAAAGGCACAAGGCCAAATCGCTTTTCCCGGACTCTGTAGAACAGATAATTTGTGTCTACCCTGGTTGTTTCTCCCAGAAGGTCCAATACTTACGGCTTCTTCAGTTTTCTGAAATTTCAGTCTTAGATAGGATCCTTCAGCATGCTGTCTCTATAAGAATATTTGAAAGCATCTTTGAAACGCCATTTTTTAGCATTAAAAGATTTCGCAGGGTTTCAGGGATATTTTCCGTAGCAAGAATTAGGTCTACAGGAGAGACAGCAGGCGAGGAGCAGGGAGTGAATAAGGATTGCTTCCATACGGTATTAGCTGCCGGCAAAGGGGCTTCCAAATACACCTACGGCTAGTTCGGCCCAGACCAGGAAAAGTGCTCCCAGAATGATGGCACAAATGATAAGGCGTTTTTGACTGTCTTTCACCTTTCTTAATATCAATTCTATGATAAGGCCGGTGCCGTAGAGGAGGATGGCTGCAACGATAAAATCGAAAAGGTCCCAGTTCACTTCCTGGCTGAATTGCATGCCAATGAGTGGAAGAAGTAGAAGTAATGTGGCGGCGAGTAAGATAACAGTTAGTCTTTTGGTTTTCATAACGTCTGATTTTTATAGTTGTTTTTGGTTTAGGAAACTTCTGGATTTATTTTGATTAGAGCGGTCTTTCAGATTATCTCTTCCCCTTATAAAGTTTGTAAGGGTGAACCAAACGTGGTCTTTGGAGTATTCAGCTGTAAAGAGATGTCGATGAATTTCCGTGGTCGTCATCATGTTCTGGGTTTTAGTTATTTTAAAGTACTTTGAAATTCAAAGTTTATGGGCAAAAAAATTACTTTTGTGATTTGATAAGGTTTTCCAGCGCTGTGAGGTGTTCTTCAAAGGCTTTTCTTCCCGATCTTGTCATTGCATATTTTGTATTGGGTTTTCTGTCAATAAATGCTTTTGTCACTTCAATAAAATGCTCTTTTTCCAGCGCTTTTAAATGACTGGCTAAATTCCCATCTGTCACCTCGAGGTAATCCTTGAGAGAAGAAAAATCAAGCGTATCATTTACAGCCAGGGCCGACATGATGCCGAGGCGTATCCTGCTCTCGAAAGCCTTATGCAACCCATTTATAGATATTTTCACCTTTCGTACTTGTAGTTCACGTAAATGCCATATATGATATGCAATATTCCGAAGCCAACAGCCCAAAACATCAAGCCATACTGGGTAAAATATATTGCCAGCAGCCCCAGCACCAGCTGGGCAATGCCAAAATATTTTACATCGCTGAAGGTGTAATTTCCGGCATTGTAGAGCGCAAGGCCATAAAAAATTAGTGTAACAGGTGCCAAAAATGCCAGCAAACCTTTGGCTAAAAATATCAGTGAGATAAGCCCGCCGGTAACTAGCGGAACTGCCATACTTTTAAGCATGCTCTTTGCGGCTGCATTCCATACTCTCTCCCCGCGTTCCCGGCCTTTACCGACTGAAAAAAAGACTGCAGTTGTGATAGCCAAAAGCAGGACTAAAGTTCCTGTTAGTAAAAGGCTTAACACCTGTTCCTTTGAAGTAGCTTTGTACAGGAGAGACTCTTGTTGATCAAAAATCCCGTGTACTGAATAAACACCTGCTAAAGCATATACACCTGCCAATACGCCCGAAACCCCGCTAAGGGAAAGGAACTTTGTAGAGCGCTCCATGATAGACCGTATCTCCCGAAGGTCTTGCATATAATCTTCTTCAGTCTTCTTCATTTAAAAAGTACTTTGAGTTTCAAAGTTAGTGAATAATTTTAAATGTGCAAGAGGAAAATGTATGAGCTGTGGTTTTAAATTTTTCAGAAAACCGGTGCTGACGAAAATTTGGGTCGTATTATAATAGCAGTTATTGATGCTGATTGAGTTTAAGCATAAAAAAAGGTGCTGCTTTCGCAACACCTTTCAAAAATGACATTTTTGAGACCTTTTAAAGTTTGATGGTCTGTAGCCTGTCTGGCCCTACCGAAACGATTTTTACCGGGATCTCCAATTCTTTTTCAATGAAAGAAATATAATCTTTCAGTTCAGTTGGCAATTGGTCTGCCGAGCTTAGTTGAGTGAGATCCTTCTCCCAGCCTTTGAAATGGGTGTAAATGGGAGTTACATTCTCATGTTCAATATTGTATGGCAGGTGGGTGATCTCTTCGCCGCGATAGTTGTATGCGGTACAGATCTTCAAGGTGTCAAAACCGCTCAAAACATCGGCTTTCATCATAATGAGTTGGGTAACGCCACTCACCTGTACTGCATATTTTAATGCTACCATGTCAAGCCATCCGCAACGGCGGGCTCTTCCGGTGGTTGCACCAAATTCTTTACCCACACGTCCCATGGTCTCCCCATCTTCGTCAAAAAGTTCGGTAGGGAAGGGGCCACTTCCAACGCGGGTGGTGTATGCTTTAAATATTCCGAAGACTTCCCCTATCTGGTTTGGAGCAACTCCAAGACCCGTACAGGCTCCTGCCGCGGTAGTATTTGAGGAAGTAACAAACGGATAGGTGCCAAAATCAATGTCGAGTAAAGATCCCTGGGCACCTTCAGCAAGAATAGTTTTTTCGCTTTTTTGAGCCTGGTACAGGTATTCTTCACTATCAATAAACTGCAGCGATTTTAGGGTTTCTATAGCCTTAAAGAATTCGGTTTCAAGTTCACTAAGGTTGTATTGTACGTCTACGTTGTAGAAGCTTATCATAGCCTCATGCTTGTCGGCCAGGGTGCGGTATTTCTCTTTCCAGTCGCTTAGTTCAAGATCTCCAACTCTAATTCCGTTACGGCCGGTCTTATCCATATAAGTAGGACCTATTCCTTTTAAGGTAGAGCCAATCTTGGCCTTGCCTTTTGAAGCCTCACTGGCAGCATCCAGCAAACGGTGGGTAGGTAAGATTAAATGTGCTTTCCTGGAGATTACAAGTCTGTCTTTATAATCTACCCCGGCTTTGCTCAGGTTATCTAATTCTCTCTTAAAGATAACAGGGTCTATTACCACGCCATTTCCTACAAGGTTTAATGCATCTTCGTGAAAGATGCCCGAAGGGATGGTATGAAGTACATGCTTTTGACCATCAAATTCTAAGGTGTGCCCTGCATTTGGGCCTCCCTGGAAGCGGGCGATGATGTTATATTGTTTGGTGAAAACATCTACTATTTTTCCTTTGCCTTCATCTCCCCATTGTAATCCAAGAAGTAAGTCTACTGCCATAAAAATTCAGGTTATTCGGTTGCTTTTTTGTTTCCGTAAAAATATAAGGAATGATTGTTAATCTGTATATCAAACACTTCTTCTATTGTTTGCTTGATAGCCTGTACCCGTGGATCACAAAACTCGATCACCTCACCTGTATCGGTTAAGATAATATGGTCGTGGTTACGGTCAAAATATGATTTTTCGTACTGGGCCTGGTTGTTGCCAAACTGGTGTTTTCGCACAAGTCCGCACTCCAATAGCAGTTCAATGGTATTGTATAATGTAGCACGGCTCACGCGGTACTTTTTGTTCTTCATTTTGATGTAGAGCGACTCTATATCAAAATGTTCTTCGCTGTTGTAGATCTCCTGCAGGATGGCGAAGCGCTCGGGAGTCTTTCGGTGTCCCTTCTCTTCCAGGTATTTGGTAAAGACATTCTTTACTACTGCCTGGTCATTTTTGTTCACTACTTTCTTGCTCATGATATGGGTGCAAAGGTATAAGATTATTCACGTGTCACCTTATCTATACCGTTTATTTTTTTGAGGTGTTCAATGAGTTTTTTGAGAAGGCTGTTGTTCTTGACCA
Organism: Salinimicrobium sp. TIG7-5_MAKvit; assembly: GCF_049569215.1. GTDB lineage: Bacteria > Bacteroidota > Bacteroidia > Flavobacteriales > Flavobacteriaceae > Salinimicrobium > Salinimicrobium profundisediminis. The sequence continues at coordinate 152,086 of NZ_CP145903.1, read as the reverse complement.
CAACCGTGATCCTGCCCGTAAAAATGCCGTCCTGGCTATCAAAATTAATATTTTTAATATTGGTATTCATGTTGTTGGAGATCTCACGGGTCACATCATTCACCAGGCCAATATTGTCAATTCCTGTTAGCTTGATCACGGCCTTAAACTCTTCCTGGGTAGAATCTTTCCATTTAGCCTGAATGATCCTGTAGGCAAAATTGCTCTGTAGCTGGATGGCATTGGGGCAGTCTTTTTTGTGGACTTTAATACCCTCGCTTACAGTAATAAACCCGAAAACATTGTCTCCCGGAATAGGGTTACAGCAGTTGGCCAATTTATAGTCGAGAATTTCTTCATCGCGCCCAAACACCAGCTGGTCATATTTTGCAGTGATCTCATCGCGGTCAATATCCTCAACCGTGTCCTGTTTCCTTATCTTATTTTTAAAGAAACTTACCAGGGCGTTGCTGCGTGAGGCTGCATAGTCCTTCAACTTCTGGTTGTCTATAGTGCCCACCCCAACCCTGTAAAAGAGGTCGAGACTTGTTTTTAGCTTAAAGAAGATTACCAGTTCATTGATGGTCTTTTCATTAAACGGAATTTTTTGGGCGCGTAATTTTCTTGAAAGAATGGCTTTTCCTTCTTCGGCGATATTCTTCTTTTCCTCTTTAAGGGAAGATTTGATCTTGGCCCTTGCCCGTGCCGTAGTGGCATAGTCGAGCCAGTTGGAGTTGGGTTTTGCTTTTTCTGAAGTAATGATCTCTACCTGGTCGCCGGTTTTAAGTGTGGTGCTTAGCGGCACCAGTTTACTGTTTACCCTGGCACCACGAGTGCGCAAACCAATTTCTGTATGTATGCTGAAGGCGAAGTCCAGCGGGGTAGCTCCCTTTGGAAGGGATTTTAGTTCCCCCTGTGGTGTAAAAACAAAGATCTCTTTGGAATAAAGGTTCAGTTTAAACTGCTCTACAAAATCTACTGCGTTTACTTCCGAATTTTCCAGGGCCTCCTGAAGTTTGTTTACCCATTCATCAAGGCTGTCTTCCTGGTTGCCCTGCTTGTATTTATAATGTGCGGCATATCCTTTTTCGGCGATCTCGTTCATTCGCTCACTGCGAATTTGCACTTCCACCCATCGGCCTTTAGGTCCCATTACAGTAATGTGCAGGGCTTCATAACCGGTCGACTTTGGGGAGGAGATCCAGTCGCGCAGGCGGGTAGGGTTGGGCCTAAAATGATCGGTCACGATTGAATAGATCTTCCATGCCAAAAATTTCTCATTGGCAGCATCACTTCCGTAGATGATCCTTACCGCAAACTTGTCGTATACCTCGTCAAAAGTGACATTTTGGTTCTTCATTTTTCGCCGTATCGAGTAGATCGATTTTGGCCGTCCCTTGATGGTGTACTTCATATTTTCCCTGTCAAGGGAATCCTGAATCACCTTAGTAAATTCAGCGATGTATTTGTCCTGCTCTTCCTTGCTTTCCCGAATTTTCTGAAGGATCTCGTTGTAAACTTCAGGTTCAGTATATTTTAGTCCCAGGTCTTCAAGTTCGGTTTTGATGTTGTACAAACCAATACGGTGGGCCAGGGGAGCGTAGATATAAAGTGTTTCTGAAGCGATCTTTTCCTGCTTGTCTGTCCGCATGGAATCCATCGTCTGCATGTTGTGCAGCCTGTCGGCGATCTTGATAATGATCACCCTCACGTCATCATTCAGCGTAAGCAGCATTTTCCTGAAGTTCTCGGCCTGCAGGGAAACATCTTTATCATGTTCAAGGTTAGAGATCTTGGTAAGCCCGTCTACAATTCGCGCTACAGTATCACCAAACGTCTGCTGAATGTCTTCAAGAGTAAAGCTGGTGTCTTCTACCACATCATGTAAAAGGGCAGCAGCAATAGATGTTGCGTCAAGCCCAATTTCCGAAGCAACAATTTTGGCTACGGCAATGGGGTGAAAAATATAAGCTTCGCCCGATTTGCGTCGCTGATCTTTATGGGCATCTACCGCCACATCAAAAGCCTGCCGAATGAGCTTTTTATCATCATCGGTAAGGGTTTGGTAGCTTATGCGCAGCAGTTCCTTGTACTGCTGGGCAATGTCTTTGTTTTCTTTTTCTATAGCGGCTTCCGTCATGATCTAAAAATACAATTAAGATTGAAAACAGGCAATTTAATTACCTTTCAAGATTCCTGAACCGTTTGTACAATGGCGGATGAGAGTAATGTACAAAAACATAAGCAGGGTGCGGGGTAAGATTGCTTAAGCTGTTTTTTGACAGCTTCTTTAATCCACTAATCAAAGGTTGTGCCTTATAGGTTTGTTTCGCAAAATTATCGGCCTGATATTCAAACTTCCGGGAGAGATAGTTCATGATGATCCCGGTAAGTTCAGAAATAGGGCTGTACAAAATCCCGAAGGCTACCAACCCTATGTGAAACCCTGGATTTTCCACTCCCAATGCTTCCGAAAGCAACGGGTTGCCCACAAAGAGAGACAAAATCCAAAGGGTAAACCCTGTGCTTAAAATGCTTATCACCATGTTGATGATGATGTGGTTCTTCTTGTAATGCCCCACCTCATGTGCCAAAACCGCAACAATCTCCTCGTCCTGCAGGTCGTTGATTAAAGTGTCGTAAAGGGTGACCCTTTTTTCATTCCCAAAACCCGAAAAATAGGCATTGGCCTTAGTGCTTCTTTTTGAGCCATCTATTACAAAGATCTTTTCGAGAGTAAAACCTTCTTTCTGGGCATAGGCCTCTATCTTATTCCGCAGGGAACCTTCGGAAAGTGGAGTTTGTTTATTGAAAAGCGGAACTATTAATCTGGCGTAGAACATATTCAGAAAGATACTGAAAGCCGCCACCAATATCCATGCGTACCACCAGAAGTTACCGCCTGCGAACTGGTAGAACCACACTATTAATGCCAGTATGCCGCCGCCAAGAACGATCATCATTCCCCAGCCCTTTAGCTTGTCTAAAATGAAGGTTTTGGGAGTCGTTTTATTAAAACCGAATTTTTCTTCAATTACAAATGTGTGGTACCACGAGAAGGGAAGAGATAACAGGTCGCTCCCGAGCATAATAATGCCGAAGAAGATCAGTGCTATTAAAATAGCGTTATCTGAAACTGATCGTGCAAGAGTATCAACAAAATCGAAGCCATCGAGGAAAAGGAACAGCAACAATACCACCACCGAAAATGTAGAGGAAACCATCGCGAATTTGTAGTTTGATTTCTTGTACCGCTGTGATTTCTCATATTCCTGCTCGTCAAAAACATCTTTAAGCGAATCGGGCACAGGATCATTATAGTGTTTGGCATTCAAGGCATCCAGGATCTTATCGACTAAAAAATCAATAATGATGATGCCTACAATGATCCAAAAAAGAGTATTTGCTGTCAAATTTGTTGTTTTCGGCTAATATAAGCAGAATCTTTATTGAAGAATTAAGATTTAAAGGGACAAAACTTTTGTGAAAAGTGAGAGTGGAAAGTTGTGCGTTCAGGATATAGATTGACCACTAAAGTCAACTTATATGAAATCTAATTTTTCACCTTAAGAAGAAATATTCTTATTACCGTCCCCTCCGCCGGAGTGGTGCCTGCAAGGCGGGGTGGGTTTAGGTTCGGAATTGTAAGGTTGGAGGGTTGGATTTTTTTACTCTTTATTGTCGGATATTTTTGGCCACGAATTCACAAATGTTTTTTTGTTTCTCTTTCAAAGTGTTCCCTCCGCCGGAGGGGTGCCTGCAAGGCGGGGTGGGTTTTGGTTCGGAATTGTAAGGTTGGAGGGTTGGATCTTTTTACTCTTTATTGTCGGATATTTTTGGCCCCGAATTCACAAATGTTTTTTTGTTTCTCTTTTAAAGTGTCCCTTCCTCCGGAGGCGTGCCTGCAAGGCGGGGTGGGCAATTAAAGCAAACCCGCAACATTAAAAAGAGTACTCAAAATCCCGTTAACGCCGCTGCCTTTTTGCTTCAAAAATTAATATTCCCGCAGCAACCGATACGTTCATGGAGTCTATTGCTCCTTCCATGGGGATGATAATGTTTTGGGTAGTATTTTCCAGCCACTCGCTACTTAGCCCTGTGGCTTCAGTACCTACCACAATGGCACTACCGCCGGTGAAGTCAACATTGTGATAAGGAACAGAGGCCTGTAAAGCGGCTCCAAAAATGGCAATTTTTCGTTCCTTTAAAAAAGCAATAATTTCTGAAGTACTGCAGGTGGCTATCTTATTTGTGAAGATGCAGCCAACACTACTGCGAATGATGTTTGGATTGAACATATCTGTCCGCGGATTGGCAATAAGTACGGCATCTACAGCTGCAGCATCGGCGGTGCGCAATAATGCTCCTATATTTCCGGGTTTTTCGGGGGCTTCGGCGACGAGAATCAGCGGATTCTTTGTTTTGAAAGTCAGGTTTTGCAGGGAAAGCTCCCGGGAACCCACAATTGCCAGTACCCCTTCGGTACTTCCGCGGTATGCGATCTTTTGATATACTTCCGAAGAAAGTTCGGTTACATCAACAGGATTTAAAATAAATGAAAGCAAATTTTCGGCTTTTTCAGCAGGAAAGAGATCAGATGAATAATACAGTTCGGTGACCTGGTAGCCTCCTTTTATTGCTAAATTTATCTCCCGGATGCCTTCTACTACAAAGACGTGTTCTTTTTTGCGGGCGCGTGATTTTTCCTGTAACTGTAATATCCTCTTTACCGCCTGATTCTGAAAACTACTTATAAATTTTTGCATGCTGCAAAGATAGAAAACTTCGGGTTTGGTGCAGTAATAGTGGTGTAAGGCATGGTAGGATTTTCAGGATTGGAAAAAAAGCGGTATTTTAACGGGAAAACGAAAAACCACTTTTATGGAAAAGAAAAACAAGAAAAATAAGCAACTTTCAATGCCTGATGCTTTTAAGGTTCTAAGCTTTATTTTTGCCGCTATTTTGATTACTGCCTGCAGTAAAAAGATCACTTTCCCGGTTTCTAATGTAGTGCCCGCTGCTGAAGCCGTTGTAAAGGTCGATAAAGATAACAACCAGAATTATGAAGTCGAGCTTGAGGTGAGTAACCTTGCAAGCCCCAACAGGCTTACGCCTTCGCGGGCGCATTATGTGGTGTGGATGGTGACCAAAAAACACGGTACCATTAACCTGGGCCGGCTGGATATCAATCGCAAGAACAACGGGAAATTGACCACCAATACACCTTATGAACCTATAAGGATATTTATTACTGCCGAAGATGACAGCAAACCTGTACTGCCTTCTACACAGGTGGTACTGAATTCGGAAGATTTCAAAGTATAAAAAAAGAGGCTGATTGAAATAGTACTAATCTTTTCTTCGGAAGTTTTAGAATCTACTGATCCTAAATTTTCAGAAGTAGTTAGAACCTGAAAACACTTCAGGTTAAACGGGATTAGTTTTTCAATCAGCCTCCTGTCAAAAATGGCATTTTTGGAGATTATTTTTTCTCCTGCTGGCCGTATTTTTCAGTATATCTTTTTGCCAGCTCTGTCTGGTGGCTTTCCAAACTTATTTCACGCCCCTGAATAAATGCCCGGGCAAATTTATTGGTACGCATATCCAGTGCATCTCCTTCACTAATAAAAAGAGTGGCATCTTTACCGGCCTCCAGTGTTCCAAGGCTGTCGTCAACTCCCAGGATCTTTGCAGTGTTTGAAGAGATCATTTTAAGAGCGTCGGCTTTACTGAGGCCGTAACCGGTAACTGTACCTGCGTAAAATGGCAAATTTCGGCTGTTCATTCTTTCCATGTCACCGCTGGTTTCCAGCCCCACAAGAATTCCTTCCCGATTAAGCAGGTAGGCGAGTTTGTAGGGTAGGTCATAATCCTGATCTTCCATTTGCGGGGTTTCGTGCACACGGCCTACAAGTACCGGAACATTGGCTGCCTTGATTTGATTGGCTACTTTAAAAGCATCGTAAGCGCCCACAAGCACTACGTTGTTTAGCTGATGTTCTTCCTTAAAAGCCAGGACGTCGATAATCTCTTTTTCTGAATCGGCGTGGATGTAAACTTTCTTTTTCCCTTTAAATACCGCTTCCATAGCCTGGAAAGGCAGATTCGCTTTTTCCTGGGGTCCTGCGAGGTAGGCTTTGGCATTTTTAAAAAATGAGCTCAACTCCTGAAGGTCTTTTGAGTAATCATCATTCGGTTTTATACCGGGATCTTCCCCCATCCACCAACGGCCTCTGCGAACGCTGTTGGGCCAGTTAATGTGCAAGCCATCATCTTCTTTTAGTACGGCATCTTCCCAATTCCATGCATCAAACTGCACGATAGACGAGGTACCGGAGATCCTTCCGCCCCGCGGAGCGATTTGCCCTACGAGCACGCCGTTGGGACGCATACTTTCTACCACCTGGCTTTCGGCATTATAAGCGATGAGACTGCGAACGTGCGGTAAAAGTTCCCCAAGTTCATCTTCGTCATCACTCTGTACCACCGCATCAATTTCTACCAACCCCAGGGTGGAGTTAGGGGCGATAAATCCGGGGTAAACGTGTTTGCCCTTAGCATCGATCACGGTACCGGGATATTGACGATTGGTGGAAGCCGCATCGGTCACCGTAGTTAGTTTCCCGTTCTCAAAGATGATCACGCTGTTCTCAATAACTTCTCCATTCCCAATGTGGGCAGTGGCACCAACTATGCTTATCGCACGGTCTTGCGGGGGCGCCGGAGTTTGTTGTGCTATGACCGAACCTGCAAAAAGGAGCAGGACCGGCAGGATATATTTTTTCAAATTTTTCATACTTCAAATTTTAGAGGGTGTCACAGTGCATTTCTTCTTTGGTGGAATTCTTTACCGGCTGCGTCTTAAGACCATTGTTTTTGGCCTTTAGCATCTGGGAGGTGAGCAGGTTTTTCTGCTTTTCCACTTCCTTTCTAAGTTGTTGGTCTCTTTCCAGATCAAAATACACTACGCCTTCAATAATTGTTTTTTCAGGTTTGGCGTAAACGGAAAGCGGATGGGCATTCCACAGCACTAAATCGGCATCTTTTCCTTCTTTGATACTTCCCACACGGTCATCGATGTGCAGCAGTTTTGCCGGATTAAGGGTAACAAACTTCCAGGCTTCCTCTTCAGAAATGTCCCCGTATTTTACACTTTTTGCCGCCTCCTGATTCAGCCTGCGGCTCATTTCGGCATCATCACTGTTAATGGCGACTGTTACACCGGCATTATGCATAATGGCAGCATTTTGCGGGATGGCATCTTTTACTTCATATTTATACGCCCACCAGTCAGAGAAAGTAGAACCTCCCACGCCATGTTCGGCCATTTTATCGGCTAATTTGTAACCTTCCAAAATATGTGTAAACGTATTTATATTGAAACCGAATTGCTCGGCTACCTTCATCAACATATTGATCTCACTTTGAACATAGGAGTGCGCAGTCACAAAGCGTTCGCCGTTAATGATTTCCAGGATGGTTTCCATTTCAATGTCCTTGCGATAGGGTTTGCCGCTCTTTTTTAGCTGCTCATATTCGCGGACACGGGTAAAATAATCTACAAATACCTGTTCCACCCCCATACGGGTTTGTGGGAAGCGGGAATTGCTGTCCCAGTTTGCCTGTTTTACGTTCTCTCCCAAAGCAAACTTGATGAACTTTGGTGAATTGTCAAGAACCATTTCCTGCGGAGTTGCTCCCCATTTCATCTTTAGGATGGCCGACTGTCCTCCAATAGGGTTAGCCGATCCATGCAGTAGCTGCATTGTAGTTACTCCCCCGGCCAGGTTCCTGTAAATTCCAATATCATCGGGATCTACAACATCTTCCATCTGCACCTCGGCCGATGAGTTGTGTCCCGCCTCATTCACGGCCGATGCCGCCAGGTGAGAGTGCTCATCTATAATGCCGGAAGTAAGGTGCTTTCCTGTAGCATCTATTACTGTAGCACCACGAGCGCTAAGGTTTTTGCCAACTGCAGCAATCTTTCCGTTTTTCACCAGCACGTCGCTGTTTTCCATGATGCCTTCAGCTTCATTGGTCCAAACTGTAGCATTTTTGAAGAGTACATCCTGTTGCTTCGGAAGCTCCTGAAATCCATAAGCCATATTCGGGAAGGTTACAGGAAGTACTTCGGGGTGTTCTTCAGATTTTTCATCCTTCTTTTCTGAAGCATCTTCAGTGCGGGTAGCAGTAAAACTGGTTGCTGTACCATCTCCTAAAATGGCTTTTCCGCTGAAGGTTTTTGCGTTATTAGAGATTCTGGCGCTAAGCCTGGTGTATTCGGTTTTTGTAGTATCGGGAGAAGATAGCAGTAGGTTAAACCAGTTGTTACTGTAGTTGATCTTTGAACCTATCTTGCTATTATTGGTGCTAATTTCAGCCTTGGGTTTTGAAGGTTCGCCAGTGATCTTTACCGTGTAGGTATCGCTGCCGACCTTGACATCATAAGTACCGCTGAGGTTAACCAGGTCAATATCTTCAAACACTTCTCTTTTTCCCTGCACCCAGTTCTCGTATATAGTGGTTTCCTTATCAAAATAGTCGCCAGAGGTAATGATAAAATTTGCCCAGGCACCTTCTTTTAAGGTTCCCAGTTTATTTTCATGGCCAATAAGTTTTGCAGGCACGGTTGTTAAGGCAGCAAGGGCATCTTTTTTATCAAGCCCATAAGCCACTGCTTTAAGTAAATTCTCCCTGAAATTCTTTTCGGCATCATGAGATGTGATGGTGTAGGGAACTTTCTTCTCGCTAAGCATTTTGAGGTTTGCCGGCGCCTGGTTCCATTCTTTCATGTCTCCCAAAGTGGCGTAGTTGGCCATATAAGGGTCTTCCATATCAAATGGCTCGGGGTAATTAACGGGTACAATAAAGGCGGCGTTGGTGGCTTTTATGGCATCAAGTCGCTCAAATTCATTTCCGCTGCCCACAATCACATACTGCACACCCATTTCGTCGCCCACTTTATCGGCACGAAGTTCATCCAGTAAATTATCGGTTTTGAAGATTTGAAGGAGGTTTTTGTTCTCATTAAAAGCTTCAAGAGCAAGATCTTTATTGTCGGCTTTTCCCTTAGCGTACCAGTCGGCGTCAAGATAAGTTTGTCTCAGCAAAGCCATGGCACCCATTTTAGAAGAAGGGTAGACCTGTTTTGATTTTGCACTTTTTTCAAAGGAAAGATATTGTGCAGACTCTTCATCGAGTATTCTGTCTCCTTCAGTTCCTTCGGAATTTAAGGCGATAAGCATTCCGGTACCACGCACAATTCCGTCGGGCATGTGAGTATTAACCACACCAAAACCGAGCTTTCTCAGCTTTTCAGCTTCTTCCTTATTATAGGAGAAGTTTTCCAAAGCCGAAGTTTCTGGTCTTATATGGTCATTCCAGTAATAACCTTCGCGCCCCGCATCGTACTGCGGATTCCCGCTGTAGGGGCTGCCGCCTTCGCTTTTCGGTTTTTCAATCCCAAAACTCGAGTAAAGATCAATAAAAGAAGGGTAAACTGTTTTTCCTTTAAGGTCAATTACTACAGCATTTGCGGGAATTTTAATGTTTTTTCCAACGGCAGTGACCTTTCCATTGCGCATGGCCAGCATACCGTTTTGAATAATGGTGGAAGGATCTACATAAATGTTGGCGTTCTCAAGAACTGTGAAATTGGTATTTTCCTGAGCCTTAACGGCATCATTCTTAGGAAAATACTCCTGCGCCTGCAGTCCGGTTACGGCACTAAACAGCAGGCAGAATAAAAGTTTAATTCTCATAAAATTGTTATAGGATTGGAATTTTGAGCAGGTAAGTTAGCAAAAAAATGAGAATGATAACCTTATTACAATTTTCCTCTGCTTTTGTGATAATTTACCAGCAGCGCCACCACGTAACTGTAGCTCTTCATTCCCTGTGGCTGATTATTGGCCACCAGGAAGGAATTGTAGGTGAACATAAAAATGGGTTCGAAAGGATTTTTGTGGCTTTCCCAAAATTCCCGCACCTCCCGGTAGTTTTCCTTGACCCCAAAGTTAAGTTCTGCGGCAAACTTTTCGGCTAATTCAGGATCCCGGCGGTAAAGTTCAGTCAGGCAATAGCTTAAGGCAAAGGTGTAGCCCGAATAGTTGAAATATTGATCAGGATGGTTCATCGTGGTGAGACAGGCGAGAAAGTTGGCCTCATTTTCTTTAGCAAAACCCAACTGATGACCAATTTCATGGCTCGCGGTAGTAGGAATCTTATACGCCACAATTTGCGTGTTTACCTGCCCTTCGTTGGTTAGCGGATTTAAGTAACCATTAAAACCCATATAGGTAAGGGGAACGCTGTAGAGAGAACGCTTTAGGCTGGGCACGTGGTAATCAAGTTCCGGAAAATCATCTTCAATATTCTTATATCCTTCTACCGATAATTTGAGGAGTTCATATTTTGAATAAGGAATTTCCACTTTTACCGAATCATCGCCGGTAATAGAAAAATGAAGTTCGTTGGAGGTGGCAATAAGATCTTGCGTTAATTCTACCAGTTCCTCTGTAGTGTAATCATTTTCAATTTCCAGGGCAGCATGCAGCGGCAACCGGTAATAATTAAAACCCCAAAAGAGGTTAAAGCAAAAATAGATAAGAGATAATACGGCAAGAGCATTTAATATCCATCGCCGGGGATCTTTGAATCTTTGTTTTATTCTCAATACTATCCAGCGAATAAGCATAATGACCAGTAAAGCGTACAAAAGATCCCCCAGAGAAAACGGAAAGAATCCGAGGGTTTTTCTCAGTAACGCCGAAGTAATGGGGTAAATGCCGTTGCTGTACCACTTTTCCACAAGTAGAGGGTGGTTAGCCAATACCTTAATCAGAATGATCTGAACAGGCAGGAACAGGGCTAGAATTAAAGCAACTTTTTTCTTCACCTTTCAAAAATAGGATTTTTAGAGATCAACCTGCAAGAGACAGCAGCCAAGACTTTAATAAAATTATCGTTATTTTGGTTGAAACCGGGTAAACTTAAGTAGAACTATTTTTTTCCAAGTGTCCCCTCCTCCAGAAGTGTGCGGGATGGTGTTCAGAATCTCAAATTTTATCAGAAGTAACATTTTTTTTATACTGAATTATTCTATCAAGTGTCCCATCCTCCGGAGGGGTGCCTGAAAGGCGGGGTGGGAGTAGACTATCAAACTATGAATACTTATCAATTATATACTGCTTTAGATTCTCCATAACCCGTTCAACATCCATCATCACCTCAGTAGCACTCACTTTCCAGACCAGTAAACCCAAATTTCGTAGATAATTTTCCCGCCGATCATCATATTCTTGCTTTTTGTTATGGCTGGAACCATCTATTTCGACCACCAGCATTAATCCCTTAACGTAAAAATCTACAATGTAATGTCCAATGACACGTTACCTGTCAAAATCAATATTGTAAAATTTTCCTTTATGAACCTGTTGCCAAAAAACGATTTCCGGAAGATTCCCCATTTTTCGTAAAGCTCTTGCTCTATTCCTTAGATTTTTTTCTGCGGGTAAGTAAGGAGAAGGTTTGCGGTATATGGGAATAGCATCTATAGTTGTAAGAACAGGAGCATTCTTTCCCACCCCGTCCTGCGGACACCCCTCCGAGGGAGGGGACCCATTTTGAAAATTTTCGTTTTCATTATTGCTCATGATTATAAGTTAATTAAAATTCAGGACAGTAATATAGTAACAAACTGTGCTTCGGATATTTCATCATACCGAATGGATAGGTAATCCAATCCTTCCGCAGAGTCCCCTCCTTCAGAAATAGCCTTCACGATCACAATTTTTCTCAAATAACACTTCTTTTTTTGAATTTTTTCTTCTGAGTGTCCCCTCCTCCGGAGGGATCCTGTAAGGCGGGGTGGGTTGTTTAACTCTAATGCTCTACGATTTCTTATATTTGTGAGAATTCAAACTTAGAACATCATGAACGAAGAAATAAGGGCTTTAGAACCTAAGCCACTCTGGAATAAATTTGCCGATCTCAATGCGGTACCCAGACCCTCAAAAAAGGAGGAAAGGGTAATCGAGTTTATAAAGAACTTTGGAAATGACCTGGGGCTGGAAACCGAAGTTGATGAGGTGGGAAATGTCATTATACGTAAACCTGCCACCCCGGGCATGGAGAATAAAAAGGCGGTAGTGCTGCAGTCTCACCTTGATATGGTGCATCAAAAAAACAGCGATTCCAATTTTGATTTTGAAAATCAGGGGATCGAAATGTATGTTGATGGTGACTGGGTGCGGGCAAATGGGACTACCCTGGGAGCCGATAACGGACTTGGTGTAGCCACCATGATGGCCATTTTGGAAAGTAAGGAAATTGAACACCCGGCTTTGGAAGCACTTTTCACCATAGATGAAGAAACCGGAATGACAGGAGCTATGGGCTTAAAACCCGGACTGCTGAGAGGGGATATCCTGCTTAACCTCGACACCGAAGAAGATAATGAGATAGGAATTGGATGTGCCGGTGGCGTAGATATTACTGCTTCCGGAACTTACGCAGAAGAACCTGTGCCCGAAGACTCTATTGCGTACAGGGTGCAAGTGAAAGGCCTGCAGGGAGGACATTCAGGAATGGATATCATCAAAGGTCTTGGTAACGCAAATAAGCTCATGAACCGCATTCTCTTCGGAGGTTATGAAAACTTCGGAATGAGAATTTCTGAAATAAATGGCGGCGGCCTCCGTAATGCCATTCCGCGGGAAAGTGAAGCGGTAGTAGTGGTTGAGAAAATTCAGAAGGAAGATTTTACAGCTGAAATTGGGAAAGCCATTCAGCAGATTAAGCAGGAATATAAAACCCTGGAGCCAAAGCTTCTTATTGAAGTTTCAGAAACTGAAGCCCCTCAAAAAGTGATGGAACTGGGAGCGCAGGAGTTATTTCTGAAATCTATTTACGCTGCTCATAACGGCGTGTACAGGATGAGCCCCGATATTGAAGGCCTCGTGGAAACTTCTAACAATGTGGCGCGCGTAACTGTCAAAAATGGCAAAATTGAAGTGCTTTGTTTGACGCGCTCTTCGGTAGATTCTTCAAAAACCGATCTCGCTAACAGCCTTCGCGCCGGATTTGAACTTGCTGGTTTTGAAGTGGAGCTCTCGGGTGCATATCCCGGATGGGCTCCTAATATGGCTTCTCCCATTTTAAAGGTGCTCGATGAACTCTACCGAAAAATGAATACCGATGAACCCGATATTGCTGCCTGCCATGCCGGCCTGGAATGCGGAATCTTAGGAAAGAATTACCCCGAAATGGATATGATTTCTTTTGGACCAACCATTCGCGGCGCACACTCACCCGATGAGAGGGCAAGTATATCTTCAGCTCAAAAATACTGGAGTTTTGTACTTGAAGTATTGAAGAACATTCCGGAGAAGAAGTAATTCTTCAGGATTGATCAAATAAAAAAACTCCCAAAAATGTCATTTTTGGGAGTTTTTTTATTCTAAGGGGGTAAATACTCCGAGGCTTGCCTCGTTAGTAAATGTTTAAAGTCTGAAAACGTGTTCTCCTATATAATGCTCCGTGGGCTTGCCCCGGAGAAATTTACTGGTATAACTTCTTTTACTGGATATCTACCATCTCAACTTCAAAAATAAGATCGGCAGATGGTGGGATTACTGGAGGTGCACCATTTTCTCCGTATCCTAAATGAGAAGGAACAAACAGCACTGCTTTATCTCCTACCTGCATTTGCTGCACGCCTTCTTTAAACCCGGGGATCATAGGTGCATCTTTACTGTATAGCATTGGCATAGGGGCATATCCTCCCATTTGCTGTCTTCTTTCATTAAGTACACCTGCTTCTTCGGCTACTTCGGCAATGTTGGTGTCAAAAAGATCACCAGAGCTCAAATAGCCTTTGTAGTTTACCCTTACGGTATCTCCCTGTTGTGGCTTTGGGCCTTCACCTTCTTCCAAAAATGCAATCTGGAGACCGCTTTCAAGTTCTTTAGCACCGGCTTTCAATTCCTCGTAACGCTGAGCGTTAGCAGAGCGCTGCTCGTTCATTTTGCGTTCCTTTTCTTCAGCTTCAGCCTTAAAATCGGCTAACTCCTGAGTAAGAACTTCAGCAGCTTTAAAATTTTTGGCTGCCTGGCCTTTGCGAATGATCTTTACTTCCTGCATTACCACATCTTCAAGAGGACGATCATTTGCGCCTGTTTCTACGTTTCCAATTGCCTCTACCACATCCATACCTTTTACAACTTCACCAAATACGGTGTGCATGCCGTTAAGCCACGGAGTTTCTTTTAGAGTGATGAAAAACTGGCTCCCGTTAGTGTTAGGACCGGAGTTTGCCATAGAAAGAATCCCTGCCGAATCATGGGTAAGTGTGTCAACGATCTCATTTGGGAATTTGTAGCCCGGGCCGCCGCTACCGGTTCCCTGAGGGTCACCTCCCTGGATCATGAAATCTCCAATCACACGGTGAAAAACGAGTCCGTCGTAAAATGGTTTTTTTTGGTACTGCTCTTCGGCCATGGTAGTAGTACCTTCGGCAAGAGAAACAAAGCTGGCAACCGTCATTGGAGTCTCTTCAAAATAAAGTTCAGCGATAAAGTCTCCCTGGTTGGTCTTGAATTGAGCGTACATTCCGTCTTCAAGATCTGGATATTCATCATTACAGGCAGTAAAAGCAAATAGCACACTGCATAAAAGCAAAAAATTGATTTTCTTCATGTTTAAATTAATTGTTTAGTTGTTATTTTCCTGATTAGCTTCAGGTGCTTCTGAAATATCTATGAGGGTTACCGTAGAAATCAACGGCACATCTGCTCCTATTCGTTTTTTATCTCCGTAATACCCGAAAGCTTTGTGAGAAGGAAATAAAAAAGTAACTGTTTCTCCTTCTTTCATAAGCTTAAGCCCCTGTCGCAGTCCGCTGAAGAGTTCTTCCTGGTCTATGGCATAGGTGCGGGGAGCGATCTCATCATCGGTATAAATATCACGGCCACCAAGAGTTTTTAAGTTGTAATCGAATTCTACAACATCCCCAAATTTTGGAGTTCTGGCAGCGGTGGTGTCTTTTTTATTATAATAATACCAAAATCCGTTAGCCGAAGAAATGTACTCCCGTGTAGTATCGGTTTCAATGATCTTCTGGATCCGGGCTTCTTCTTCGGCTACAATTTTCCGGTTGCGCTCTACAGCTTCATTAATATATGAACCCGACTCCTGCGTCACCGGTCTTCTGGCTTCAGGCGACTTGCACGAAAAAAGTAGCAGACCAATAAACAGTATTACATATTTCATTTTCATAGTGCCAGGTTTGTCTTATAAGTAGGCAAGATACTAATAAATCTTTCTACGGTCTCCTGCAGGGAAAGATCACTTTTGCCTCCTGCGGCGTTAGTGTGGCCGCCGCCTTCAAAATAGCGCCGGGCAAATTCATTGACCGAAAAAGTGCCTTTTGAACGGAAGGATATCTTCACGATCTTCTCGGCTTCATTTTCGATAAAAATGGCGGCAAAAACTATACCTTCTAAAGAGAGGCCATAATTTACAAAACCTTCAGTATCTCCTTTTTTAAATTTATGCCTGTCCAGTTCTTCCTGTGACAAAGTGATGTATGCCGTACGCAGGCCTTCTACTACCCTCAGGTTTTGCAATGCGCATCCCAAAAGCTGCAGTTGACCGTAAGAACTGGTGTCAAATACATTTTCATGGATAGAAGTATTGTCGGCACCTTTTTCAATAAGATCGGCTATCACGCGGTGGGTGAGACTGGTAGTAGATCTATACCTGAAAGATCCGGTGTCGGTCATTATTCCGGTATACAGGCAGGTGGCGATTTGCGGAGTGATCTTTTGTGCCAGGCCAATATTTTCTATAAAGTGGTACACCATCTGGCAGGTGGAGCACATGGTAACATCGCTGTAAGTAACGTCGGCATAATCATCGGGCTGCTGGTGATGGTCTATCATCACAAAAGCAGCTTTGGCCTCCTGTAGCGGTTTGTACATGTCGCCAGCCCGTGAGAGGTGGTTAAAATCGAGCGTGAAGATCACATCGGCTTCAGCAATAATCTTTTCACATTTTTCGGTATCCCGGTCATAAAGCAGCGTTTCTTCTTCGTAAGGCATCCACTTCAAGAAATTAGGGTAATCATTGGGAGCGATAAGATTTACGTAGTGCCCCAGTCCCTCAAGCAGGATCTTAAGAGCAAGTGTAGAACCCATTGCATCACCATCGGGCCCTTTATGGGGAACAATAACGATCTTCTTTTTGCCTTCAAGTAACTCCTTTATTTTGGAAATATCTTCGTTTGTCATAGAGAGCGAAGATATTGAATATTTGAAGATTCAAAAAGTACTTACTGCAGTTCCTAAAATGTCATTTTTGACAGCCTTTATCTGCGGAAGATCGAATAAAAACCTATGTACCTTGTATATGGGCCTGATTTGATTATTTTTGCAGCAAAATTAAAAACTAAGTAATGGCAGAAAATAGAACTTTCACCATGATTAAGCCCGATGCAGTTGAAAAAGGACACATTGGCGCTATTTTAGAGCAGATCACTGCTTCAGGATTCAGGATTGTTGCGATGAAACTTACTCAAATGACACGTCGCGATGCCGAAAAATTCTACGAAGTACACAGTGAACGTCCATTTTACGGGGAGCTGGTTGAATTTATGAGCCGCGGGCCAATCGTTGCCGCTATTCTTGAAAAGGAAAATGCTGTTGAAGATTTTAGAACCCTGATTGGGGCTACAAATCCTGAAGATGCTGCCGAAGGTACCATTAGAAAGAAATATGCTGCTTCTGTAGGTGAAAATGCCGTACACGGAAGTGATAGCGATGAGAATGCACAAATTGAAGGTGCTTTCCATTTCGCCGGAAGAGAAATGTTCTAAGTAACTTCTGAAATAAGATCAAAAAACCACCTTTTTAGGTGGTTTTTTTATTTTTCAACCTCCGTAGCTGCCGCCTTTGTCGGCCCGCCCTGTCATAGGAACAAAACGTACCGGGAGCAGGGTCTTTTTTTTAAATTCATCCTCGCCGGTTTTGTAAAGCATTACAAGCTGTTGATTCAAGCGGCCCACGGGCGCTAAAAGTCGGCCTCCCACTTTTAATTGATCTTTAAGCGGCTGTGGAATTGAAGGAGGTGCCGCGGTTAATATTATAGCATCAAAAGGGGAAAACTCTTTCCAGCCCGAATATCCGTCACCGTGTTTGGTGGTGATATTGTTATAATCTGTCTTTGCCAAATTCTCTTTGGCCAGCTTTGCCAGCCATTCAATTATCTCCACACTAAAAACCTCTTTTACAAGGCGTGAAGTGACCGCCGCATTATACCCGCAACCGGTGCCTACTTCCAGAACTCTTTCATCTTTCTTCAGCTGTAGTTGTTCTGCCATGTAAGCTACAATGTATGGCTGACTAATAGTTTGGTCCTTTCCTATGGGGAGCGGCCTGTCTTCATAGGCCTTTTGCTGTTTGTCCTGGGGTACAAAGAGAGAACGGTCTACCTCTTTCATAGCATTAAGTACATCAGGATTAGAAATGCCGCGTCCTTTTAATTGCTGTTCGATCATTTCTTCCTTTCCGGTCATAATGCTGTTCCTGGATTGATTTCCAAAAAGTTAGTGAAAAATGACATTTTTGAAAAGTTTTTCTGAAGTCTTTTCAGAACCAGGAGGGTTGGGAGAGAAATCGGCACGGATTACAAATCCGCGCCAACGGGTTTTAAAGAAGGTGCCGAGAAATGACATTTTTGAGAAATTTTTCTGATAACTTTTCAGAACCAGGAGGGTTGGGAGAGAAATCGGCACGGATTACAAATCCGCGCCAGCTGGCTTTATAAAAGGTGTTGAAAAATGACATTTTTGGAAAGAAAATTCTTCCTGAGCGATAGCCGAAGGCTCGAGGTGACAGGAACCTTAAACCTTGAACTTTAAACTTTGAACCCGGGAGAACTAACGTAGAATTAATTTTTTAATAAGATCCCTTCCCAGTTCTTCATTCAGCATTTTTACGATCTTCTCTTTGCCGTAGCTCAATTCTTCGCGCAGTACCGAAGAACTTAGTTGTACGTAAAGGGTATCGCGGTCAAGTTTTATAGAAGTGGTGTATTTTTCTATGGCAGGCCCCATCTGGCTGTTCCAGACTTCGCGAACGTGTACCTTATCAAGGCCCTTCTGCAATTTGTTGTCGTTCACAAATTCCTTTAGAGCTTCACTTATGCTTATATGTTCGTTAATCCTCTTTGCCATAGTTTCCTGAATATGGAGTAAATCGTTTATAGGTATAGATAATTCCCCTGGGGTTGATGACCACCAGCTCGTTCTCTTCCGAAGAAATTACTGTTTCTTTCCAGTTTGCATAGGGGGTAGTATAGTACAAATTAATGCTGTCATTTTCAAGCTTAACCTCAAATACTTCTTCATCATTTGTAGTGATAAAGCTGCCATCAATTTGGGGGCGCACTTTTTTTCTGAAGCCTTTAAGACTGTCTACTTCTATAAAATCTACAATTTCGGAATATTTGAATTCTTTGGTGATCCCTTCGGGAAGTTCGGCTTTTTTAATTTCCCAATATCCGTTGAGGTTGTCCACTTTTTCACGGGAAGAATCGCTATTGCATGAAAGCAAGATCATTCCTAAAAGGTATCCAAAAATGGCATTTTTCACAGGTAAAACATTTTATAGGTTTGTGCGGTACTTTTTACCACTTTTTCTGTTCGGTCTCCGTGGGTGTCACTTATAAAAAGCTGGCCCAACTCATCTGTAGCAACAAGGTCTACAATATGTGCCACCCTATTCTCATCCAGCTTGTCGAAAATATCGTCCATGAGCAGAATGGGAGAGACCTTTGCCAGATCTTTGATAAAATCGAATTGTGCGAGTTTAAGGGCAATCAAAAATGATTTTTGCTGCCCCTGCGAACCGAATTTTTTTATGGGATGCCCTTCAATCTCAAAAACCAGGTCGTCTTTGTGTGTGCCCACGCCTGTGTATTGCAGGGTCATATCCTTCTGCAGGTTTTGCTCCAGTTGATCTTTGAAATCGCCGTCTTCCAGCTGACTTTTATATGTAATGGAAACTTTTTCGCGACCATTACTTATTATAGTATAACGCTTCTGAAAAATGGGAATAAAGGTTTCAAGAAAAGCTTTACGTTTTATAAACAGGATGTTCCCAAGATCTTCCAGCTGCATGTCATAGACTGAAAGTGTGTCCCTGTCAAAACTGTTATTGGCTGCAAAATACTTCAGCAGGGAATTGCGCTGCGCCAAAATCCTTCCGTAGTCAATGAGGCTGTTGAGATATTTATTGTCGCTTTGAGAAATAACACCATCAATGAACTTTCTACGGGTTTCGCTGCCTTCAATAATAAGGTCACGATCTGCCGGAGAAATTATTACGGTAGGAATAAAGCCAATATGTTCACTGAATTTTTCGTAGGGTTTGTTGTTGCGCTTAATGACTTTTTTCTGTCCGCGCTTGGCACTAACAATAATTTGCTCTTCCCGTTCATGCTTCTCAAAAATGCCATCTACAACAAAAAATTCGGCTTCGTGATTTATGTTTTGGCTGGTGATAGGATTAAAATAGCTTTTCCCAAAAGAGAGGTGATATATACTGTCCAGAACATTGGTCTTTCCAATTCCATTATTTCCAACTATGCAATTAATTTTGCGGTCAAAATCAAATTCGGCCGAGGTAAAATTCTTGTAATTTAGTAAGGAGAGGGTTTTGAGAAACATAAGAAGCTGTTATTCAGTGCTGTAATAGCTGCACTCAAGGAGGCCTTAAGCCGGTGCAAATTAGCATAAATAAACAATTTAATTCCCTTTTAATTTTAAAGAAATATTCTATTTTTGCGCTTCAATTAACGTTTATTTATGGCTACTTACAAGAAAAGAGGATATAAGCCCAGTAACAAAGAGGAGCAACAAGCTGCTGTTGAAGATCATTCAACAACTGCAGAAGTGTTTAATTCCCTTGATGAAGGTGCGAGTAAAACCGAGGCATGGGTTGCCCGGAATCAAAAGTATATTTTTATCATCATTGGAGTTGCTGCAGCGGCTATCCTTGGATATCTTGCTTATGAAGAGTTTATTCAGGAGCCTAAAGAAGCAGAGGCTGCCAATGAGATGTTTATGGCGCAGCAGTATTTTGACAATGCGTTACAGGCATCGGGTGCACAAAGCGACTCTCTTTTTAACCTGGCTTTGACAGGAGGAGAAGGTAAGTACGGTTTCCAGGATATTATTGAGAACTATGGTTCTACAAATGCCGGTAACCTTGCTCTTTACTATGCAGGTATGGCATATCTTAATACTAACCAGTACCAGCAAGCGATAGAAGCTCTTGATGATTTTGAGAGCGACGATCAAATTCTTGCACCGCTTGCAAAAGGGGCTATTGGGGATGCATTCCTGCAGCTGGACCAACCCGAAGAAGCTTTGGGTTATTATGAAGAGGCTGCCAGGATGAGAGACAATAACTTTACTACTCCAAAGTTTTTACTGAAAGCTGCAGTGACGGCAATTAAATTAGGAGATGGTGCTGCTGCCGAAAAACACCTTACCAGAATAGAGACTGAATATCCAGAATCTGTAGAAGCAAATAGGGTAAAAGTTTATCTTGGGCAGGCACAGACAATGCAATAGTAAAACATAGTATGGCAACAGAAGGAAATAATCTTTCAGAATACGATAAAGACAAAATCCCAAACGCGAAGGAATTCAGGTTTGGGATTGTTGTTTCTGAATGGAATGGAGAAATAACTGAAAATCTTTGCCGGGGCGCTATTGAGGTGCTTCTGGAACACGACGTGTTAGAACGAAAGATAGTGCGCTGGAATGTTCCCGGAAGCTTTGAGCTCATATACGGCTGCAAAAAAATGCAGGAATCTTACGATATGTTAGATGCCGTTATTGCTATAGGCAGCGTGATTGAAGGCGAGACAAAACATTTTGATTTTGTATGCCAGGCTGTCTCACAGGGCATCAAAGATCTCAATGTGCAAAGCGATATCCCCGTGATCTTTTGTGTTTTGACCGACCAGAATAAGCAACAGTCTATAGACAGATCTGGAGGTAAGTATGGGAATAAAGGTGCCGAGGCGGCTGTAGCAGCTATTAAAATGGCACAACTACGCAAGGATTCCAGGATCTAGCCCCCATTTTTGTTAAGGCATTATTTTTGTGTTATTGAGTTTGCTCATCTAAACTTCGGAAATTTTGAGCATTTTCAGTAAATTTGATATTTCCGGGAAATAAAAAGAAGTAATGCTAAAACTCAACATTTTTTCAGCACGAAAGAAGAACAATCGGTATAACTATACTCCGCGTTACTATAAAGGCAAGGATACCGGGAATGTTTACAGTTTCGATACCAAGATCAACAAGTTCAGGCAGGCTACCAATGCCGTAGATTTTGGATCCCAGTGGAAAGAGGCGCGTGAAAGTAGCCGCCACCGTGGAAACAGGGAAATTAATAAAACGGTTCTTGTCATCATTGCCATTCTTGTCCTTATATTTCTGTGGATCATAGACTTTGATTTATCCATTTTTAGCAATCCGTATTAAATGACAGATGTTATTCATCTCCTGCCAGACCATGTCGCCAATCAAATAGCAGCAGGTGAGGTGGTGCAGAGGCCGGCTTCTGTTATTAAGGAATTGCTGGAAAACGCTATTGATGCCTGCGGTACCAATATAAAGATCCTTGTAAAAGAAGCTGGAAAGACACTTATTCAGGTTACCGATAACGGGAAAGGCATGAGCGTCACCGATGCACGATTGTGTTTTGAACGGCATGCCACTTCCAAGATCAATTCGGCCGAAGACCTATTCAGTCTTAAAACTAAAGGGTTTAGAGGTGAGGCGCTTGCATCTATTGCGGCAATTGCGCATGTTGAACTCAAATCACGGCGGCAGGATGACGAAGTGGGAACCTGTATTAAAATTGAAGGAAGTGAAGTGACTTCGCAGGAAGCCTGCGTCACCCCGGTTGGAACTACCATTTGTGTTAAAAACCTTTTTTATAACATCCCTGCCCGCAGGAATTTCCTTAAAAGTGACACAGTTGAACTGCGTCATGTAATAGATGAATTCCAAAGAGTTGCATTGGCGCATCCTGCTATACAATTTTCCCTTTTTCACAACGGCAGTGAACTTTTTCAGTTACCTGAAGCCAATTACCGGCAACGCATTGTGAATATTTTTGGCGGGAAGACCAATGAAAAACTGGTGCCGGTAGAGGAAGATACCGCAATAGTAAAAATACATGGTTTTGTAGGGAAGCCCGAATTTGCCAAAAAGGGCAGGGGAGAACAGTTTTTTTTTGTAAATGACAGGTTTATTAAAAGTCCTTACCTCAATCATGCTGTGACTGCAGCTTTTGAAGGACTTCTAAAAGATAAAGCTTACCCCAGTTATTTTCTCTTTCTCGATGTTGATCCCAAAAGTATTGACATCAATATACACCCCACAAAGACTGAAATAAAATTTGATGATGAGCATGCGCTTTATACCATCTTGCGCAGTTCAATAAAACATAGCCTGGGGCAGTTCAATGTAGCACCGGTACTTGATTTTGACCGGGATTCGAGCCTTGATACGCCTTATGATTTTTCTCAAAAGGAGATCACTCCTCCAAAGGTAGAGGTAGATCCTAATTTTAATCCGTTTAAAACGGAAAGGTCGGGAGGAGGATACACTCCAAACTACAGAACAGAAAAGTCGGCCGGCAGCTGGCAAAGCCTGTATAACGGTTTGCGGAGTGAAGGAACCGAAAGTTTTTCTGAAAGAACACAGGTAGAGTTTGAAAGTGACCAGGTTACAGGTAACCTCTTTGGATTGAAAGATGAAGGGGAAGCCGGAGGTACTACTTTTCAGCTAAATAAAAAATATATTGTAACTACCTTAAAAAGCGGAATTCTCGTTATTGACCAGCAACGCGCCCATACCAGGATTTTGTATGAAGAGTTGCTAAAGAATATTACAGTTACTTCGGCTGTTAGCCAGCAGTTATTGTTCCCGTTATCTATCCAGTTTTCTACTAATGAGATGGAGTTGCTTAAGGAGATTAAAGATTCCCTGGAGCAAACCGGTTTTATTTTTTCAGAAGTAAAAAAAGATGGCGTGGAGATTAGCGGAATTCCAACGCTTATTTCAGAAAGCGAGGTGGAGATTTTACTTGAGCAGCTGTTGTTAGACCTGGAAAATGAAGTTCCGGGAGCGGCTTTTTCGCAGGTAGATACGCTGGCAAAATCCCTGTCGAGAGGAATGGCTGTAAAATCGGGAACCGCTTTAAATATTGCAGAACAACAAAACATTGTGAATAGTCTGTTTGCCTGTAAAGAATCAAGCGTATCGCCTTTTAATAAACCTGTATTTATTACCTTAACTGTAGACGAATTAGATAAAAAGTTCATGTAAATGGGAAGAATGACCGAAACCGTAAAGGTTCTTTTGATTATTAATGTCATAGTTTATATAGGGAGCCAGGTTTTGGGGGATCAGGCCTATCAATTGTTTTCCCTTTGGTTTATTGAGAATGATAATTTCCAGTTTTGGCAGGTGGTTACGCACATGTTTATGCATGACCCCAGCAGTATATTTCATATTCTCTTCAATATGTATGCGCTATGGGCATTTGGAAGCCCTATAGAGCAGGTGCTGGGGAAGAACAAATTTCTTTTCTTCTACTTTTCGGCAGGAATTGGAGCTGCCATTATTCACACATTGGTTAATTACTATCATTTTCAAGCCGGGTACAGTGCTCTTCTCGATGCCGGGTTTGGTACTACAGAGGTAGAACAGTATTTGAGGGAGTCTTATGCTTCTATTGCCAGCAGTGGCGAGTTTAGGATCCCTCAGGGCGTAGATCAGGATGTTTTGAGGACGATGTTCCAGACTTACCTTACGCCTGCTGTGGGAGCATCGGGTGCAATATATGGAATCCTTGTAGCGTTTGGAATGATGTTCCCAAATGTGGAGTTGTTCCTGCTCTTTGTACCGGTACCCATAAAGGCAAAGTTCTTTATTCCGGCATTAATTGCACTTGACCTCTTTTCCGGTTTGACTGGATATTCTATATTTGGAGGAGGGATTGCTCACTTTGCACACCTGGGTGGCGCTCTGTTTGGTTTTATCATGATGTGGTACTGGAAAAAGAACCAGTTTAACCAAAACCGTTGGGATTAATGAGAAGTAGGGATAACATAAGAGCAAAGATCGCAATGGCTACGGTGAGCGAAAAACTCATCGCTGTCAACGTTATTGCCTTTGTGCTTTTTTTCTTCTTTAAAACCCTTGCCTTCCTGTTTAGTTTTGATGCAGATTCTATTCTGGAGTGGTTGGTGTTTCCGAAGGAGCCGGGGGAATTTTTATTTAAGCCCTGGTCTATTATCACCTATGCTTTTCTTCACAGTGGCCTTTGGCATTTGCTGTCAAACATGTTGATTTTGTACTTTTCGGGGGTCTATTTCCTCACTTATTTCTCTCCAAAAAAGCTTCTGAATTTCTACTTTTTGGGAGGTATATTCGGGGCACTCGTTTATATGGCCAGTTATAACTTATTTCCTGCTTTTCAGGGAACGGGAAGGTCTTATTTAATAGGCGCTTCGGCTGCAGTAATGGCAATTCTAGTGGGAATTGCAACCCATATTCCTCACATGAGAGTGCGGCTTATTTTGCTTGGTAGTTTAAAATTATGGTGGATTGCAGCTTTCTTGGTAGTTCTGGATGTGATCCAGATACCAATCTCAAATCCCGGAGGCCACCTGGCGCATTTGGGAGGTGCCGGCTTTGGTTATTTATACGCGAAACAACTTGGTAAGGGGAACAATATTGCAAGTGGTTTTGAGAAGCTGCTGGACTGGATTGGTTCTATGTTCTCATCAGGTAATGCTTCCGGTAAAAGGAGTAATTTAAAGACCGTTCACAAAAGAAAGTCGGCAGGGAGTAGTTCTGGCCGTTATAGTGGTGGAATACGCAACAAAAAGGAGGAACAGGAGAAAATAGATGCTATTTTAGACAAGATTGGTAAAAGCGGCTATGACAGCCTTACCAAGCAGGAAAAGGACTATTTGTTCAACGCAGGAAAAGACAATTGATGAAAGGTCTCAACTGGTTTGACAGGTTCCTGTTCTTGCTAAACATCCTCTTTGCGCTGGCATTGCTATTTTCTTACCTGTTACCCTACATACCACCTGGGAAGTTCGCCCTGCTTTCGGTATTCAGTTTGGGAGTACCTCTGTTGATCATTATCAATATCATTTTTTTACTGTTGTGGCTATTCAGGTTAAAACGGCAGGCAATCCTCTCCTTCGTTGTGCTCTTACTGGGGTTTAACCATGTGACATCTGTTTACGAGGTTTCTTCGGAAGAAGATGGCATGGTTGAAGACAATGTGCTCAAGATCATGACCTATAATGTACGGCAGTTTAATCAATACGGCTGGGCCGATGATGTGGATATTCCGCAGAAGATCACAGCATTCATGAAAGAGGAGGATCCCGATGTTGTGGCAATGCAGGAGTATTATAAAGGGGAGCTGGAAATAGCAAAAAGTTTCCCTTACGAATATATTAAGCTGAAAGAGGAGAATGCTGAGTTTGGGCTTGCCCTCTTCTCAAAATATCCTATTATAAACTCCGGTTCTTTAGATTTTCCTACTACCAGTAACAATAATGCGATCTATGCAGATATTGTAAAGAACGGTGACACCGTAAGGGTCCTAAATGTACATTTTCAATCTTTTGGTATCAAACCAAACCTGAACAATATCGAGAAAGAGCACTCTAAAAAAGTGCTTTTTGGGATGGGACAGACCTTTGTAAAACAGGAGCGGCAAATGAAGTTGGTAAAAGAGTCGGTGCTGTCAAGTCCTTATCCCGCAATAATTCTTGGAGATTTTAATAATACGGCGTATTCCTATATTTATCGTGAACTAAGAGATATTGGGTTCAATGATGCTTATAAAGAAGCCGGCAATGGCTTTGGAAAGACCTTCGAAATATTTGAGATCTTACCTCTTCGCATAGACTTTATTCTGCCACAGGAATCAATGGGGATCCTTACTTTTCAGAACCACATGGTTCCTTATTCAGACCATTTTCCCATCACCGCAAATCTTAGGTTAGGGGAATGAGATTTTCTGGCTCTGTAAATAGTTGAGAGCGTTTGGACCTTCGTTGAAAATAAGGTCCACAATACTAAGATCATTTAAAAAGCCGTATTTTTCTTTAAAAACCTGGAAGTATGGTTCTATGGACTGAGGTTCGTTTTTTTTAGCTTCAATGAGCGATCTTCCGTCAAGAAGGCCTGTCGGTACTTTAAAATATTCTTCCGTCTTTTTATAATTAAGCTCTAATTGCAGGCAATCGAGAGCAAGTACGAGGCAATGGTAATTGAAATCCATTAAATAGTCATACTCGCGGTGATAAAGCGGGTAGAACTCATCTTCATAGAACTCAAAGAAAGGAGAGGTGCGGTAAACGGTTTCCAAAGATTTCCAATGCTGCTTTTGCCAGGGGAAATCGTTCTCAATTTTTATATCCTTATATTTTTGATGTCCAGATTTGTTGCCGGTGTGTTTAATAGGAATATTAAGCAGTAACTTTCCGTTGGCACCATAAATATACATGCGGTTGCGATAGGTTTGTTTTTGATAATTGTCTTCATTTTCAAAAACAAGCTCATCGGCATTGACCATGGCCACAAATTGAGAGACAGGGCCAAAATAGGCAGGATGTAAAAGCAACTTCTGCATTAAAAATTCTTATTTGGTCTTCTTTTTTCTGAAAAAGCTATATCCAAAAAGTCCAACTATTACTACCAGGAAGTAAGGTAGGTAAGAAACTGGTTCTCCCTGTCCTCCTACAGTAGTAAACATACGCTCCCATCTTATTTTGCTAAGACCTGAAGCATTGGGATCCAGGCTCATCCATATAAAGACAGGTTTCCCAACAATATGATTTTCGGGAACATAACCCCAGTAGCGGCTATCTTCACTGTTATTCCGGTTGTCTCCCATCATAAAGTAGTAATCCTGCTCAAAAGTGTAGGATTCTAATGGCTGTCCATTCAAAAGTACCTTATCATCTCTAAGGGAGATCTTCCTTTCCCGGCCCATTTCGAGGCCCTCATAAGTTTCAATGATTAAGCGGTAAAGACCTACAGTCTCGGGTGTGATCTTTACAGTAGTTCCTTCTTTAGGGATATAAAGAGGCCCCATATTGTCAGAATTCCAGTTAAACCTGTTGTTGTTTGGAAAGATCTTCGCATCCTTTTGACCTGCCGGAGTTGTAATTCTTTCCAGAGAGGCAACATTGGGATGGTTCTTTAGTCTTTGGTAGTTTTCTTCGGTTAAAGACTGTATGTAAAACTGGTTGGTATTAGGATCCTGATAAAACGCATCGGTAATATCATACATCTTGTACATTGTATAAGGATCAAAGCCCTGGCCTTTTGTAGTACCGGCATAAGAGTACTGTGGCTTTGCTCTGTCGGGTAACTCAAGAGGCTGGTTGTTTATATGAACCTTTCCGTTAATAATTTCAAGAGAATCTCCTGGTAAACCAACAGCCCTTTTTACATAATTAGACTTCTTGTCTATAGGCTTATCATAACGTATCCCCGATTTATCCCTGAACTTTCTCACCGTATCTACCGGCCAGTTGAAGACCACAATATCAGTGCGGTCAATATCCTGAAAACCCGGAATCCTGAAATACGGAATATGAGGTTTGTTCCAGTATGACTTTAGCCCCAGTACAGGAATGGTGTCGTGCACCATAGGAAATGCAATTGAAGTGATTGGTGTACGGGCCCCGTAGTGAAACTTACTTACAAACAGGTAATCTCCCACCAGCAGCGTCTTTTCTAGAGAAGAAGTGGGGATAGTGAACGGCTGCATTACATAAGTGTGTACAATAGTAGCAGCGACTATGGCAAAGAGAATTGAACTTATCCATTCCCCTGCAGCAGTACCCGGGTGCAGGCTGCGGTCTTCCCTGTATTTAACGTCGCTCAGGTAATTGAGATAATATATGTAAAGGCCGCAGGTAACCACCGCCAGTACAGTATCTGTAGTAGAAGTACGCCCAAAGCTACGCACGGTTTCCACCCAAATCACGGGAAACATAATGAGATTAACTATAGGGATGAAAAGTAGAAGTACCCACCACCACGGCCTGTTGATGATCTTCATTAAAATTACCGCGTTGTATACGGGTATTGCTGCCTCCCAGGCTTTGCGTCCTGCTTTTTGATAAAGTTTCCAGGTTCCTGCGAAATGGATAAGCTGAATAAGAAGAACAAACAAAAGCCAGTTTGTAAAAGTCATGAGCGTAGTTTATTTATTGGTCTGCCGTAGTACGATTCTGTTACAAGCCCAGCACGTCTTTCATGCTGAAAACTCCCTTTTTATGCTGAAGCCACTCGGCTGCTATGATGGCACCAAGGGCAAAACCATCACGGGAATGGGCTACATGTTCTATTTTAATGGTGTCAACCTCCGAATTGTAGGAGATTGTATGGGTGCCGGGAACATTTTCTATCCTTTTGGCTGTTACAGGAATTTCGTTCTCCCGGGCACTTTCCAGTTGCCATCCGGTTTTATCTGAATTATCCATGATCTGCTCGGCCAGAGTGATTGCCGTGCCACTTGGCGCATCCAGTTTCTGGGTGTGGTGAATTTCCTCTATCGCCACGTTGTATTCCGAAAACCTCTGCATGAGTTTCGCCAGGTTCCTGTTGAGTTCAAAAAAAAGATTCACGCCCAGGCTGTAATTGGAAGCATAAATAAAAGCGGCCTCTTGTTTTTTGCAAATCTCTACAGCTTCGTCATATCTTTTAAGCCATCCCGTAGTTCCCGAAACCACCGGGACGTGTTTTTCAAAACAGGCGGTGATGTTCTTAAATGCAGCATCGGGAACGCTAAAATCTATGGCAACATCGGCCTGGCTAAGATCGGCGTTATCAATATCATTATCAACTTTTAGTACTATTTCATGGCCACGTTCTACAGCTAGTCTTTCAATGGTCTTACCCATTTTTCCGTAACCCAGTAAAGCTATTTTCATCAAAAATTGTAGTTTAATGTAAGGCCATATCCTGTGGTTCCGGTAAATTGATCGTAATCCACATTTGGCTTAAGTGACAAATCTTCACTTACATTGAATTGTTGCAGATGGGCATCAACGTTGGCATCAATAATATTTAATGCATAGAGCCCCAAGGTAACCATTATAGAAACCTCTTTGTTGCGCTGGTAAAAACGTTGAGCATCAATAAGTCCGTCTGTCGATACCCGGGGTTCTCCGTTCTCGTCGTAGAATTCATCATTGGTATTTCCGGCGAGCCTGCTTTTGTAGGCGCTGCGGTAGCGATCATACTGCCGGTCATTTTCAAAATAGAAGTAAATACCCACTCCAAGAGCAGTATAGACTATTGGAATTTTCCAGTATTTCCCATTATATGCCTGGCCCAATCCTGGAAGTACTGCCGAATAGAATGCAGCACGGGCAGGAGAGAGTGGGTCATAAGGTTTGTAGGCAGGTTCTTCAATCACCAGCTGCGGGTCTACCAGCAGGGAATCTTCCTGTGCCGAGGCTTGCAGGAAAAAAAAACAGGTGACAAAGAACGCTATGAGATTTTTAATCTTCACCCTGAATGATCTTTTTAATGCGATTGAGATCTTCTTCGGAAGTAAAAGGAATAATAAGCTTTCCATTTCCCTTTTTTGACACCTTAACATCAACCTTGGCCCCCAGTTTTTCTGAAAATTCTTTGATGCTTTTCTTTACATCCCGGGAAATATTCGAGGTGGAAGTGGCTGTTTTAACTTCAGGCTTTCCTTCCTGAAGGTTTCTAACCAACTTTTCAGTTTCCCGCACCGAAAGAGAGTTGGCAAGAATTTTTTCATAGATCTCCAACTGCACCTGTTGATCTTCAATATTAATAAGGGCGCGGCCATGCCCCATGCTTAAAAAGCCGTCGCGCATCCCCGTCTGCACAATTGGATCTAATTTTAGCAACCTCAGGTAATTGGCAATAGTAGATCTGTTTTTACCAATTCGGTCACTTAATTGTTCCTGGGTAAGGTTTATTTCATCAATAAGTCTTTGGTAAGACAATGAAATCTCAATAGGATCAAGGTCCTGCCGCTGAATGTTCTCTACAAGAGCCATTTCCAGTGATTCCTGGTCGTTGGCAATACGAATATAGGCAGGAATGGTTTGCAGGCCTACCAGTTTTGACGCTCTAAAACGTCTTTCTCCCGAAACGAGTTGATACTGGTTATAATCGAGTTTTCTAACCGTAATAGGCTGAATAACTCCTAATTCCCGTATCGAAGAAGCGAGTTCGCGCAGCGACTCTTCATTGAAACTTGTTCTTGGCTGAAAAGGGTTTACTTCAATAGCATCAAGGTCAAGCTCTACAATATGCCCAACCAGCTTATCTGCATTCTTATCTTCTGCCGACTTTATATCATTTTGCGGATCTTTCAGTAATGCTGAAAGTCCTCTTCCCAAAGCTTGTTTCTTTGTCGCCTTCGCCATCTGCTCCTATGAGTTTTTCTTTATAATTTCATGTGCAAGACTAAGATAGTTACTTGCACCTTTACTACCGGCATCATAGTTTATAATGCTCTCTCCATAACTGGGGGCTTCACTTAAACGCACATTTCGCTGAATGATTGTTTTGAACACCATTTCGTCAAAATGCTTTTGTACTTCTTCAACCACCTGGTTAGACAACCGTAGGCGGGAGTCGTACATGGTAAGCAGTAGGCCTTCAATATCCAGTTTTACGTTGTGTATTTTCTGAACACTTTTAATAGTGTTGAGAAGTTTCCCAAGACCTTCCAAAGCAAAATATTCACACTGAATAGGAATAATTACCGAATCGGCTGCTGTGAGGGCATTAAGTGTGAGCAGACCCAAAGATGGCGCACAGTCAATGATCACATAATCGTATTGTTCCCTAAGGTGTCCAATAGCCTTTTTCAGCATGTACTCCCGCTCTTCCTGGTCAACAAGCTCAATCTCTATGGCCACCAGGTCAATATGTGCCGGGATGATGTCGAGGTTTGGGGACTCAGTTTTCATAATGGCTTCTTCAGCCTTAATAGAGTGCTCCAGCAACTGGTAAGTTCCTAACTCGACCGATTCAACATCTATTCCCAGACCCGATGTGGCATTCGCCTGCGGATCGGCATCGATGAGCAAAACTTTTTTTTCAAGCACCCCGAGAGATGCCGCCAGGTTTACTGAAGTTGTAGTTTTACCTACACCTCCTTTTTGATTTGCAACGGCAATGATCTTACCCATTCAGTTATTTTGGATTTAAAGGGTAAAAATACAATTTATTATAGGTTTACGAAAGGTAAATTGTTAACAGGTTTTTAGCATAGCCTGTAAAGAAAAAACCCTTCAAAAATAGCATTTTAAAGGGTTCATCCTGTTAATTGTTCTTAATGGTTTCTTCGGAAGAAGCCAAAGTTTAGTTGTTCTTTTTGGCCTTGATCATTTGCTCCAGCATATCCCACATTTCCTCCGGAATTGCTTCCAGAAGATTGAATTGTCCGGCTCCTTTAAGCCATTCGCCGCCATCAATGGTGATCACTTCTCCATTTACATAAGCTGAAAAATCGGAAACCAGATAGGCAGCCAGATTCGCCAGTTCCTGATGTTCTCCAACCCGCTTTAGCGGCACTTTTTTTGCCAGGTCAAACTTCTCCTTCAGGTCTCCCGGAAGTAGCCTGTCCCAGGCGCCTTTGGTTGGAAAAGGTCCGGGTGCAATGGCATTCATTCTTATGCCGTATTTCGCCCATTCTACGGCAAGCGAGCGGGTCATTGCAAGCACTCCGGCTTTTGCTGTGGCACTTGGCACTACATAAGCAGAGCCTGTCCAGGCATAAGTGGTGACAATATTTAATACCGTTTTATTCTTTTCACCTTTGTCGATCCAATGTTTTCCAAAAGCTAAAGTACAGTTCTTGCTGCCTTTTAAAACTATGTCAATAATGGTGTCAAAGGCATTGGCACTTAAACGTTCTGTGGGAGAAATAAAGTTTCCGGCAGCGTTGTTCAGCAAAATATCTACAGAACCAAATTTTTCTACTGTTTGTTGCAGCATGTTTTCAACCTGCTCGTAATGTCTTACATCACACTGTACCGGCAAACATTCGCCCCCGGTTTGCTCTTCAAGCTCTTTAGCGGTACCGTGCAGTTTTTCCAGGTTTCTCGAAGTGATCGCTACTTTTGCTCCCAGTTCAAGAAAATACTTTGTCATCGCTTTTCCAAGGCCGCTGCCACCGCCGGTAACGACTATTACTTTTCCTTTAAGCGCGTCGTCCCGGAGCATTTTTTGAGTGTAATCCATAGTGGTTGGTAGTTAGTAGTTAGTATTGAGTAGTTAGTATTGAGTAGTTAGTATTGAGGAGTTAGTATTGAGTAGTTAGTATGGAGATTGTTGACAACTTTTTCATGTCTCTTTTTAATGTTATAATTTTCCAGAGAACTTCCTTAAACCTTAAACCTTAAACCTTAAACCTTAACTAGGCTCGTCAATAAGGATTTCCAGAAGTTTTATCGCTGCTTCACTGATCTTTGTACCGGGGCCAAAAACGGCTACGGCACCTGCGTCAAAGAGGAACTGGTAGTCCTGTGAAGGGATCACCCCTCCAACAATCACCATAATATCTTCTCTGCCGTATTTCCTGAGTTCTTCAATCACCTGTGGCACCAGTGTTTTGTGTCCTGCAGCCAGAGAAGAAACTCCTAAAATGTGCACGTCGTTTTCTACGGCTTGCTTTGCAGCTTCTGCCGGGGTCTGGAATAGTGGTCCTATGTCTACATCAAAACCAACATCGGCATAACCTGTAGATACCACTTTGGCGCCACGGTCATGACCATCCTGTCCCATTTTGGCCACCATGATCCTTGGGCGACGGCCTTCCTGTTCCGCGAACCTGTCGGCCATTTCTCTCGCTTTTTTAAAAGAAGCATCGTCTTTTATCTCTTTTGAATACACTCCACTAAATGATTTTATCTGTGCTTTGTACCTGCCGTAAACTTCTTCTAAAGCATCGCTTATCTCCCCAAGGGTAGCGCGTTTTCGGGAGGCATCTACGGCCAGCGCCAGTAGGTTTTCCTGCCCCGATCTTGCTGCTTCGGTAAGTTTTTGAAGGGCTTGTTTTACTTCTTCATTGTTTCTTTCGGCTTTCAGTTGGTTCAGCCGCTCAATTTGCTGCCTTCTTACTGACTGGTTGTCTACTTCAAGGGTAACAATAGGATCTTCTTTGTCCCTGCGGTATTTATTTACCCCCACAATAATATCCTGGCTACTGTCAATCCTTGCCTGCTTAATGGCTGCGGCCTCTTCAATGCGTAGTTTCGGAATTCCCGCTTCGATGGCTTTGGTCATACCGCCCAATTCTTCGACCTCCTGGATGAGTTCCCAGGCCTTATGAGCTATTTTATCTGTGAGTTCTTCTACATAATAACTACCTGCCCATGGGTCTACAGTCCGGGTGATCTGGGTTTCCTGCTGCAGGTGCAGCTGGGTGTTCCTGGCAATCCTGGCAGAAAAATCTGTGGGTAGGGCGATAGCCTCATCAAGGGCATTGGTGTGCAAACTCTGGGTGCCACCAAAAGCAGCAGCTGCGGCTTCTATAGAGGTACGTGCCACGTTGTTGAAAGGATCCTGCTCGGTCAAACTCCAGCCGCTGGTTTGGCTGTGGGTTCTAAGCGCAAGGGATTTTTCGTTCTTCGGGTTAAACTGTTTTACCAGTTTTGCCCACAGCATTCTTGCTGCACGCATCTTGGCGATCTCGGTAAAATGATCTAAACCTATGGCCCAGAAGAAGGACAAACGCGGAGCAAAACTGTCTATATCCATTCCGGCTTCAAGACCTTTGCGGATGTATTCGAGTCCGTCGGCTAAAGTGTAGGCCAGTTCAATCTCGCTGGTAGCACCTGCTTCCTGCATGTGGTACCCCGAGATACTAATGCTGTTGAAGCGGGGCATATTCTTCGAGGTATACTCAAAGATATCAGAAATGATCTTCATCGAAGGAGTAGGAGGGTAGATGTAAGTATTTCTTACCATAAACTCCTTTAAAATGTCATTTTGAATGGTTCCTGAAAGCAGTGCAGGTTTTACGCCCTGTTCCTCGGCAGCCACGATGTAGAACGCGAGAATGGGAAGCACCGCCCCGTTCATGGTCATGGAAACCGACATCTGGTCTAGCGGAATCTGGTCAAAGAGCACCTTCATGTCTTCTACCGAGTCTATGGCAACCCCTGCTTTCCCCACATCTCCCACCACTCTTTCGTGGTCACTGTCGTAACCGCGGTGGGTAGGAAGATCGAAGGCTACAGAAAGCCCTTTTTGACCCGCAGCGAGGTTGCGGCGGTAAAAGGCGTTACTTTCTTCGGCGGTTGAGAACCCGGCGTACTGCCGAATGGTCCAGGGCCGCATTACATACATGGTGCTGTAAGGCCCACGCAGGTATGGCGGAATTCCCGCAGCAAAATTGAGATGAGGCAGATCCTTGTATTCACAAGTGTTTTCGGGTCTTTTGGAATCTTTTTCGATATTTTTCAGCTTTAAATGCTGAAGATCCTTTCTGCTCATATCTTATTTTTCGCCGTTAGTACTTTCTTCCTTTTGTAGTCTTTCCTGTTCGGTTTTTTCTGATAAACGTTTTTCTATCACCGGCTGTAGCAGTGTCTTTCGCGGCTTTTGCTTCACAAAAGGATACAACTCCAGCTCGTTTTTCATCCTGTCCTGTAGATTTGGATATTTATTGGTTCCCACCAGTACCAGCTTTTCTTCATCAAAAGCCTGCTGCTCGTTGGCTGCACTTTCAGAAATTTTCTTCTGAATAATTCCTTCTTTTAACTGAGTAACAAAGCCACCGCCATTTTCAATATTTTTGAATATATCTAAAGCCTTATCGGCCATTTCGTGGGTAAGGGTTTCAATATAGTAGCTGCCTTCAGCAGGATTGGCCACTTTCTCAAAGTAGCTTTCGTGCTTAAGTATCAGTAACTGGTTTCGGGCTATGCGGCTTCCGAAGTTGTTGTTTTTATGGTAAATGGCGTCATAGGCCATATTGCAAACGCTATTGGAGCCGCCCAGCACTGCGCTCATACATTCTGTAGTGGTGCGCAGCAGGTTTACATTATAATCGTATAAAGTTTTGTTGCGGCGGGTGGGCTGTGAAAGTATGTCGCAGCTTGTATCAAAACCATATTCGCTGCTAAGGGTTGAAAATAAAAGGCGCAGCGCCCTTATTTTGGCAATCTCAAAAAAGTAATTTGGCCCTACCGAAACAAGGAACTGGAATTTTGCCTTTTTTGACACTTCAGGTTTGTCACGTATGTGGTTAAAGTATTCGTTAACATGTGCCAAAGCATAAGCAAGTTGCTGCGGAATGGTAGCACCGGCATTCTGGTAAAGTCCGAGGTCAACTGAAATAAATGATCTTAAATTTTGACATTTTTGGAGCAGAACATCAAGTATCTTGTGGTCTTCCTGCTGATTTTTGTACCAGTTGCCGCTGCGGGCAAGATTTCCTATAATATCAAACTGAAAAAAAACATTTGATCCCGGTTTAACCTGCTCATCCAGTTTTAAGAAAAATTCTTCGGAAGCAAATTCAGGCTTCAGGTATATGGGAACTTCAGGATCCAGGCCTTCAAAAAGCTCTTTTAGCGCTATCTCTTCTGAAGGCAGGATAAACCAGATGCTTTCGGCGCCTTTCCGAAGGGATTCGTGTGCTTTTTTATTGGCTTTTTCAGCAGAAGAGACATAGATCTGTTCTGTAACATGCCAGTTTAACGGGCTGTTAAGCTGTGCAGGTTCGGGCGATTCTTCAGCATGGTAAAAAGGTTTAATATTGATGCCGTCCAGAGATTTCCATACCAGCGTTTCATTATAATCGGCACCTTTGAGGTCATACTGTATCTTTTGTTTCCACTGTTTGGCCGATACTTCTTCAAACTCATTGAACAAATTCTCTCTCATTTCCATAAAATTAAAGGGTCCTAAAATGACATTTTTGGCACCTAATCTACTGCTTCCTTATACTCAATGATAAAGATCTCTTCATTTTCCCTCTTCATGAAATATTCCTGCCTGGCAAATTTTTCAAGTTCGAGGGAGTCGTTAAGATTATCCATTATGGCTTTGTCGCGTGAGATCTCATTGAGGTAATAGTTCTTGTTCTTTTTCAGGTCATCGATCTCAAGGTCGAGTTCATGGTGAATCAACCAGGAGTTACTGTCCAGAAAAAGCATCCAGAAGCAAAAAGCAGCCAGCACCAGCGTATATTTGTTGGCGAAGATGCGTACCCATCTATTGTTGCGGATGTCTTTTAGCTTCATAACCCGAAATATACAAAATTACAGTAAACGTTGGCGTATGATTGTTTGCACAATATCAACAGCTACTGTGTTGTAGCGATTTGTGGGGATAATGATATCTGCAAACTCTTTGGTAGGTTCTATGAACTGCTGGTGCATAGGCTTAAGCGTGGTTTGGTACCTGCTCAAAACCTCTTCCAGGTCACGGCCCCTCTCGGCAATGTCGCGCTTAAGACGGCGAATAAGGCGCTCATCACTGTCGGCATGCACATAGATCTTGATGTCAAACATCTCCCGAATGTCGGGGTGGGTGAGGATGAGGATCCCTTCAA
Source organism: Salinimicrobium sp. TIG7-5_MAKvit (assembly GCF_049569215.1). Lineage (GTDB taxonomy): Bacteria > Bacteroidota > Bacteroidia > Flavobacteriales > Flavobacteriaceae > Salinimicrobium > Salinimicrobium profundisediminis. Next base: position 115,418 of record NZ_CP145903.1, on the reverse strand, counting down.
CGATGATCACCTTTCGGGGTTCTATGGTAATGGTTTCTCCCGTGCGGTTGTGCTGCTTGAAAGAATAAACAGGCTGCTGAATGTTTTTGCCTGCTTTTAAATCTTTAAGATGAGAGACCAGCAGGTCAAAATCTATAGATTTAGGATGATCAAAATTGATCTTGGTACGCTGCTCGTAAGTGAGGTGACTGGTATCCTGGTAGTAGGAATCCTGAGAGATTACATCTACTTCTTCATTTTTGAGCTCCTCGATAATCTGGTTTACAACAGTAGTTTTTCCGCTCCCGGTACCTCCGGCAATTCCAATGATCAACATATTTTAATTTTCGGCAAAGGTAATTATTTACCGATTTAATAAATATGGTTTATTTTTTTATAGCGGCTACTTCTTCTTCGGTCACCTCGTTACTTACGCTGTTGCCCCAGGAATTGTTAATGTAGTTCATCACATCGGCAATTTCGCGGTCGCTTAAGCCCAAAGCGGGCATAAGATTGTTGTATTTTTCACCATTGACTTTAATAGGGCCGCGCAGGCCAAATTTAATGGCGTGTATAGATTCTTCCTGCTTTTCTTTAATCCAGTTTGAATTCTGAAGCGGTGGAAAAACAGCTTTTATACCTTCACCACCCGAAAGATGGCAGGAAGCACAAAAGTTGTTGTACACCTGGGCGCCACGCGAAATGCTCTCTTTCATTTCGGGAGAGAATTCTACCCGGGCAGTTTCTTCAGTTTTTTCTTCAGAAGAATTCCTGCATCCGCATAAAACTACCAGCAGGCAGGCCGTTAAGAGTTTCTTCATTACTGTTGCTTCGGAATAATTCTAACAATACCTTTTCCTTCTACTGAAACATACAGGTCACCATCGGGAGATTGCACCACATCGCGAACCCTGCCAATTTGCTCAAGAATTTTCTCACGGGCGATCACGGTTTTTCCGTCAAGCGTTAAATGCTCCACGTACTGAAACTTTAGAGAGCCCACCAAAAGGTCTCCCTGAAGTTCGGGATATTTGTTTGAAGTTACATGTACAAAGCCGCTTGGTGCAATAGAAGGAACCCAGTAATAAAGCGGATCTTCAAAATCTGGCCCCGAAGTTTCATCGGTAAAGGAAGTGCCGTCATAGTTAATTCCGTAGCTTACCAGTGGCCAGCCGTAATTAGCACCTTTTTTTACTACATTAATTTCGTCACCTCCCTGTGGGCCGTGTTCATGAACCCAAATCTCGCCTGTGCTTTCATTGTAGATCATTCCCTGCGGATTCCTGTGACCGTAAGAGTAAACGGCTTTAACGGCTTCTTCCTGTCCTACAAAAGGATTATCCTGCGGAATGCTGCCATCAAGGTTAAGCCTGTAAACTTTTCCGCCGTCACGGGTAAGGTCCTGCGGGTTTACGTCGCGATCGCCGCGGTCTCCAACGCTAAAGAACAAATGCCCCTGCCCGTCAAAAGAGATTCGGGAGCCAAAATGTTGACCACGGGTAGAGTTGGGAGTTGCTTTATATAAAACTTCTTTGCTGGTTAACTGGTTGTTCTCCAGTTTTGCACGCATTAATGCCGTATTGCCACCTTCGCCTTCACCTTCTTCGGAAGCATAGGTGAAATAGATCCAGCCATCGCTTTCATAATTCGGGCCAACGGCTACATCCAGAAATCCGCCCTGGCCGCGGTTATAAACTTCGGGTGCGCCCTGTACCTGTTGCTTTTGTCCGTCTTTAATTAAGATAAGGTCCCCATTCTTTTCGGTGATAAGGATGCTGCCATCGGGCAGGAAGTCCATACCCCATGCAATCTCAAGATCGGGGACAACTACTTCATATTCGTATTCGGCCGTAGTGAGTTCTTCTTCAGGAATGGTGACAGGAGAATTTTGAACAATAGTATCATTGTCTGTCACCTGGTTGGGATCTTCAGTTTTACCATTGTTTTCACCGCAGCTAACAAGGCTAAGGGCGAGGCTAAGAATAAATAGTCTTTTCATCTTAAGAGTTTTCTGTTGGTTGCACGTCCCGTAAAAGGGAACTTCAAAGATAACAAGAAAAACATGAAGATTGGAAATGAGCATAATGACGAAAAAAGAGCAGCCCAATATGCCCTTTTTGAGAGGGGAGAAAAGCCTGGTAGAAGTAGTTAAAGAGCAAGGTTTTTATCATGCATATCTTTTCTTTTTTACTTATCTTTGGCGTTAGTATCGTATAACAATATTAATTGTGATAAAATCATTTGCAGATAAGGAAGCTAACAAGATTTGGCATGGCACCCAGTCAAGAAAGCTTCCTGCTAATTTTCAAAACGTGGCTCGAAGAAAATTAAGAATGATAAATAACGCTCAAAACATAAATGACTTGAGAATTCCACCAGCGAACCATTTAGAAAAACTGAGTGGAAATCTGGAAGGTTTTTATAGCATTAGAATTAATAAGCAATGGAGAATAATATTCAAATGGATGAATGACAGTGCATTTGAAGTTCAAATTATTGATTACCATTAAAAAGAAAGGAATATGATAAAATTAGAAAACATACATCCCGGAGAAATTTTAAAAGAAGAATTTTTAGACCCGATGGAGATTTCAGCTTATAGACTTTCCAAAGAAACTTTTATTCCTCAAACCCGAATTAGCGAGATCATTAAAAAGAAAAGAAGAATAACTGCCGATACGGCGCTTCGGCTCTCAAAATATTTTGGGACAACTGCAAAGTTTTGGTTAGGCTTACAGGATGATTATGATCTGGAAGAAGAAAAATTTTTAAAGCAGGAAGAGTTGAGTAATATAAAGCCTTTGGAAAATAACCCAGCCTAACTCTGTGCTGTTTAAATCGGGGATTTTGAAGTTAGATTTGGAGGAATTTATATACTTAACAAAGGAAGTGTCAAAAATGGCATTTTATACGCTTATTCTATCATAGGAGCAGGTGATGAGTAGCGCATAAAGCTTCAGAAATTATATCTATCTTTAGCCCATATTTTCGCTTTGCCATGTTTGAATTTTTACAAAAAAAAGTCAATGATACTATCACCGTGAGTGAAGAGGAATTCGAGTATGCTAAAACCTTATTTCAACCCAAAAAACTTCGGAAAAAACGCTTCATCCTGGAAGATGGAGATGCCTGTATTTACACCATCTTTGTAGAAAAAGGGCTGCTTAGAAGTTTCACCATAGATGAAAAAGGGAACGAGCACATTTTGCAGTTTGCGCTTGAAGGCTGGTGGAGCGGAGATCTTTATAGTTTTCTTACCGGCGAGGCTTCAGAATATAATATTGAGGCCTTAGAAGACAGTGAGCTTTTGCTTATCACCAAGGCATCCTGGGATCAATTGCTTGATGAAGTTCCGGCTTTTGAACGCTACTTCCGGATTCTTATCCAGAATAACCTGATTGCTACCCAACGCCGCCTCATGGGAACTTTTAGTACCACGGCCGAGGAGCGCTACCAAAAAATGCTGAAGCAATTCCCCGATGTTATTCAGCGGGTGCCACTTCACATGATTGCCTCATACCTTGGGGTGACACGCGAAACGCTGAGTCGTATTCGCAGCCAGATTACTTCCGGTTCATAAAAATACTCTTCAAAAATGTCATTTTTGACGCCGTCGCGGTTAACGAAAGTGGCGAGTAGGGAAGTTCCACTTGTCGGGTGTAACGAATTCTTTCTTATGGAAATAAATGTAGAAAAATAGTTCTCAAAAAAGCATTTTTATTAGCATCCATTCTTAGCCACTGGCTCTTCCCTTTAAATATGTTTCAGGAGTTAAAATGGCGAGTTTACTCTTTTTAAAATCTTTTATATTTCGAGTTAATATTATTTTTATTTCTCCATTCTCGATAGCTGAGAAGTTTTGTAAGGCATCTTCAAAATCCTTGAAATTGGAATTTAAAGCTCCTAAAACAGCTTCTTTATCCATTTTTATAATATCAATTATATTTAAAAGTTGCTTTATTTTCTCAATTATGATTTCGTGCTTGGCTGATTTTCTTAGCAAATAATATACGTTACAAATTATAACCGGAGTTGTGAATCCTTTTAGTTTGTTCTCTTCGCATAAATTGAAAATTTCCGTTGCAAACTCTGCAAATGGTTCTCGATCAAAAAAGAAATCCAATATCACATCTGTGTCAACAAGAACTTTATCCATTATGAATATTTTTCCTCTAACCTGTTCCTTAGTTCTTTCTTATAATCCATATCTTTTTTAGGCATTTTAAAGGAACCTTTTAAAGATTTTACAACCGGATTTAGTTTTTTATCTCTTTCTGTTCTTTCTTCTTTAGTCAGAGTCTTCAAATAATTTTCAATAATGTCGGACAAGCTGCGATTTTTATCTTTCGCATATTCTTTTGCTCTTTTAATTACTTCCTGTTCAATTGTCAGGGTCAGCTTTGTGTTCATCATCTTCGTTTTTGAATAACATAAATATACAAAGAATTCTTATGTACGTGTATATTTTTAATTTATTACACGTTTTTTGAAGCTCGTGGCAAACTGTTTTTTAAACTCAATTGGATACTGGTTTGAAGATGAGTCCTTCCGCAGAAAACTGTGACATAGATCACGTTCATTTATTATCATAGGTCATTGGCTACAGCCTTATTCGCCCCTAAATTTGTCCTGTAAAATAATTAATAATTTAAAACAAAAGATATGGCGAGTACAAAATGGAACATCGACCCAACACACAGTGAAGTAACTTTTAAGGTAAAGCACTTAATGATTTCTACAGTTACAGGAAAATTCAAAGTTTTTGAAGGTGGCGCCGAAAGTGAGGGCGATGAATTCAAAAAAGTTAACAATGTTGAATTCAAGGCTGATGTTAAATCTATAGACACCAGTAACGAACAAAGGGATGAGCACCTAAGATCTGGCGATTTCTTTGATGTTGAAAAACATCCTTACCTTGTTTTTAAGGCTGAAAGCTTTGACGTGAACAAAGATACGGTTGAAGGCCAGCTTACTATAAAAGATGTCACTAAAAATGTTGTTCTGGACGTGGAATATGGCGGACAGGTGGTAGATCCTTACGGGCAAACCAAAGCCGGACTTACAGTATCGGGAAAAATTAGCCGAAAGGAATTCGGTTTAACTTACCATGCTGTTACCGAAGCAGGGAACGTGGTGTTAGGTGACCAGATAAAAATAAATGTTGAAGTTCAGTTCGTAAAAGAAGCTTAATTTAATTCAAAGTTAAAGAGCGGGCAGAGCTAAAAAAATGAAGAAGATGGTGAAGAAAACTGTAGCAATTATAGGAGACATTGGTAAATTTTGCCCTGCTCTTGCAAAGGCGGCGGTACAGCAGGACTTGCGCCTGCTGTTTATCTCCCGCAATGAAGAGGTTGTTCTGGATGTCAAAGCTCAACTGGGCGAACTGCAAAATGCTACCGAAGTAGAATTTAGCTCTTGTGAGAAAGAAGGTTGCTGGGAAGCCGATATGATCGCTTTTACCAGGCCCGAAGAGATTGAACCTGTTCTTTTTGATAGAATTAAGCAGGTTTCGACCCAAAAAACCGTAGTGGTAGTTTCTCATCAACCTGTAGAGACTTCAGAGCATGAGAAGCTTTGTTTCCAGGAATTGCTGCCACATTCAAGAGTGGTGGAGCTGGAAATAGAAGGTGCAGAATTCCGCATTTTTGGAAGGAATTCAGAAGCAAATCAATATGTGCAGGAGTTTTTTGAAGCTGCCGGTTATCAACAAATTCAATAGTTATGGAAGTGAAAATATGGTCAGACGTAAGATGTCCTTTCTGTTATATAGGAAAGAGAAAATTTGAAGCTGCGCTGGAAAAGTTTCAGCATAAAGACAAGGTGAAGGTCACCTGGAAGAGCTTTCAGTTGGATCCAGGCCTTCAAACCAGGACAGACATCAATACGCTCGATTATTTTGTGGAAACCAAAGGCGTGACCAAAGAACAGGCGCGGCAAATGTTGAGCGGTGCTACCCAAATGGCAAAAGAAGTAGGACTTGATTTTCATCTTGAAGATTCGGTGTTGGCTAATTCTTTCAAAGCCCATAAACTCATCCAGATGGCAAAATCGAAAGATTTGGGTGATGAAATAGAAGAAGCACTATTTAAAGCCCATTTTGAAGCGTCAAAGAATATAGATGATACTGAAGTTTTGGTGGCCACAGCTGCTTCAATAGGAATGAATGAGGCCGAAGTTAGAGCCATGCTGGAGTCTGACGACTATGAATACGAAGTAAAACAGGATGAACTGGAAGCGCGGAATATTGGCGTGCGCGGAGTTCCATTCTTTGTGTTTGATGATCGCTATGCAATCTCGGGCGCGCAACCTACCGAAGCTTTTTTGAAAACACTTCAGAAAGCAATGAACAATTAACGATTAACAATTATCAATAATCCAAAAATTTAAACTTTAATTAAAAACTCTACACAAATGAAAAATTTACTTTCTTTATTAACTTTTGCTTTTTTAAGCACGGGCGTTTTTGCTCAGACCACCTGGAAAGCCGATAAGGCACACTCACAGGTTTCCTTCGGAATTACGCACATGACAATTTCGGAAGTTGAAGGCCTTTTCAATGAATTTGATGCTACAATTGAAGCTTCCGAAGAAGATTTTAGCGATGCAAAATACACTGTTGAGATAGAGGTTCCTTCTATAGACACCGGGGTGGAGATGAGGGACAACCACCTTAGAAACGCCGATTTCTTTGATGCTGAAAAGTATCCAAAAATGACATTTGTAAGCACTTCTTCAGAAAAAGTTGGCGAAGGTAAATACAAAGTGACAGGTGATCTTACTTTTCATGGAGTGACAAGGCCCGTAACGCTTGATGTTTGGCACCGCGGTACTGTTAAAGATCAAAAAAGGAATTTAATTTCAGGTTTTGCCATAAGCGGTGAGGTAAAAAGATCTGATTTTAACCTGGGACCCGATTTTCCTGAAGCAGTATTGAGTGACAAGGTGGTAATAGACGTTGACGCTGAATTTAAGAAAGCTTAAAAATAATATTTTTGGTGCCGGGGCCTTCAATATGTTTCCCCTACAAAACATTTCTGGTTTCCGGCTCCTTTTAAACAAATAGAATATGCTGCATACATTTTTCAATAGAAACTATACAAACACCCAGGTAGATGTGGTGTTGTTGATGCTAAGAATTGGCGTTGGGTCAATGATGCTGGTTCACGGCTTGCCAAAGCTCGAAATGTTAATGGCAGGAGGAGAGGTGCAATTTCCCGGTGTCATGGGTATGAACCCCACACTTTTACTAATTCTTGCGGTATTTGCCGAGTTTTTCTGTTCCATTCTACTAATACTAGGGCTTGCAACCAGGTTTGCTACAATCCCTTTAATTATTACCATGCTCATAGCAGTTTTTGTGATACACGCAAATGATCCTTTTACAAATCAGGAACTGGGGCTGCATTATTTATTGACGTACCTGGCGTTACTTATATTGGGGGCAGGCAAATTTTCTGTTGATGCTTTCCTGATAAGAAATGTGGAGAAACAGCAGCCGAAGAATTCTTTAAAGTAATGCTTTAAAAGGTAATTTTCAGAAGGTTTTCCGGGAGTGACCGGATTTTTCTTGAAAAACAACAACTGGTGGAAAACCCCTGAAAATACGCTCACTTCAGAAAATTTTGAAAAAAGAGCAGGAATAGGGTTTCAATGCCAACTTCTTTTTTATATTTGCAGCCGCTTACAGGTTAATGTAGGTTATCAGCATTAGCTGATCTCGGGGTGTAGCGTAGCCCGGTTATCGCGCCTGCTTTGGGAGCAGGAGGCCGCAGGTTCGAATCCTGCCACCCCGACGAAAAAAGCCCTGCACGAAAGTGTGGGGCTTTTTGTTGGACCTAGTTTTTGACATCTACTCAGTAAAGAAACTTTAAAGAAAAAAACAGGTAATAGGTTTTGCCTGGACAGTAAAGTTTCTTACCTGGACTTGTTACCCTCCAATTTTATCACCTCTTTTTAAAGTTATTTCAAACACTGTGCCCTCTCCTGGGACGCTGGAAACTGAAATTCTTCCGCCCATGGTTTCTACCTGATTTTTTGTAATAAAAAGGCCTATGCCTCTTGCGTCCTCATTCCCGTGAAAGGTTTTGTACATCCCAAAAATTTTATCGCCGAATTTATTCATGTCTATTCCTACACCATTGTCTTCAACTTTTATAACCACTTTTTCAGGATCCTGTAAGGCGGAAAAATTGATATAAGATTTTCTTCCGGTTTCTCTGTACTTAATGGCATTTGTAGTCAGGTTGAGAATTATACTGTCGAGATAAGCAGGTAAAGCCATTACTTCCAGATTTTTGGGGATGTAATTGAAAATAACTGTTTCTGTATCGGCAAGAAGAGAGTGAACAGATTTTATAACTTTTTCAACTGCATTATTGAGATTGAGACACTCCAGGTCTTCATGCGTTGACTTATTTGAAGTAACTATCTTCTCTAGATCATAAATCGTATCTTCTAATTGCCCCGATGCCATCAGCAGCATCTGTACAATCTCATTTTCGCCATGTTGCGGAATTTCTTCAAGATATAAGTTCATCAAATTTTTAAAGTTTGCTGAATGGTTTCTCAGGTTGTGAGAAACAATATTGGCGAAATTTTTTAATCGGCTATTCTGTTCTTGCGTAATATGAAGAATGGAAGAGATTTCTTTTTGAGCTCTTTTTAGCTCCTTAATATCTGTGGCAACAGAGAGATAGCCGGTTATTTGATGATCTTTTTCTATAGGAGTAATTGTCACCTGTACAGGCATTTCTTTTCCGCCCTTAGCTTTAAAGCTCCACTCTCTCGTATGAGGTAGCCCATGATCTGCGAGGAACTTCAGGATATCTGTAAGTCCGGGATTTTCATCAGGGAAATTTAGCAGTTCATTTCTCCTTTCCTGAATTTCCTGCTCAAGGTGTAATGCGGCATAAGGTAATTTCCCTATTACCTCTTCTCTTGTAAACTTTAATAAATTTTCTGCGCCCTTGTTGAAGGAAGATATAATACCGTTTCTGTCAAATCCAATAATACTAACCTGTGAACTTGCTTCCAGTATATTCTCTAAGTCACTTAAGGCTTTTCCCAATTCTTTTTGGGTTTCTTTTAGCGCTGTGGCGTCGGTCATTTGTGAAATAAAGTATAGTGGTTGTCCCGTGGAATCACGTACAAGAGAAACAGAAAGGATGATATAAACGAGATTGCCATTTTTATGGAAGTACCTTTTTTCCATCTGGTAAAATTCCCGTTTCCCTTCTACAAGCTCGTTTAGAAGAGACAGGTCAGCTTCTAGATCATCGGGATGGGTAATATCCTGAAATGTTAGCTGTTGAAGCTCTTCAGGATTATAACCTACTATCTGGCAAAGCCTTTCGTTGGCCTCGATCCATCGTCCTGTGGGATCTAATAAGGCCATTCCAATAGCAGCATTTTTAAAACTACCTTCAAAAACCTGCCTGTTTATTCGATCATTTTCACCTCTTTCTTTTATCAGCTGTAATTCGGAAATTTCTTCGGAAGAAAAATTCTTTCTGCGGAATGCCACTAAAATTAAGTCTTCACCTTTTTCATCTTTGGTTAGATAAGAAAAAAAGTCCATTGTTAGAATGTACCCCTTGAAGTGTCTCAATCTTAAGACTCCTTTAAATTCACCCTTTGCGTAATTCTGAAGATCCTGAAGTTTACTAAAGATATTCAAATCTTCAGGGGCAATAATTTTATTCCAATTAAGGATCTCATCTGGTTTGTCGCGCAGATCTAATGTTTGCAATAATTTGGGGCTAATCCATTTTTCTTCTGGAGCAGAGGGGTGAAAAAGGATATAACCTTGTAGGGCGTTATTTTGAACGGCATCAAACAAGTCTTCGTTCTGTAGAAGAATCTTGTAGACGTTCCATTTTTCTTTTTTTAGTGGGGGTGTAGGGTTCAAGGGCAACTTTAAATATCCGGGTTCTTTCTTACTAATTATTCAAATTCCAGATTTGCTTTATCTCTCATTTTTTTATGAATTCATCCTCTTTATCTTTTTGGAGCTTTTTATATAATACAAATATGTACTACAAAAATAAATTAAAAACTTACAATAGAGGAATGTCATCGGGTTTATAGTACCTGATATCGATTTTTCATGTACTGGTTAGGGATTTAAATTGTTAGTTTACAGGTTGATGAATTTATTTGTAAAAGTTATACTGATTAAGATTATTTCTGTATAAAATGATTCCTTCATTGTTCTTCAGACTTAACAAATTCCTACACTTCCCAAAAAAGGGTTTTGTCTCTGGGATTCTAATTATTGTTTAAACAGAACATTAAGATCTTAAGCCGAAATTTTTACTACATTTAGTCAAAACATTTTATTTAATGCTGGTAAAGGTTTACGGTAGTGCAGTTTTTGGTGTTGAAGCCACGACCATCACGGTCGAGGTAAATGTTGACACCGGCATTGGATATCATCTTGTAGGCCTTCCCGATATTGCTGTAAAAGAAAGCAGTTTCAGGATTGCAGCCGCTCTAAAAAATGTAGGGTACAGCCTTCCGGGGAAAAAGATCACCGTAAACATGGCACCTGCCGATCTTCGGAAAGAAGGTTCGGCTTACGACCTCACCTTCGCGATGGGGATACTTATGGCTTCAGGCCAAATTAAAGCCACCAACATAGGAGATTATGTCATCATGGGAGAACTTTCCCTCGACGGAAGTCTGCAGCCTATAAAAGGTGCTTTGCCTATAGCCATAAAGGCTAAGGAAGAAGGTTTTAAAGGCTTTATTCTTCCGAAGCAAAACGTGAAGGAAGCGGCTATTGTAAGTGGACTGGAAGTGTATGGCATTGAAAATATAGATGAAATAATCCGCTTCTTTGATAAAGGCCAGGCTTTAGAAAGGACCGAAATTGACACCAGGAAAGAATTCTTCCAGGAATTGGAAAATCCGGAGCATGATTTCGCCGATGTTAAGGGGCAGGAATCCATAAAACGCTGCATGGAGATTGCTGCAGCCGGCGGTCATAATATTATTTTAATTGGTCCGCCGGGAGCGGGTAAAACCATGCTCGCAAAACGCCTGCCGAGTATCTTGCCGCCCATGACCTTACACGAAGCTTTAGAAACTACAAAGATTCATAGCGTTGTAGGGCGCGTAAAGGAAAATGTGGGGCTTATGGCTCACCGGCCTTTTAGGAGTCCGCACCACACGATTAGCGAGGAGGCTCTGGTCATTGTTAACCAAAAGCTGAAAGACCTCTTACGTAAGTCATAGTAAGGGATTCAAGAGAACCTGTACACTAATCTAATGAAGGTTTTCTTCTATACTCTTTAAAAATACACTAAAGGAGAGCTTCACATAGAAGAGATGACTACTAAGACCTGAGAACCAAGAACAGCTCTCTGACAGTCTCTGAGTACGGTCAGATAAGCTATTGAGAAATATCCTAAGCCTCAGCATGATTTGCAGTCTACCGACTTTATTGTCCTACCCTCAAAAAAACCCGACAGACCACGACTGACCGAAAAAAATTCCGTCCCAAGCCAGATAGGAAATAAGGAGGTAGGAGAGGGGGTAAGGAAAGAAGGAAATAAGTAATGTGTACCAAAAAAGTCCTGGAAACGCAGTAAACAGGTTAAAGTTTTATTCTACCAATCTTCTGAATCTTCTTTCTGAATAAAATTTTTAATAGACTGTATTGAGTTTCTTATATCCTCTTCTGCTGAAGTAATAATTTTCTCTTTACGATACATAGAACCTTCAAAAGACATGTCTCCACTACCTGTACTGTAGTAAGATAAATTTGAATAGGTGTACCTGAATCTATTATCTTTAAATTCCAATCTTAGAGTATGAGGAATAGAACCTCTTTTTTTAAACATAGTACTTGGAAAACTTCCTTTTACCACTATTTTACCTGATGCTTTGTCTTGAAGCTGTATAACATCATTTGCTGAAGCGTAATTAAGTGCTATCCATTCAAGAGCACTACTATATAATTCATCTTGAGTTTTTCCTTCAATTTCTACGACTCCTTGAGACTCAAACATTCCTGTATCAGGATTTATTTTTATTTCTTGACCATTAACAGATGTAGATACAATTGCAAACAGAAGTAAATAAAGAAATTTCATAACTTGACAATTAGTAGATAATCAAATATATAACTTTTACACAGACTTATTTCTGAGTATCATCAGGAAGAGTAGCTTTCTCAAAAATATGAACAATTAAGGTGTAAATTTTTTAAGTTCAGAGTTCTTTGGATAATTGAGTTGTAACCTCTATTAAGTTCCCCTCTAACTCAAACTTGGCAGTATATTGCTCCTCGTTTCATGCACTTTCTCAAAGTAAAAAGCCAAATCTGACGTTTTTTTCTATTTTATCTTATTTAAAGAAGCTTTTTCTAGAAATTATTTGATTTTTTTGTTAAAACCTATAATTATTTGCCTGTAAAAGGTTAAAAGCGAGTTAAAGATGCTTTAAGTTAGATAAAATAGCATCTAGCCCTTTAAAAATCAGGGTTTTAAATATATATGTCTTCCATTCAAGGCTTTAACACTCTTATATTAACTTGTATTTCATCATCATTTTTTACAAATTGTGACTGTTTGAATGAGCGCTCCTTCTTACAAATAAAACAGGAAAAAATCCTGACAGATTGTAACCTAAAAACAAAAAAAGATGAGTAATTTAAAATTAGACAGCCTGTCTTTAGATAGGCTAATGGGAGACGCTATGCTTAAACTAAACTATACAAAGCTTCAGAATCTCCAAAGCGCAGAGAGAAAGAATCATGAAAACCTTAATTACAGGAAAGGAGGGAGTCATGAGAACTAAGATTAAAAATAGAGTTTTCTTTATTCAATTGGATGAAAATATCTTTCAGCGATTAAAATATGAAGTAGCTCAGAACAACATTATGTATCCTAAAGGTGATGAGAACATCCAATTAGATATTGCATGCTTCTTCGTTAATTTAATTGATAAGAGACGAACACTTCTTGGAGAGGAAGCAGAGGACGGATATGTACCTTTAATGTCAAGCATTTTGAAAAAGTATTACTATGACTACAAACGGTACATCAATTTTCTTAGGGATAATGGATTTATCGAAGTACGAGAAGGCTACAGCACTTTTCAGGGGAAATCAAAACAATACAGAGTTGTTCCGTCAAAAGAACCATTAATATTAATTCAGAGAATACCTGAGGATTCTGTCTTTAGCAAGAAAATTCAGAGAATAGAGACAAAGGAACGTGCACGTGCTGATAGGAGTTGTGGACACTTAACAAAGTGGCTACACCCTCGATACCTATCCATAAATGCTTCAGAAGCTAATAAAAAAGTGGATGAACTGATGAGCCAAGGATATTATTCAGACGGTCATTACGAGAAAAGAAGGCAAAAAATCGACCTACTAGAGTTTGGATACATAAGTTATAAAAGAGAAGGTAAGGATAATAGGCTTCATTCTATTTTGACTAATCTACCGAAAGATTTGAGACCCTACCTTCTTTTTCAACAGGAGAAGCAGCTAATTTCTCTCGACCTGAAATCATCACAGCCGTTCATGTTAGCAGGATTTATTAATATGGTCATTGAGGGTAAGAATAATGAGGTAGATATGTCTGTTAGTAAGATATTAGGTATTAGTAGAAGAAAGGCTATAAGTGATATTATTATTATGTGGAAGGAAAAGCTGTCATCCATTGCTATTGCTGAGTTGAAAGCCTACATAAAAATTGTTCTGGAGGATGATATCTATGACTATATTGGAAGAAATTTGAGTCCTGAATTTATAAATAAAAAAAGCCGTCTTGGAAGGTTTGGGGATAAATTCTACTCAAAGTCTTCAGGGGTGAAAAAATGGAAACCATTTAGCAATCTCAGAGACTTCAGTAAAGTTACCTTTCTAGAATACTTATACAGTTCTGAAAAAAACAATGAGGAGCGGATTCAAGAGGTCAGAAGGATTATTCCTAGAGCAGTAAGTGATTTAATCTGTCACTTGAAGATACATGCGAAGAATGATTTTCCAATTTTTCTTCAGAATCTGGAATCATTTCTTATTATAGATGAGATAACTAGAAAGTTTGCCAGGAGGTATCCAAAAGCTCCTCTTTACACGATTCATGATTCTGTTGCTACAACAGAAGAATATGCTCATGTTCTAAAAGAAACAATGGAAAAAGATTTGTTCAATTTTTTCGGAATAACGCCTAATGTTGTTACTGAACCCTGGAGCGAAGACTCCTCTGAAGCAGCTTAAGCTGTAATTAAAATAAACATCATTACGAACCCTTAAATGGGTAGCAACCTGCGATTACAAGCGATGGTGCTAAAATAATGAGCCTAAGAAGGAAATAAAATGTTACCTACTTCTCTTGTGCATCTTTATCTTTCGTAATGATGTTTTTATTTTTTGCCTCCTAAGCAACTTTTCCAAACATGTTTGACACATCGTCATCAGATTCATGAAGTCTTTGGATATTCCCGTGATGCTGACCCCCCGTTCAGGCCATACTGACCCCTCTAGAGATTTTGGTCAAAAAGATAAGTTAATGACAATATTACAGTTTTTTTCTAAGACTTTCCCCCTTAAGTTCTATTCGATGGGAAGTGTGTACCAGACGGTCTAAAATAGCATCGGCTATGGTAGCTTCTCCAATAATATCATACCAGCTTCCCACTGGTAATTGACTGGCAATAATGGTTGATGATTTTCCGTGCCTATCCTCAATGATTTCCATCAGATCCATTTGTTGTTTCTTGTCCAGATGAGCCAGACCAAAGTCATCCAGGATCAATAGGTTGGCCTTAGCCAGTTTATCAAAGAACTTCAGGAAGCTTCCATCAATACGGGCCATTTTGGTTTTCATCAGTAATTTCTGTGTATTGAAGTACAGTACCTTATTTCCCTGGCTACAGGCCTGGTGTCCTAAAGCCGAGGCAAGGAAGCTTTTGCCGCAGCCTGTGGCCCCGGTAATTAATACCGATTCCCCTTTTTCCAAGTATGTTCCGGTAGCCAGTTCGGTGATCTGGTCTTTATTGATTCCCCTGGCGGTTTCCAGGTTTAATTCCTCTATGGTAGCCTGGTAACGGAACTGGGCACTTTTCTTCAGGCGTTCAAAACGCCGGTGAGTACGTTCTTCGGCTTCAGCCTGTAACAATACTTCCAAGCCTTCCCCCAGGGATAGCTCGTGGTGTTGACGGGTTTCTATCATAGCTTTCCAGCTTCGGTGCATTCCCCCAAGCCGGAGTTGTGATAATTGGTTTTCAATGGTGTTCATATGATATTCAATTTTAATAGTTACTTATTTATAAAAAGAAGCCCCGCGGATATTCCCATGAGTGGGCAGGGACTTTACCTGTGGTTCCTCCTGATAGTCAGTCATCCGGTTCTCCAGGACCTGCTTTAAGAACCGGTAAGAGTACTGCCCATGGTCCAGGGCAATGCTGCAGGCTTTAATAAAAATATCGCGATTAGTTTTCCGGGACAAGTTCAGTATGCCATCACAGGTTTTGTAAAGCTGCTCGGGGTATTTGTCCTGTTTGAACAAAGCTTCCATGTACCGGTAAAGTTTTTCAGAGTGGTTATACCCACGCTGCAGGTAATATGTGGGGCTACGCTCTTTATAATACTGGTGGTGGGAACACAGGTGTTCCTTCCGGGTGGTATAACCTGCTTTTTTGTGGTTCCTGGGATGCGTGGCAATAAGGCCTGCTTTATGGTAGATCCTCACCAGCGACCGGGTGTAGATTACCTTGACCTTCATGCCAATGTAGGTATAGGGAACGCTGTAATAGTGTTTGTCCATTCCCAGGTAAATATGATTGTTCTTGGCCACTTTATGTTCCCTGTAATATTTGATCTCGAAGGCTGTTTCCGATAAAGGCTGCAGGGTATGTTTTTCATCAGCCAGGAACTTTTCTTCCCTACAGTAATCCTTCTGCTGCATCCGGGTCTGGTTATGCTCCCTGACCTTTTGGGCAATGGCTTTGTTCAAAGAAGGAAGGTCAAAGAAAGTGAGCTTGCGAAGCTTGGCATATACCCGGCTGTAGATCAGCTTCACCTGGTTCTCCACTAAACCTTTGTCCTGAGGTCTTCTGGGACGTGCCGGGGTAACAGAAGTGCCATAATGGTTGGCAAAATCTTCCAGGGCACGATTGAGTTCAGGCTCATAGGGATTGGCTTTTATTACTGCCGATTTTAGGTTATCCGGAACCAAGGTTTGGGGAACCCCGCCAAGATCTTTTAAACAACAGCCAAGTGCATAAATAAAATCTTCAAGTTTCTGACTGGGCACCGCCAGGGCAAAACAGTAATCGGAATACGGCAAGCAAGCTACAAACACCTGAACTTCGATCTCTTCCCCGGTATCTCTATTAATATAAGATAAAGTCTTTCCGGCGTAATCAATAAAAAGTTTATCCCCAGGCTTATGGTCCAATACCATGGAGGGTTTCCCGCTACGCAGGTATTGCTGGAGGTGCCAGCAGAACTGGCCGTAGCTATATGGATGAAGGTTTCCAGTTTTATACTCTTCCCAGAGCAACTGCCGGGTAACACCTACTTTTTTAAGTTCTTTGCTGTAGTATTCCAGCTGTGTCTTAAGATGCTCGTAGCGCTCATCTTTGTAAGCTGGGTTTCCGGGCCATATTTTCCCTTCCAGTACTGGGTCTTCCATGGCCAATAGAGCTTCAATTGAAAGATTGCCTGCACGTGCCTTTTTAATATATCCTTTTACAGTATTCTTGCTGATCGAGAGGGTCCTGGCAATGGTTTTTATGCCCTTGCCCTGTTTGTGCATACGAAGTATTTGCTTTACCTGACTCATTCGTTTTGGTTTTCCGGCCATTACTTATCTTTTGATGGTATCCATCAAATAAACCAAAACCAATACAAAAAGCTGGGGGGTCAATATGCTCCGGAATAAATTCACAGAGGGGTCAACATGCTCCTGAATAATTTTTCCAGCCAGCTTTTTTTATTTTCTAAAGGGGTCAGCATCCGCCGGAATGACAGATACCTAAAAGGTGATCTTCAGAGGGGTCAGCTTAGTCCTGAATATCCAGTCTTCTCCTGAAGCTTTATTTGAAGTCTGGGAGCATAAAGAAGGTATCGCAAAAAGAGCAGATGACGATTACCCAAAGACATATTTTTCAATCTCCTCCCAAACATATTTTCCACCTTACCTAACTCTACATAGTATTACTTAAATACGTTTTTACCCTCTTCCTTCTTTCCTACAATTTTCTTACATTTAGAAAAAACAAACACTAACACAATGGCAAAATTTGAAATTAAAAAAGATAAATCTGGTCAATTCAGATTTAATCTTAAAGCAAGCAATGGTCAAGTTATTTTGAGTAGTGAAGCATACAAGGCAAAGACCTCTTGTATGAGTGGAATAGAATCTGTTCGAAAAAATTCTCAAGTTGATGAGAGATTTGAAAGAAAAGAAGTTCCCTCTGGATATCGTTTTAATCTGAAGTCGACCAATGGACAAGTGGTTGGAACGAGTGAAACTTATAATACTAAAGCTTCTATGGAAGGAGGTATCGCCTCTGTAAAGAAAAATGCTCCTGATGCTACTGTTGATGATTTAAGTGATTAGTCTGTGGTTATTACAGAAGTGAAAAGGAGGCTTTAAGTCTCCTTTTTTATTACCACCTTTCGCCAAATTAAAATTGATTGTTTTCAGTTCTACCTAAGAAAGCTCCTGCACTAACTCCTGATAGGAATTGTCGTTTTCCAAGTCACTTACAACTTGCTTAAGGTCTATAATCTCCACATCCTCTTCTTTACTACTATTGATATTAAAGAAGAATAATTTCTTAAACTCCTCATAGTTACTGAGCTGTCTAACCTTCCTCATTATTGTTCTGGGGTCATTTGTATCAGAGACCTGGACAGCCATTTTTTCTCCAAGAACTGAGACACCAAATATGTCAATATCTTTTTTATTGCTTCCTGTCTTTAAGAGCTGAAACTTCATCCTTATTTCTTCAGGTGCATGACTTGAACGTAACCATTCATTCACCATAATCTCATAAGAATTGCTGTCAAACTCTCTGACAGGTAATTTTACCTTCATTTGATGATATAACTTTCTGAGTCGATAATTGCGCTTCTTGATTCTACTTATTGTAACATTTGATGGTAAAAGTCCTTGTAAAACAGGATGCAAATCTAAATCAATCTCTTTGGATTTTTCAAGTGGTAGAATTGCGTAAAAACCCTCTGTGCTTTTTTTAATGGCTGGCTCTTGACTTCTTCTAATGACACCCATTTTATATCCCAATCCTTTGTAAGATGCGCAAATAATTACGTCCCTCTTCTCCAATTCATTCTGAAGTTGCACCCATCTTTGGACGTATAGTTGTTCAGGCTGCTCACCTGCCTTTAATTTTCCCCAATCTTCCATGTCCTGTTCGGTATTAAAGTGAATTGCCACCTCATTTTTTTTCCAAAAATCCTTTATGGCAATAGGGTCGTGGAGATTTATCCTGAAGATAAAAAAATCGTGGTAAGGTGGATAGTTCAGCAAAAGAACTCTTATGGTGTAACTAAGGGCTCTGCTGTAGTTTTCTCTATTGGGGTCATTCAGAAGAAAATGGCTTACGACATATTCCATTTGATAATCCATACCCATATCTACGGGAATAGGAGAGTAATCTTCCTTTCTGTATTTTGGAAGTAAGACATTTTTAAAGAACGAGTAGAGGTGCGTGTAGCTTTCCTGAAAAGAACGGTTTTCTCGTTTGTCTCTATCCTCAAGTTTTGTTGTTATATCCTCTTCAAAATCTACTCTGAAGAAGCGGTTCTGTTTTTCAAACTCTTCTTTGTCTTTAGTCAGATAGGCTTCAACTAATCCATTTGCAGAAAAATTGATTTCTACCTTCTCTCTAAGGAGTTCCTTTAGGCTACTGATTGTTTGGCTTAATCTCTGTTTTCGCAAGTTATGCCATCCCTCTTCATCTAATTCGTTGATGTACAAAAGCAATGTCGATTTAAGGGAATTTTGGATGTAATCTTTGTCTTTATATTTCTCTTGATAATCGGCAATTACTTTGTCCAAAAGTCCCCAATAGTTTAGTGAGGCTAAGACCTTTATTTTTTTCTCCATGTCAGTTCGATTGAACTCGTCAGATGGAGAATCAAACCATGTCCTTCTGCTTGATATGCCTATAATTTTTTCTATAGTCATTATAGAAGTTTTAATAATTATTGACTTAGTCTTTTTTCTCTTGTCAAACCTCTTCCCTCAGACCTTTTCTCTCTTAGAATGAATTGTGCCTCCAGAAGAGATTAAAATCCTATACAGAGCATCATTTAGCTTTCAAAGGCTGTTACAGACATGCTAAGAAATAATAATAGTTCTTAGTTTTGCAGGAGTTAATACTGACCTTTTCCTGGAATAATATTTCTAATACCACCTATAGGGTTTTCTACATCACCTTTTCTTCTTGGAATAATGTGCATATGACAATGATTTACTGTCTGTCCTGCTGCTTCCTCAGCATTGAAACCTATGTTGAACCCACCAACTGAAGAATCCTTGGCTATAATCTGTTCTTTTACTTTTTGAGCTAACGAGTATGTTGCATTCAACTCTGCTTGTGTCAAATCAAAGAAGGTAGAGCAATGCCTCTTGGGTATAATTAAAGTATGGAGGTTCGTCACAGGATACTTGTCAAGAAAAGCGATGGCAAGATTATTTTCGAAGACCTTCTCAAAGTTTACACTACAGAAGATGCATGTTGAATCTTTCATATTATATAAATCCTCTAACTCTCTGAAGTCAGTATTATCCGTATCACGTTTGTTAGCATTACAGGTATAGCATAAGGCTTGATAGTTATTAATGGAGTCTTCACCTCCTAAATTTTTTGGAATGATATGGTCGACCTCCAAAGCCTTTTCTTCTTTGGAAATTCCACAAAGTTCACATCTTCCAAGAGCACGTTTAAGGACTTCATATCTGATTGAACCGCTTATTGCTTTACGGTTTTTTCGTCTATGCTCCCACATAGCCACTCCTCTTTTTTCAGTAAACTCCTCAATTTTAGCTTCACAAAGCTTTATGGATTTTGCAACTTCTTCAGGTGACAGTACTTCAAAATCTTTTAGGATGTAGTGGTTCTTTTCTTTTTCCACAATATGATGGCTTCTAAGAACTCTACCAACCATGTTGTTAGTCACCTTCTCATAGTATTCAACTTGTGAGGAGTCATAAGTGAGTATTTCTTGAGCAATTTCAGTTTTATGAGCTTTTCCAAGGCTCGTTAACAGCTTCTTTATCATTACAGGCTGATAAATGTGAGACATACTCATTTTGTTCTGAATAAAGTGTTCTAAATCGCTCATTATTTAATTTAGTGCGTTTTTTAAAATAGTGGTTTTCTCATTAGAAGGAATCGCTTTAGAGCCTGATATTTAAACCTCAGAATTATTTGATTGTTTCTGATTCATTAGTCCTCCTCTGCAAGAGGCATGTTTTTCTCAAGTACTCCACACTACCACCATATTTCCTAATAAACATTTCCTTGGCTACCCATATTCCTTCTCCCCAATATTTGCCCATACCTTCTTTAACCCAAAATAAATCTTCATCTCCGAAGTCAATAAAAACAGGTCTTTTGACCTCTTTCCAAGTTTTTCTATTGTATTTCCAATCAAAAGACCATTCCGTAGCCAAAAAGCTTTTTCTTAGAATTTTCTTTTTTGGTTTTGAATCTTCGTTGTTCCAAAGGTAGTCTTCGTATTCCTCGTTGTAAGTACTAAAATTTTGAGCGAATTTTTCACCATTAATAAGCCATATAAGTTTTTTGCCATAAAATTCTTCTCTTTGTGCAATGACTTTTTTCTGGATTGGAGAATTCTGAAGTTCAATTACTACATTATTTAATGTCATTATATCTGCAATATGATATTCGTTCTCTTTCCTGATAATAACTTCTGCATTTTCCTTTCCAAAAGTCATTTTCCAATGGTAATGCCAATCGGTTTCAGATTCGTACCAACTGTCACAGCTCTCTTTTTTAACATGTACCCAATGCCATTTATTAATCTCCCCACATTTTGACAGAACTTCTTGTGAACACAGAGGACAAATAGCTCTTGTGTCAGGAGTCGCCTCAATTTTTTCAGAATTTTTTAATGCCCAAATCATTTTATTTCGAATATTCAAGAATAATAAAATGCTGCTTCCATTATTTTATTTCTAATTGGTATGTTTTTTTTAGCTCATCTTTAATAAGTGCTTTAAGCCTTTCCCTCGTAATGAGTCTGAAATGAGTTTTTGCTTTGTCCTCAAAGGTCTTTTTTGCAAAACGTATCGGAGATGAATAATCTTTATTTAAGGTGGATAAGTGTGCCGTATCTCTTAGACTGTCATAATAGGCTCGTTGTGCAATTCTACCACCTAAAAATGGAAATCCATTTTTCCTCTTTATGTACCCTGATTCCTTTTCATTGGATGATTGCAGCCACACATAGAAATCTTCAAAATTTTTTGGAACGCTTACAAGCCTATTTTTTATGTGATGCTTTGAAAGAACTTCCTTGTTATAGTTCGAGTCCTTGCAAATTGAGAGAAACGTATCCACATAATTATTGTTAGTGACTTCACCAATCATCTTTAAAGTTTCCATCCTTGCAGGAGTAAAATGCTGCTCTTCATCGAATTCTACAATTCTATTACCAAGCGATGAATGATTAATAATCACTCCATCAATAAAATGAGAAAGGCTATTACCAGAAAATATGAAGTCTGATTTCAATGCCTCAAGAAGATTACTGTAAGCACTTTCAATTTTCGAAGAAAAGGAATATGCTTTATAATTGTTGGAAAGAAATATATGACCTGAATTTACTGGCTTTCCTATACTTTTTGAAAGTAAATATTCCTCACCCATAAGGTCAGAAAGTGCAAGAAAGAATTTAGTTTCATCTTTACTTTTTTTCTTTTTGGCAACCACATCTTCCGTCTCTAAAATTGTTGGTTCAGAATTTTTCTTTCTTGATGAATTTGTGGTTAATGCATTTAAAATGGCTACGGCAGGAGATTGAACTCTCCCAGAGATATATGATTTTGCGTTGGTGGTATTTACAAATTTTTCTGAAGAAAAGAATTCCAATAATTCATTAATGGAAATATACTCAATTTCTGTTTTACCTTCTCTTATGAACAAAACCGTATCTGCACGAACTTCAATTTTGTTATATCTTTTTCCAGTTAAAGAGGTAGCTGATTTCAACGAAGTCAATGTATTAATGAACTCTTTTTTATCCATCTGTACTTTTTGCCTATAAAAAAAGGTTAATTCTTAGACTAATATAACCATTTGCCCAAAGCATTGAATAGATATATTATATCAATCTCTAAAGGAAAATTGGATGGAAATAATAAAATCGTTTAGATTCGTAATATGGTAGAAATATTCCATATTGCAAAATTAGACGTTAACCTTAGCAACTACTTAAACCCTAGTATAGGTAGGAATAAAAATTAAAATTCTGGATAAAAAAAACCATTTAACATCAAACGATTTTTTCGCCTCAGACCTTTATTCAAAATGGGTGAAAATGATTAAAAAGGCTGAGAGTTCTATCGTAGTATTTACTCCATACCTGGATTTTACTATAAACAAACTATTATCTAAAAATGAAAGAGATATTAATAAAGTAGTGGTAACTTCTTTAGATGGTGAAAATTTAATTCAAAGAGGTTACCAAATAGAAGCACTAAAACAATTATCAAATTCAGGTGTGGTTATAAAAAATTTAGGTGGTTTACATGCTAAAGCAATTATCATTGACGACACCTTTCTCTCACTAGGGTCACAGAATTTTACTGCAAGGGGAAGAAAAAACAAAGAAGCAGGTTTTTCGTCAGAAGCTTCTTTTTTAAATTCAGATATTTTGTTAGAGTTAAATGATTGGAATCTGAAAGCCCAAATTGTAAGTGACGATTTAATAAACTCCTTGATTGAATATTTAAGTGAGAATACCGAAGAACTCAATATTTTAAAACAACGTTTTGAAAAAGGTGTCGAAACCATTATTGGCAGGTACTCCTTGGATGAGGATGATATCCAAGTGACTGAATCGGGACTCTATAACTCCACCTATAGGTTTGCTCAAGAGGAAGTGATTCTAACTAAGAAACAACCTCCGCCTAATTATAATTATTATTCGTTTTTTGCAGGTGAACAAAATGATTTATGTAAATGGATAAAGACCGATGTACAAGGAATTGAAGAGATTATTTATTTAAAGGATTATGATTACTATCCAGCCCTTAATGTAAAAACTAAACGAATGGCTTTTTTGAGAATTCATTCTGGCAGAATTACTTTCATGAATTCTGGGTTTCAGGTGGATTCCTGGGATGGCTTAAACATTAGAAATAATATTTTCTCAATAGACTTTTCCTTTCTAAAATCAAGAACCAAAGAAGCTAATGTGCGCATTACTTTATCCAATGAAAAGAAAGGTAGGGCAATCCTATATTACTATTTCAACTCCGTTAAATTTCAATTGGTGAAGACTACTTTTAGCAATGAAGACTGCCAGATATTTATAACTAAAAATCTTTTGGACAAATCTAAAAAGGTGAATGCTTTTCTGCTAGAACAAATACAGCCTTATCCTTTCACAACAAATTGGGGTCAAAAAAAGGAAATTGAAAAATTCCTCACAAAGGCTCGATATAAAGTAGGGATTATGGAATTTAAAAATTGCCCAATATTAATCTTCGAAGAATATTAAAACCGTTACTATAATTCTGGGTAATGACTGTTACTTCTAATGGTTTCTGAATTCAAGTATAGTGTTCAATTTTTCTTCTCTTCCACTAAATGCTATTACTTAAATTCGTTGAATATAATTTTTAAGTCAACATCGAATCAGGTATCAAGGCATTTCCATTTTTGAACTCCTTATCTACAAGACGGACATTTCCCATATTTTTAAATAGGCTTGGCGGAATGTGTTCAAAAACTATCATTTGAAATTCTCCACCATTCTTCTTACGTTCTTCAATAAATTTATCCAGCAACTGAAAAGCTGTGGTTATCTTGTAATCATCACTATGGTCACTATCAGCCTTTCTTTTTCCATCGTCTCCATAATATGGTCTGCTAGGCTGGTCAATTAGCAATATGGGAGCTACATAAGGAGAATTATTTTTGAATATTACTTCTTGAATAGCTAAAGAGAAAAATAAATGTAAAAACATATGATTAGAACTGCTGCCCACGTTCTCAATAAAGGTTTGTTTTGGCTTCCTCAGGAGTAGTCTCTTTTCTTTATAATCAAATACTGGAAGATAATCTTTGTAGTTTTCTAAGGCTGTACCAGTCGAGTCCATATACTCCCTTATAATTTCTTCAATTAATTTTATCGTTAGGTTTCTCCTGTCCTCCGTATTTTCTACTAATATTTCCTCTATTTCCTTTTCTACTCTTTCAATTTCTTCTTGATTTTCAGCCTGAGGGAGAGAACCAGAAGGTGTGGAATAAAACTGGAGCTTTGATTTAACCTCTCCTAAGAAGAAATATTTAGCTTTTTCATTTTCAAAATTTCTATTCTGAGAAGGAAGAGTCTCTAACTTTTTCTTTATTAATTCCTGTTCAGATTGTATTAAAGAAATTTCATCATTGACTTGTTTATCCACAGGAGTCTTTTTTTTAATTTGCTCTTTAATTCCTGCTAACTCCTCAGACAGGTTCGAGAAAATTTTTTCAAAAAATTCGGTTTTTACTGTCGAATTAAAATTAGACGTTAAAAATTCTATAGGCTTTAGGCTATCTCCAACCTCTGATGCATTCTTTTTAAAGAGTGAATATTCGGAAATGAATTTCTTTAAATTTCTAATTCTCCTATCATTAATATTTTTTTGTTTCTCAAGATTTTCTCTTTCATTCTCCGTATTACTTGATAAGACCACTCCACCAACAACCGCTTTCAACTGTTCCAAGGCTTCATCTTCCTCTGCATTAGAATCTATCAGTAAAAATTCTTTTGCTCTTTTTATTAGTGCATTTTGTTCTTTCCTAAAGAACTCTGTTTTCTTTGAAATTTGATTTTCCTTTTGTTCTAATCCTAATAATTTCTTTTCTAATTGGAGTTTTTTCTCTTTGCGTAGAATATTTTCAATTGTTTCAATTCCCGTTGCAATATCGAAGATTCTGGGTAAGGCATCCCTGTATCTCGATTCATTCTGCTTATCATAAAATATTCCTTGACCATTGGTAATTATGTCTTGAGAAATGGTATTGAATAACAGAAAATATCGCAGGGATATTTTAGAACCCATTTTTATGTTATTACTCCCGTACCCTACGGGAAAGGAAACAGTTTTATCTATTTTGAATTCCGTTTCTAAAATTGATTTGAGAGATGTTTCATTAATATTTGATTCCTTTATAGCAGAAGGAACTTCACCCACAGAGGAAAAGTAGTAATCATTGGAGACCCTACCTTCTGTTATTCTGCTTCTTGCAATAGTATAAGTTTTGTCATTTATGTTTACCATCATTCCATACCAAAGAACATTTTCGTTAATGATACTATCAGATATAGAAGATTTACTTGAAAACCAGCAGTAATCTATTATTTCTAAAATAGCAGTTTTACCTGTATTACTATCTCCTGTAATAACATTGACCATATTTGGAAGGAAATCTAACTGCCTCATTTGCCCGTTTTTCAACCATAATATGATTTTTTGAATGTTGAATTTCATAATTCGATTCTTAGATTTAGGTAAAGTTTTTCAGTAGGGGCATTTAATAATCTCGATAGGTTTTCTGATGCTGAAAATATCTTTCCAGCCCTTTTTCCCATTTGGCTAGTGTAATAAACCTCCTCACTATTATTTCTTATAATTCCATTTTCCAGAGTTACTAAATTAGCTTTTGCTAAAAATTGAATGGAATTAATACTTAAGGCAAGAGTGTCGTAAAATCGACCATTAAAGTTGGAGAATAAGGATGTCTTCTCTGCAATTAACTTTTCAACACTCTTGACTTTTGTCGAACTCCTTGATAGGTGTTGAGTCAGCGGAGAACTAGAGAAGAGGGGAAGAATCAACAATGCCTTTGATAAAGTTAGCTCCGAAGAATGAGAAAGAACGGCATATATTGCAATAGATGCAATCCCAATATTGTTATAACTTTTTAAATTCATTTTCTGTATTTTTCCCAATCCATCCTCCAACCAATTTCTGGTAAATCGGATAAATAGTAATATTCACCATTGCACAATTCAGTCTCCAAAAACTGCCCATCCATTTCCAATTTTGTTTCTCTGAAAGTATCGACAAGTTTCTGACTTAAAGACTCATCCTCTTCTCCTTCTTTCCTACCTCGAAATGTACTTCTAAACTTGTTTCTCCATTTAAGAATTGCATCTCTATGATAATTCTCTATTTCCTCTGCTGTTAAATAGCCTTTTTTATGCCATTCAGATAGATTATTATACAATTTTAGCTTGTAGCGGGTATATTCAGCAATGATTTCCAGGTCACTTTGTTCTACATCTTTAATTTCAATCAGTTGCTTTACAAAAATTTGCTCTTCAAGGCGGATTGGGAGTTCTGACGTAAAATCCTTTACTTGAAGTCTTCCACTTCTAGAAGTACCAAAATATTTTCTAAATTTCGTATGAAATTCTTCAAAAGTAATTTGCATCTTTTCACCAGCTTTAATTTTGATGAAATTTTCTTTTCTGATTCTGGAATCTATTTTAGAAAAGACATCTTCTACTTCTTCCTGTTCTATCATTTTAGCCAAGATTGCCTGATGACATTTTTCAATTATCTCATCTTTTTCCAAATCAAAGGTTATTCTTTGTAAGAATTCGTACAAAACGACATTATTTAAAGAAAGAAGACTAGCTGCATAATTTTTAAGTTTTTCATTGGTAGTCTTGGTGGAAAACTCATTTATCTCATGTATGAAAAGTTGAAGGTCGATTTCTTGATTCTGAAATTTTTTGAGGTGCTTAATAAATTCGTTATCCGCAGTAGAACCTTTGTTGCTCCAAAGAACAAAATACGACTTCGATAAAAAGTCCAGCTGAGCTTGTTTTTCTTTTCGATTATCGTTTTCATCCCTTATAACCAAAGACCAATTGTAGATTGTCTTCCACATGTCTTCATCATTAGATGTCATATTGATACCTCTTCCGTCTTTCCTTTTTTGAGTGGTATGCTTTATTTGGAAGTATATCTGGATATCATCATTAAGTTCTGTATGAACATCATCTTTTAGCTCTAGACCAACTGATTCTCCTGGATTTAAAGAAAGAACTTTCCAGAGAAAAAAATAATATTGAAAATCAAAACCTATTGATTTTGTCCCAGCCTGGGTTTTTTCAATATGTGTTTTTTGTGAGGGATTTTTCTTCATTTAAGTTAAAAATATTCTGGTGTAGAAGTGTAAGAATAAACTTCAGTAAAACAAATTTATGTTAAAATTACGAATTTATTTTATCATATTATTTATTGAAGCATCTGATTATTATATTTGTAGAACTCGTACATCAGGAAACCTTTTAAGGTCATCCAACCTAGAGAACAAACTCCAAGGTGGTTTTTAGAATGTGGACTTTCTGTCAAAATAAAATGGCTTCTGAATCATTTCTTGATGTAATATTTATTAATCGTAATAATTTACATCTATGACTTATCTGTCCGATTTAAAAACTCCAAAACCTGAAGAAATCGAAATTCCTTCTGAATTAACACAAGTAAAGGAGGAGGGGCAAGTAATTGTTCATGGCTATATTAATGCCTGGAAAAATACCATTCGCATTCATCCGAATACCTATTTAATTTGTAAGCAGACAGGAAAAAAGGTAAAGCTTCTCCATTTTTACAACATTGCTCCATATCCACAATGGAAAGAAATCACAAGATTTGAGAAATTCACCCTTGTATTTTCAGGTTTGCCTAAAGATTGTAAATCCTTTGATTTTTTAGAGAAGTTAAATGAGCCAAACGTATTTGAACGATATGATATAGCTAGGAATAAATCTGATGTTTATACCTTAATTTTTTGACCTATGTGCAATAAAACGAAGTACAGAAGATGCTTTTAGTTCTTCTTTCGGTTAAAATCTTTTATTCCCAAAGAAGGTTTAAAGGAGTGAATAATTAATGATATGTGAGAACATGGAAAAAGAAATTATTGAACAAAAAAAAGTAGCAGGATTTATTCGCACTCTAGAGGAGGAGTTGGAGGTGCTACAAAAGAGGGAGAGAGCCGCAGGATGGGCTCAGAGAAACGCTTTAATTGAGCATGTTTATTCCAACTATGACAGACAAGAGAAATTATTAGCCAAAAAAGAAAAATGGGAAAACATTGGTCTTCAATGTAGGATTTTGGAAGACATTTTGGAATTACTGATTAAGCACAGGGATATCTATGGTCTTTACAACATTTCAGCTATGCAGAGGGAGCTAGACAATCAACTTGCTTTGGCAGAGCGGAAAAATGAATTTGGAATTGCCCAAGTTATTTTGGACTATAAGACTAGATTAGAAAAAGAATCACAAGAACGTATTTAAGCCTCTTGAATCCTCTGAAAGCCTACTATTATCTGGAAATAGAGAAAGAGGTTAACAGAGGCTGATTTATCCTCTGAAGCTCACAATTAGCCCTTACACTATTTAAATCTTCCAAAAAATGAACTTTTTAAATAACTTTCTTCTTTTAACGAGGTAAACATCAGAGTTTTAATTAATTTTCTTATATAGTTTGTCCAGAATTTTAATCCTTATAATCCTTCTTGTCCGTTTAGAAAGATGCTTTACCATAATCGGGCTAATTGAATAATAAATCCTTATAAAAATTCGTCCTAAAGGAGATTTCTTCAAGTGACTGTCTCTATACTGTCTGAAAGCCTCGACTTTTTCGTGGTATGGATTACCATAACATGCTGTTGCAATAAAACATCTTGAATCCTGCTTTTGGACGGAGTCTTCTGAAATTTCTTTCCCCCAATGTTTTTCAAGAAAACTGAGTAGGGAATGTTCCTGGGTTGGGTGACAATATAAAGCAACACCGTCTCTTTCATCTTTGTCATCAAAATACTCTAGTATAAATAAATTGACAGCAAAATCCTCAGTCTTAACCTTTCTAAATTTTGACAAGCCAGAACCTACAACCATAGATAATCCAGCACCCACCATTCCCTCTCCTAAGCCACCCGATTTAACGATATTTAGAAATTGATTTACTTTGACTATAGGCGCATTTAATTTTTCCTCATATACCAAAGTCTCACCTAAATTATCTCTCCAAAGAGCTACAGATGCAATGAATTCTCTTTTTTCAGGATGAAACAAAGAAAAACCAAAGGCATTTTCATATGAAGACAAATGAAAGGTTAGTCCTAAATCATAGAATTTATCTTCATTTAAAGTTTTATTGAATAAAGGAATTCCATCATGATAATAAGCAACAGAAACATTGCTGCCATGGTCATTTTGAAAATTCACTTCATCAATAAGTTTTCCCATGGCTAAAACCTCACTTGAAGTTTCCAAGTCAACAAAAATTGGATTCTTTCTTGTTCCCATAAGTATGTTTTTTCTTGAATAAGGCTAAACCAAAAGATGATTAATTATTTTCTTCTCCTTCCAATATCTCCGCTATCTCCCTAAAACTATTTAACCCTGACTCCAAATTCTCAATAATCTCCTGAGCTAAGATTTCAGGTTCAGGTAGGTTATCTAAATCAGTAAGGCTTTTGTCTCTTAACCAGAATATATCAAGAGAGGTCTTGTCTCTTTTTAGCACCTCTTCATAGCTGTACCTTCTCCATCGTCCTTCTGGATTGTCTTCACTCCATGTCTCATTTCTGTTATGCCTATTTTTTGGATTGTAGAGCTGGATAAACTCCTCCAGATGAGCTAAGGTCATAGGCTTCTGCTTTAAGGTATGGTGAACATTGGTTCTGTAATCGTAGAACCAAATATCTTTCGTCCAAGCATCCTTACTTGCAGGTTTGTTTACGAAGAATAGGACATTTGCTTTCACTCCATGAGCATAGAAAAGACCTGTAGGTAAACGAAGAATTGTATGAAGCTCTGTTGTTTTCATTAGCTGCTTTCGAACTTCTTCTCCTGCACCACCTTCGAATAAAACATTATCAGGAAGAACTACTGCTGCCTCTCCATTAATCTTTAGTTGAGTCTTTATGTGCTGAAGGAAGTTGAGCTGCTTGTTGGAAGTGGTTTCCCAAAAATCCTGACGATTATAGCTCATATCCTCCTTTTGAACTTCTCCTGCCTCATTGGTGATGGTCATGCTGCTCTTCTTGCCAAAGGGAGGATTTGCAAGGACATAATTAAACCTTCTTCCATCATCTGAAATAAGGGCATCATTAGGCGATAAGAAGGGTTCTCCATCTATTTCTCCTATGTTGTGGAGGTACATGTTCATCAGACACATTCTACGTGTACTGGCGACAATTTCGTTTCCATGAAAGGTTTTGTTCTTCAGGAATTCTTTTTCTTCTCTGTCTAACTGGTTGTTCTCAACAATCCAATCATATGCAGCCAAAAAGAAGCCTCCTGTACCACATGCAGGGTCTGCGATAGTTTTTTTAGGCTTTGGCTGAACACATGCTACAATCGCCTGAATAAGTGCTCTGGGAGTAAAGTATTGTCCTGCTCCAGATTTTGTATCCTCTGCATTTTTTTCCAGAAGACCTTCGTATATTTTACCTTTGATATCTGCACCCATCAAACTCCATTCTTCCTGGTCTATAAGGTTTATAACTCTGGAGAGTTTTGCAGGGTCTTGAATTTTGTTTTGACTCTTGGTAAAGATTTGTCCTAACATACCTTTCTCTGTGGAAAGGGAACGTAACAATTGAGAGTAAAATGATTCTAACTCAGCTCCTCTTTTACTGGAGAGATTTTCCCAGTTACAGATTTCCCCATCAGGAATTTCGTTTCCTTCTACATCTTTCAGTTTAGGAAAGGTAAGTCCTTTGTTGTATGGAGGCTTGTTAAGCTCGTCTGCCATTTTTAGGAATAGGAGGTATGTTATCTGCTCCAAATAATCTCCATAGCCAACGCCATCATCACGTAGAACGTTAGCTAAATTCCAAATCTTTGATATTATAGTAGAATCTGTCATTTCTTTTTCTTTTCTGCCTTTATTTTCTGCAGTAGTACGTCTGCAGGTTCATAATCATGTTCCTTTTTAGCTTTTTCAATCTCTTCCTCTGAAAGTAATTTGCCTTCAAAGGCTTTTTTGAGGATGCTTTGTCGAAGTCTTTCTGCCTTTATCAGGTTTTGAGTGATAGTTTTCTCTATCCACTTACAAGAACTTATTTTTTCTTCAAGTTCTTCCACTAATTTTTTTTGAAGTTCGAAACTTGGACAGGGTACTTCAAGATTTTCAAGCATTCCTTTAGTTAAAGCTTGTCTTGTAGCCCCATAATTTTCATTTGCTATCCAAGATTGGATATTTGGAGATTGTAAAAAATATTTTAAGTAAGGATGATACAATTCACCTAATTTTGAACGAATAATACTTACGTGTTGATTTACTCTGCCATCGTCAAACTCTTTTGGTGCAATATTTACTCTTCCAATGGAAGCTCCTGTTATATTTAACAAAACATCTCCTTCCTTGATAGTGACATTACTTAGTTTTTCTGCCTGCACTTCGTCAATAAAAGCCAAGCCTTCATATTTTATAAAATCGAAATGAATATTTAATGACCTTACAAATGGTATGCCCTGGGTTTTATATGCCGACCTGCCACCTTTAGGAGTTGCGCCTGAACCTATTTTATCTGTAATTACTTTAAGCTTTTTCTTTTCTGATTTTTCTACTAAAATATTTTTGAAAATTAAGTCAATAAGAGAATGCCTATAAATCTTCAACTGTTCCTGCGCTTTTTTTAAATCTGCAATACCACTATCTAAACTGCTGAAAAGCTCTTCAATTTTGGCTACAATAGCTCGTTGGATGGGTAGGGGAAAAAGAAGTGTTTCTAAATTTTCAATTTTAGAAGCAGAAATGTTAGGCTGCGCTCCACCATAGGCTTCTTTCTCTATTTCTCTCTTTAATGAATAAAGTAAGTAATAAATGTATTTTCTTTGGGTAAGAATGTCATTATGAGGTACAAGGTTTCCCACTCGCTGATTCTGATACGCCTTTTCCTCAGAAGAATATAAACCAAACTTTCCTGTTGTTGCTCCTGACATAGCTATGAGGATATCACCATTCTTTACTTGGTAGGAATCAAAATCTTTATTTTCAGCAATTTTTTTAGCACTCTCAATGTTAACATTCCAATCCTGAATATCTCCAATCCTTATGACAGGAATTCCGTCATTTTGATATATATTACTTTTAAAGGCATATCCATTTTTAAGTTTCAATAAATCCCCAACTTTGCAATCAATATAGTCTTCAGTCATTATGCTGCCAATACTTCATTAAGTTCATCAATAATTTCATTCATCTCATTCCCAAATAACTGATACATTTTACCTCTTCCTCCTTGAGCATTAAAGGGAGTGTAATCCAAATCATCCATTTCTATGTGGTAGCTGCTTACTACGTGGTCTTTAATCATTCTTAGCCATTCCATTTGTTCAGGAGTAAACCTATTGTGTTTTCCTGCATTTTGTTTGAATATCCAATTTTTGAAGTTCTCATCAATGGTCTTGTCAAAAGGCTTTAGCTCTTTATCAATTCCACAGGCTCTTCTTATAAGTGACACCAATGCTGTCAGTTCATCTTTGGGTGCTTTACCTTTCACATCCTCCACAGCAGCATAAGCATTCCATACATTATCTGGTGCTAAAGTAGGTTTATCCATCCTCAGTTTTTCCATTACGTCCTGAATCATTTTAAAGGTAATGTCCCTTCTTTGATATGGCTGATTATAAAAGATGCTGAGTGCTCTTATTTCATCTTTATTAGCCTCAAGATATTGCGAAAAATTTTGAACAGTTTCCTTTGCCTGGTCAACAGAGGTTTTCTCCCATTCAGACTTAGTGACTGTATCTATATTTATATGGTCGATTATCTGCTCGTGCTCTTTTCGAACATTTTCGAGATAATCATTCAATTGACCATTAAAAGTTTTGGCTGCTTCAAGAGCTAATTTTTCCTGAGCTTCTTTTTTAGCCTCTTCATATTGTGCAGGAGTACGTTCTGCTTGTGGAATATCTTTTATTAGCTCCTGCGCTCCATTTTCAATGGCATCTGGGTCAAAGGCTGAAATAAGTTCTTTGGTTATTTGCTTTAGGTTTTTTCCTCCTGAAAACTCAAGGATTTTCTCTTGCTCCTTCTCAGTAATTTGCTTCTCCAGACGAATTAACCTATTTGCCAATGACAGGAATAAATCTTCATCAGCTACTCCAACTGTAACTGCACCTAATAAATCTTTCATTGGTACAGAGGGTCTTCTCTCTAAAGGTCTACTGTCTGTCTTCTTAGATTTGGTTGCTCCAACGGCATCTACAATGACGAAATGGGTTTTGCTTCTGGCAGTTGCTGAAACCTCTCTTAGTTTCTCAGAATCTATGGTTCTTGTTCCCCTACCTTTCATTTGTTCGAAGTAGTTGATGCTTTTCACATCCCTCATGAATAGAAGAATTTCAAGAGGCTTTACATCAGTTCCTGTCGCAATCATATCTACTGTAACTGCAATTCGTGGATAATATGAATTCCTGAACCTGTTTAATACTGATTTTGGGTCTTCATCTATTTTATATGTGACCTTTTTGCAAAAATCATCTCCCTCATTAAACTCTTCTCTTATAATCTTGATGATGTCATCAGCATGGCTGTCAGTCTTGGCAAAAACAAGAGTTTTAGGCACTTCATAATTTCCCTGTTCATCAAATCTACCTGGGAAGATGGTTGTTTGCAGTACCTTTTTATATTCTTTTATGATGTTTCTGATTTGACTTGGGTTTACTACCTTTTTATCCAAGTCATTCCTCTTATACTCTGTATCCTCATCCTCCTGTTGCCATCTTTTTGCTCTGGTGAGTTTATCCCTCCTGTCAACAAACCATCCTGATTCAATAACAGCTCCTTTTGAAGAGATTTCAGTTTCGATGTTGTAAACTTCATATGGCACATTTACACCATCAGTTACTGATTCTTCATAGGTGTACTGGCTAACCACATTCTCATTAAAAAACCCAAAAGTTCTTTTATCTGGAGTAGCAGTCAATCCAATTAAAAATGCATCGAAGTAATCTAATACCTGCTTCCATAAGTTGTAGATGGAACGATGTGCTTCATCAATTACAATAAAATCAAACTGTTCTATGGGAACTCTGGGAGTGTACTCAACAGGAACAGGTTGCTTTTTGTTCATTTGCTGTTCCATCCAGGTACTTTCGTTAGGATTGGATTCCTCAGCACTTTCTTCTAATTCCTCACCTTTAAGAATAGAATACAATCTCTGGATGGTAGAGATACAAACCTGGCTGTCTGATGCTATGTAGCCTGAAGTGAGCCTTTGGACATTATATAACTCTGTGAATTTCCTATTGTCGTCATTTGGCTGATAAGTCATGAATTCCTGCTCAGCCTGCTCCCCAAGGTTGCGTGTGTCTACCAGGAAGAGTATCCTTTTTGCATCAGCATGTTTTAAAAGACGATATACAAATGTAGCAGCAGTAAACGTTTTTCCTGCCCCTGTCGCCATCCAAATCAAGGATTTGGGCTTATTATTCTTGAATGACATTTCAAGATTTTTAATGGCTACAATTTGAGCAGGTCTTAATCCATCTTCAGGCAAAGAAGGTAAATTTTGTAATCTTGCTCTAAGGCTAGTACCTTTCCTAATCCATTCTGCGATAGTTTCAGGTTTATGAAAGCTAAAAACATTCCTTCCTCTTGGCTTTGGGTCTCTAAAGTCTCTAAAACGAGTTATTGTTCCTGTGCTTTCGTAAACGAAAGGTAGAGGGTCGTTTTTGAGATACTTTAGCTGTGCTTGGGCATAATCTTTTGATTGTTCCTCAACAACTGTGAGGCGATGACCTTCTTCTTCCTTTTTAGCTTCAATTACTCCAACAGGATTCCTCTCTACAAAAAGTACGTAGTCTGCAAAGCCTGCATCAGTTTGATACTCTCTAACAGCTACACCTTTAGAAGCAGATAAATTAATTTGACCTTTTGATTGTATTTCCCACCCTGCTTCAGAAAGCATCTTGTCGATTTTATCTCTTGCTATCTGCTCAGGGTTCTGATTGACAGTTTCAGCCATTTACATAATTGTTGTGGTTAAATAGGTGTAGGGAATATGTAGGATAAAGATATAAAAAAATGTTAAAGATTTAATTAGATTTATGGCTAAGTAAAGGTATAACTGATATTATATAAAGCTAGTCATTGTTAATTGTCTTTTTATCTGAGATAAAGAAATTTAAATAAAATCTAATAGTCATATGTCAACTGATGAAATACAAAAGGAGATAAACAACTTATCTCTTTCTCAAAATTTTTTAGAAATTTTACTTCATGTCACTCGACTCAATCTCAATTTTAATTCAAACACCTTTGGCTCAAGAGATGTTTATCAAACCTTGAACGAAAATGAAATATCTTTTTTATATGGATATTATCTGAAGAATAGACATCACTCAAATGGCTCTGTTTTAGATTTTAAGCGTGCATCAACGAGGTTAATGGAGCTAATGAATTTATACCATGAAAACTACTTGCCAAAATTGGGTAATTTAAATGGACAAAAGAATTTCCACGAAGCAATGAGAACTTCTGAGGCAAATATTCAAGAGACTATATTTTATGCAGGTAGCGGAGCATATGATTATCAATATGTGGATTTTGTAGTTGATAAATATGCGCAGGATATCGCATGGCTTAAAAAAAATAAAAATTTTAGTCCTGATGCTGCGAAGAGGTTTTTCTACTATGTAAAATCTTTAATGCATTATAAATTGAATAACAGGGAAAGAAAGTTCAGCCTTCACGAAATGTATTCTTTTAAAATTGATAATTATGTCTTTAAGAAAAATCCTGAATTTTTAGATGTTCTCAAAGCATTTACTATAGCTGAAACTGAAGACATTAATAATGATTATAATAATATTTACGACTTAAATGAAATCAAAATTAGACCAATAATACAACTTGGAAACTCTTATTACATACCTATTTCCTTCTTACTCTCTGAGGCTATTTATGACAGCCCATTTTATTGGATGGTTGCTGATAAAGCTTACGCCAACATAGCTCTTAAAAACAGAGGAATTGCAGCTGAAAAAATGGTTAGTAAAATTTTGAGAAAGAAAATTCATAGCACAAAAATCTTGGAAGGGGTGGAGTTGAAAAGAAGCAGAAAAGAGACTATTACAGACTTAGATATTTGTATAAAAGAAAATGAGAGGATGATAATTTTTCAAGTCAAGTCTAAGCGATTAAGAGAAATCAGTAAAAGGGGAAATCCTGAAACATTTGAAGAAGACTTTAAAAAAGCAATATTGAATGCAAATGAACAGGCAGAGATTGCTTATCAACCAATTTTAAGGAATGAGTCCTACTTACTTGATGAGAAATCAGGTGAAAAGATAGATATTTCAAAGGTTAATAAAATTTATCACGCTTGCCTATTGTTAGATGGGTATGGGGCACTAACGAACCATACGAGAATGTTTTTTTATGAGAAGGATTATATACCTATAACTATGTCTATTTTTGACTTGGATATTATTATGGAATATGTGAAAGACTTAGATGGACTATTTCATTACTTTGAACGAAGGACAGAATTATCAAAAATATGCTTTGCATCTTCTGAATTATCTTTCTTTGCCATGTATCTACTGAATGGGTTAAATTTTAAAGAGCAGGAAAAGAAAAACGATGAACAACAAATGTTTTTCATTGATAATTCATATGCTCAGAGATTTGACGGTGAATATTATGTGCAAATGATGCTTGAAAATAAAGATTTCCTTTATGAAATCGCAAAGAGTATAAATAGAAATGATAAATGTTACTGTGGAAGTGGCAAAAAACTAAAATTATGCTGTAACAAAATAGAAAAAGACGTTTAGACTGCTCCAAGGCACAAAGGTATAAAAGGAGGAGATTAATATTCCCCTAAACCTCAATTAATGAATAAGGTTTTCTTTATTCTCAATATAAAATCTGAAATGTTCATCTAAACCAGTAACTAAAGAAGGTTGAATTACTAATATTTCTGATACTTCTTTCCTCTGGGGAACGAAGAGTAAGGTAGGGTAAAATCCATCAGGTGAAGTGCAGTCATAAATAATAATTGGTGGTATTGTTTCAGGCTTTACCTTCTTCTCCAGAATTTTTAGAGATTGAATATCGTATCCAGAATCTGTCTCTGTTTTTATGATAATTGTTCCTTCTCCAATAGAAATAGTTCTGTTAATAATTTCTTTCTGCCCAGTCTGCAAATATTCTGTCATTGGAGAGAAATAAACTTCCTGCCCTAAAATAATCGAGGTATGAAGGTAAAACAGGATTAGTAAAATATTTTTCATTGGACTGTTTGGAATTCCTAATGTACCAATTATTATGTACAGCATTAACAGAGGTGCTCAAAAATTAATACCCCCCTCGCAACATATGAAAATTAAAAATATTTGGAAAGAGAGCAATCCACCCATTCCAGATGTACGTCAAGAACAGCAAAAGCTGATATCCCCCCCCTCAAAATTTTTAAAGTTTTTCTCTTATAAATCCAGCAATGGAGGGTAAATTAATTTGCTGTTTATTTTAAGGTAATGTTGTATTCTTGCAGCAATATCAGTACTTTAGGAGAAATATTTATTATGGAAACAATACGAACAGTAGGAGAATTTGAACTGGTTTTTGAGCCGTTGATGAAAATGTTCAGAATCGTCAATAAAGAAACAGAAAAACTTAGCATGTGGTTTGATGCTGAGACATCAAATGAGCTTGAGGAGATGGATGATGATGAATTCTCTACGACTGCTCAACAGTACATTCAGGATGCTAGTTATGCAAATTAGTTGCTTTACCTTTTTTACCTAACGCAATGGAGAATATAAATCATTACAATCATAGAGTTAGTGTCTCTTTTAATAATTTTCTTCAGGAACAAATTACACTTAGTCAATTGGTTCAAGAGCTTCAGAAGATAGAATCGCAAATGAGACGGGAAAATTCAGAGGGTTCTCTTTGGTTTAAATTTAGTGATGACGACACATTATCAACTTCTATTACAGACCTTCAGAAAGATTTATCTGATGCTAAGAATAGAGAGTTTACGAAGGAGCGTATAAGGGAGGCAATCAGTTTGGAGAATGAACTATTTATTTATTACTCCTGAGTGAAAATAACATAGAATTTTTCTTCTATAACAGTAAAAAGGGCTTACAACCTAAAATGAGAAGGATTATATTTCTCCCAGGGCTTAAATTTATCTTCAGTCACTTCAAAGTCCTGCATCAAACGCATTACAAGCATTCTTCCTGCACTTATTTCGAGTAAATGAGTTCTCACATGGTTTTCTATACATCCTTTCCAATTTTCTTTATGACCCATGTACCAGGCTTTCCTGATGTAAACATTCTCAGCCCAATCTCTCACAATGGATGTGACGTGTAATTCAATCTGCCCACCTGTACCTTCTCTTTTACCTGTATAGAAGAAATCATATTCTACACCTCTGATGCTCTCTTGAATTTCTTCCTGTGGATGAAAATCAAATTTTCCCTGTGGTCGTAATGGGGATTTTATCATTAATGGCAAATTTCCAACTAATATAATTATATCAGGAATAATTCCGAATTAAATATTTGCTATACCCCAAGAATAAATTATCATAAAGACAAGAAGGAGGAGTAAGAATACGTAAAGACCTAAACTACCCAAAAAGGATTTCCTTTCGCAACTTCATAAATGTCAGAAAATATCCTTTCTTGACATTTGCAGTATTCACAGGAACTTTAACAATACCCTTGTTCAATAATGTCAAAAAACATCATATATTTGATGTAATAAGACATTTAAAAACTATTACAATTCCATTATGACGGGAGCAACTTATTTAAACTTTGACAAAGCTTTACAGACAGGTATGAAGCTTATCAGAACTCATGAAAATCCCACAGCAGGACTTTTAATAGTTGTGGGTATAAATCTTGGTCTTAGAATATCAGACCTCTTACAGCTTACCTATGGAGACCTGAGGAAAGATTCTATTGACATTATTGAGGGTAAGACTAAGAAGAAGAGAAAGATTACTTTGAATGATAATATTAAGACAGCTATGAGGTACTTTGGTGAAGATGCTTTCAATGATTCTTTTCATGCATTCAGGTCTCAAAAAGGAACTGTGTATAGTAATAAGCATGTCAATAGATTACTTACCAAATACTTCTCAGGTAATAGAGTATCCTCACACAGCCTTAGAAAAACATTTGGAAGAAGAGTATGGGATAATAATAATCAAAGTGAAAGTGCTCTTCTGTACCTCTCTGAAATGTTTGCTCATAAGGACATAGCTACTACAAGAAAGTACCTGGGAATCAGGCAGGAACAGATAGATGATATTTACATGAACCTGTAGGGAATAATTTAGTATAATTGTAAATCAAAGCATTACATGTTAGGAATTTATTGCAGAATCAGTAGAGAAAAGGAGGAGGGTAAGAATGTTAGTATACCTGACCAAAAAAAGAAAGGTATAGCTAAGGCTAAAGAGCTTGAATTAGAGTATCAGATATATGTAGATGAAGGTGTATCAGGTACTGCTAATATTGAGGATAGACCTGCATTCGCACAACTTATTGCAGATGTAGAAGAAGGAAATATCAGCCATGTCTATGTAGTAGACCAAAGTAGGTTAGAAAGAGAACCTAAGACAAGGTTCGTAGTGATGGAAATCTTTAAGAAGAATGAAATCACTTATCTCACAGAATTTGATGGAGTAGTAGACCTCTATGACCCGAATCAAGAGTTATTTGGAGACATTATGAGTCTTATGAATAAGTTTCATGTCACTACTACTACCCTCAAAGTAAAATCAGCTCTCTTACACAGAGTAGAAGAAGGTAAAGCTCACTCTTCCATCTTACCTTATGGATATACGAAAGATAAAAATGGATACCTGATTATAGACAAGGAAGAAGCTGAGATAGTTAAGAAGATATATGATATGTCTTTGAAGGGTACAGGTACAAGAAGTATTGCCAGATGGCTTAATGACCACAGTATACCTACAAGATATAACACGATAGGGAAGGGTACTATAACAGTCACAAATAAATATACTAAAAAAGAAACTACAAGAGATAAAAAGGATGTAAAATGGTCAGGAAATAGTGCAAGAGGTATCATAGTAAACCCTCTATACAAAGGTGAAAGAATCTATAAAGG
This sequence comes from Salinimicrobium sp. TIG7-5_MAKvit, assembly GCF_049569215.1. Classification (GTDB taxonomy): domain Bacteria; phylum Bacteroidota; class Bacteroidia; order Flavobacteriales; family Flavobacteriaceae; genus Salinimicrobium; species Salinimicrobium profundisediminis. Next base: position 75,071 of record NZ_CP145903.1, on the reverse strand, counting down.
AAAGTCTTATGATGCACCTAACATAGTTTCTCCTGAGTATTGGCAGAAGGTAAATGATAACCTTGCAAAAAACGCCAATACAAAAACAGGTAATACTCCTAAGTATGATTACCTCCTAAAAGGTTTATTGAGGTGTGGTAAGTGTGGTAGGAACTATTATGGTAGAACAAGAGCGAGTAGAAAAGACCATACCTACATGTGTAGTAGTAAAAGGTATAAAGGTCAGTCCTGTGGTCAGAGGTCAATAAATATTGATGTGATAGAAAATGTTATTTGGTCAGAGATATTTTTAGAACCTGATAACTTGGAAAAGATTTTTGAGGATGCATTCAAAAAGAAGACCACAGATAAACCTGCTCTACTTGAAGATAAGAAGATTTATGAAGGTAAGGTTAATGATTTAGAGAAACAGAAAAAGAGAGCTGTACAAGCTTATCTGAAAGGAACTATACCTGAGGAAGATATTCAACCTGAATTAAACTCTCTCAAGAATGAAATTGCAAAGTATAAGAAGGAGCTTAATGAGGTTAATGAGAAATTAAAGAACCTTGACCTTGAAGAAAAGAAAATTGAAGATATACATGACCTAATGGCAGAAGTGACTTCTGCTCAAACTTTCCAAGAGAAGACAGACCTTCTTGATGCTTTACTCAAGAACATTGTTTTACACCATAGGGAAAGTGATGGTGCATGGGTAATTGAATTGGAATATGAAACAGGTTATACCTTCACAATTGTATTACATAAAGAAAACTACAGGCTGTGGTTAAAATCAAAACCCCTGCAAGAACGTTTTAAAGGTGATACTGAAATATCTGAAGAAGAACTGAAGTATCTAGTAGAAGTGGATAGAGAAGAAAATAGAGACTTTGAGATGTGGAAGCAGAGAATGGAAGATAAGAAGAAAGGAGGTGGTGGAGGAGCTAATTCTGCACCTAAAAAAGGAGGTAAGAGTTCAATCAACTCTGCAACCTCCTCAAACACAGAGCTTTCAAAATGGTTTACAAATACTAGTGGGACGGATGTGGCTTTAGTCGGTGGCGGGGCATATCCGCAGCCGGGGGAGATCTCCATGTCTCATAATGGCGTATTGTTTCTCGATGAACTTCCGGAGTTTAAAAGAAGTGTATTAGAGGTGATGCGACAACCGCTGGAAGACCGTGAAGTGACTATTTCGCGGGCAAAATTTACAGTGACTTATCCATCGAGCTTTATGCTTGTGGCCAGTATGAATCCGAGTCCCAGTGGGTTCTTCAATGATCCCGGTTCTCCCGCTACATCTTCTCCCGCCGAGATGCAAAGGTATATGAGCAAGATAAGCGTACCTTTGCTCGACAGGATTGACATACATATTGAAGTAACTCCCGTTCCTTTTGAGAAGCTAAGTGACGACAGGCGCGGAGAAAGCAGCCTGGAAATAAGAAAAAGAGTAACTGCTGCCAGAAAAAAACAAACAGATAGGTTTGCAGATAATGAGAAGGTGCATTACAATGCGCAAATGAATGTAAAACAAATTAGGGAACATTGCGCGCTCGACCCAGATTCCATGAACCTGCTCAAGGTGGCCATGGAGCGGCTTAACTTATCTGCCCGGGCTTATGATCGCATTCTGAATAATACTCTTTGTCACATATAGTTCATAGACGAAATATATTTTAACTCTCCAATTCTGTATTTTTAGTTAATTATAATCACGTAATTGAACTATGTAAGATAGCTGTGGATTAATTTTAGCCATTCTAATCAACTTTACTAATCACGTAAAGTATTTATCCTGGAAAGAAGGAAAAACGTCTTATAGCTCCTTATTTATCGTAGAAACTCTATAATAGTTGGTAACTAACAATTATGGAAGTTATTTTATATCCTTTTTCCTATTGAATTTATTAAAATTTTTTTCAACTTCGTATACCAAAAGGTAGAAACCAATCTCTAAGGGTTTTGTTAAAATGCTAATTATAGTATGTGGTCAGCTTTGTTCTTCTAAAGTACTTTTATAGAAATTTTTTTAAATACGTGACAGACAAAACCGACATACTTCAAATTTTTGGTAATTCAGTCAGACAGGTGAGATTATCCAAGGGTATTTCCCAAGAAGAGCTTGCTCACCTTGCAGGATTTCATCGTACTTATATCGGAATGATTGAACGTGCAGAGCGAAATATTACACTTAAAAATATTGAAAAGTTAGCTTCGGCTTTGGAAGTTTCTTTAACCTCCTTGCTACCACATGAAAGTAAAAATTAAAAATGCTGAACTGCATCAAATTATTAAAGGGGACTCTATTGATTTTCCTAAATACGCAACCCAACTTATAAATTTAGCCAACAGTAATGCTCAGGGTACTCGTCCTCGTGTTGTTGGTCAAATGAGTGACCTTATACAAGAATTTGGTCCAGGTACTATAGAAGAATGGGAGGAGTGGTATGGAGACAAGAAACCTGATGGAGTTGAAAATGCGGTAGCTCGCATATTTCCTATGGTAGAAAACTTGAAAGTAGCGATAGCTAAAATTGATGAATCAATGGTTCGTCAATGGGTTGAAGATTTAGTCATTACAAAAACATATTTAGGTTTACGTTTTCAAGAAGCCATTTTATCAAAAGTGGCAGAACCTAAAAGCCAATCATACAGACTGGCAACTCCAGAAGAGGAGGCAAGGGGTATTGATGGATTTATAAATGATGAACCTGTTAGTATTAAGCCAATTACATATAAAGTTAAGAATCTTTCAGAAGAAATAACTTTCCCTATTATTTTCTATGATAAGAAGAAGGATGGTATTACTATAGAAATTCCAGATTCAATCCTTAACTAAATGGATGCCTTTGTCAACGATATTGACCATAGAGCCTTTGCTAAGACAAATGCTCCTTGGAATCAACTAATGCTAAATGACCCGTGGAGTGTTGGATATGTAACAACTTTAATAACTCTTAAACCTTTTGCCAATAAGGAGGAATGGGAAAGTTTCTATTATGAAATGGGTGAATACAGGCAGAGGCAACTTAAAGCACTTTCTCCGCATCAATCCTCTGTCTTAAAGGATTTTCAGCTTAAATTAAAGGATCCAGAAAAGGTAAGAACATTACCATTTAATTTAATAAATATAAATACTCAAAATGGTAGAACCCAAGGTGAATTAGAAGAAAAAGGAATTAAGCTTTATGAGTACATGAAATCAGAGCATCCAGAAATTTCATTAAAGGATTGTGTGAAAGCAGTCCGTTTTCGGGTGATCTGTGAAACATGGAATGGAGTCATTTTACGTGAAAAAAGAACTGCTGAATCTTTACGTTCCAACTTTCCCCAATTTCAGTTTAATGAAACTTCAGGGGAAAATGACCACAAATATGCTGTAGATTTTGAAGTCTACCGCAATGGCAAATTACTTTGTGGTATACAAATTAAACCAAGATCCTATTTGGCAAACACTCCATATTTAATTAGGGCTAAAGCAGCTAATAAGCGAAAATTTGAAGAATATTTTCAGGCCTTTGGTGTATCAGTTTTTATAATTATCTCAGACATGAAAGGCATAATAAATACCTATGAAAGTGACTATAAAAATTTTATTTCTTGTCTAAAAAAGAGCTAAAGGATTTTCAAGTACATTTATGCCATGGTAGTTTGTAACGAAGGATTTATTTTCATAGGAAACCTTCTTTACATATTCAAAAGCTATCCCTAACTCTTGACGGGTCATAACAGGAAAACCGTAGTGAGAATTTTGATATTTGAAACAATCACTTCCTTTCTCTGCTTTCCTTAAATCAGTAAATTTGATGTGTCTATTTATTCTATCAGATATAACTTGATTAAGCATACTTTCCGTACCTAATAAATTTTCAACGATGGTGGGCTCAAACTTAGAATCTATTTCGAATCCAATGCTGTTTCGATTTGAAGCCATAGCTGCGAGAGCAGTTGTTCCTGTACCCATAAACGGATCCAGTACTGTATCTCCTTTGACAGAAAACATATTTATTAATCTGTAAGGAATATCAAACGGAAAAGCTCCGCTTCTCTTTCGAACTTCATCTTTAAATTTTTGTCTGGTTCCCTTTACCTCCCATATATCAGAAAACCATTGGTTCCGCTCTTCCCAAAAGAAAGCACTTTCGGAACGCAAATCTTTACTTTCCTGTGACTTAAATTCCCTCTTTGTACCTTTTCTAAGCACCAAGATGTATTCATGTTCTAAGGTAACATATGCGCCAGGAGGAAGCATTCCAGATCCCATAAATTTATTAGGTGCATTAGTTTGCTTTCTCCATATAATATTTGGTAAATTTTGGAATCCGATTTTCAAGCACGCACTAATAATTCGCGAATGATTAGAATATAAGACAAAATTCTTTGAGAGGGTTCTTGTGGCATCACCAATATTTATACAAGCTACACCTCCATCGTCTAATACACGATAACACTCCTGCCAAACTTTATCTAATACTTTATGCATAAGTTCGAAAGCTTCATTGTAATTCTCCTTTTCCCACTGCTTTTCAATCTCCTCATTTTGTTGTTTCATGATTTCATCCCACATCTCAATCATCGGGTAAGGTGGTGAGGTAACAACAAGGTTTACAGAATTATCAGGAACATCAGCCATTTCATTGGCTGTAGAATAATAAACTTTATGATTGGTCATGGATTGAATTTTATAAATGCAATAATAAGAATATAAAATTTTATAGACTTTCTAAAAAGCTATATTATCTCCGCACCTTAAAGGAAAGGAGACAGATATGAAAGCAAAGTGATATAATGGGATTAATATGATAAAGGGTGACCACTGGATAATAGTAAATGGTTCAAGTTTTATTTTGGCGTTAAATTTTTACTGATTTGGTTTTGAAAAAGGTTCACTAATATAAAAAGTGAACCTTTAATGTATTGATTACTAATGGTTTGATTATTTATCCAATAAATAATGTTCATTTAGTGTATAAAAACGAAGTAAATGAACTATATTTAAGTGTATTTAAAAAAATTAGAAATGACCGGAAGTGATTATATAGAATTCGAAAAAGCAATGTTTGTTGCTAACAGATTAATTAAAGCAAAAAGTCAATCAAAAAGGGTGAAAGGTCTCTATATCGTATTCCAGATAAATCTAGGTTTGCGTATCGGAGATATATTATCACTCAAATGGGGGGATGTAAAAAATGATAGATTGAGTTTGAAGGAGCAGAAAACAGGAAAAAAGGTAGATAGAAAAATTAACAAGTATATTAAAGAAGCTATTGAACTATATGGGGAAGGAGAGGAGAATGAATACATATTTTTAAGTCAAAAGGGCGGAGTGTATTCAAGGCAAGCAATCAATAGATTTCTACAGGATCAATGGTCAATAAGTTCCCATGGATTAAGAAAATCATTTGGTCGATATGTTTATGAAGCAAATGGTAAGAATGAAGATGTACTAATAAAGCTATCAGAAATTTTCAACCATTCAAACATTAAAGTTACTAAACGTTATTTAGGAATAAGACAAACTGAAATAGACAACATTTTCGATGCAATGTAATTTGTAAAAATGTTTAGATTGGGTTCTGTCTCAGAAATTAAATTGGATGATATTCCTTTTTACAAAAGGGTTCATTTAAAAACCAAACAACATAATAGTAATATAGTGATGTTTTATTATAAATATCTATCTATTCATGTTGTATCAGTTGTAGACAGTTAATGATGTATCAGAAAAAAAAAGGGGTGGTTCAATTCCAGTGACTCATTTCAATTTTTACTTTGTCGATTAACAGGTACTTTTTAAGATGATCTTCCATTTCGGTTTTTAGGAAGTTAACGTCTGCTGATGTTGTGATAAGCGAATCATGTTTACTGAAAAGTACAATGTCAGGCTTATGCTTCAAGATATGTTTTCCGACCTCATCCAATAAAACTTCTGCTTCAATTTGCTGTAAAAAAATCGGGAAACTATTTTTTTCTTTCATGATAGTCTTTAGAAGGTCAACTATCTTAAATACACTTAGAAAAAGATTTTTAATTTGCTGAACTTCTGAATTATAATTTTTAGAAGAACTGTACAAGGTTTCCATGACTGCTTTTTTAGTCAAATCCCGCATACTTTTATAATGAACTTTTTCTTTAAAGTTTTTAACTGGATCAAATTCAAACCTAAGATATTCCCCGTTCGCTTGTTCAATTATTAGGTTTTCAGCTATGTAATCATATAAATCGTGATTCAGAATTACATCGCCAAACCTTTTTAATTCATCTGTGTTTATTCCAGTCTTTAAAATTTCCTGTATCACTTCATTTCCGAGCTTCTCCTGGATTTTATAATAGAATCCAGTATAATCCTTTCTGCTGAAAATAGCATTCAGTACAGAGAATAGAAATAATGGTTGAGAAGTTTTTATGTCAACTTCAGCGAGCGATTCGTTTTTGTAGGTGATATGCTTTAAGAATTTTTTATTTAACCTTGTCAATAAGGTATGGAGTCTATTGTCAGTTTCTTGATTGTTTGAGAATTCCCAACGCTTTTCATGAAAATTGAAAAGAGTAATAAAATTAGATCGATACTGAATAGGCCTCATGTCTGCCATTAACTCTAAACAAGATTGATAATCTATGTTCAAATACTCATTGAAATGTTTGGTTAAGTGTGGGCGTATTTTTGACGCATGTTTAATTCTTATTCTTGCATCCTCAGTTTTATTTGAATTGTTACTATTTACTTTTTTAAGTAGAGTAGAATCCCAAATTGTATATTCCATATATTGGTTTGAGGATGGATAGACATCTGTGAATTGATAAATATTTGTATTACTTCCAACTTTATATTTTGCAGTTTTCAGGAGGAATTTGTGATCAACTATAAATTGGATGTAACCGTTATAATTGGAATGAAATTCTTTTCTCAATTTTGCAGAATGGATATGAATATCTCTGCTCTCGTAGTTGATGTTCCCAAAAGATTTTGCTTCTAAAGTTTCTAGTAGGTAGAAAAGATAAACACAGTAGTCTATTTTCAAGGGCACTCCCTTATGGGAGATTTTATTTTTTCCTTTAAAAACCATTGACAGGTAATCAAGTAATTCTTGTCTAATAGGAACATCTAACGTCCTTTGCATTCTCCTCGCCATCCAGTTCTTTTAAAGTAATACTGTTAAGTCGTTGTGTATCATTTAATTGCTTGTATAGGTAATAATTTGATGTTTTTTAATGTGACCTTCGTTTTTCTAAAAGCATTTGTAGAAAGCATTTGAACAAAAGAAGGTGCTTTTTTAAAACTTTTTCAAGAATTAAAATCACTTGTTAAAAGATTAGAAACAGTAAAGAATTCATTTCTTACTATTAAGCGTTTTCTATATAATCTCTGGTAAATAAATCTAAATCCTCATCAGTGATCGGATGTCGCAAGGGTAGCCCTTCATTCTGATATCTTTCACTTTCAGGCTTCCGTGCTTCCCAACCTAATTTGATGCTATTCGGTTTATTTAAATCATATTCTCCCCATCCGTATAGGTTAATCAGCACGCTTTCTTTTTCTATAATTACATGCCTAACGATATCTTGAATTTCATTTCGAAATATTTCTAAGTCCTCACTAAAATGCTTTATTTCATTTTTTAGAGAATTTTCGAAATTTCTGATGGTGTCATTTAGCTTGATATTATTTTCTTTAATCTGAATAATATCTTTCTTTATCTCACTAAGAATTAGATTGTATTCTTCTTTAGAGAATTCATCGTCATCAAGATATTCAACTCTAGCTTTAATCTTTCTTTTATTAAGTTTTTCAAGTTGCTTTAAATTAATACTGATAGTTGCTTTGCATGCTGATATTTCTAATTTCATTTTTTCACGAACCTGTTTATCCCTTGTTTTTTGAGCATGTCTTTCTACTATTTTCCGAATCATGCGGAATAACCATGGTCTATTAATAGAATTTTTACACTTTGTGTCTTTACAAACAAAGGAATCAATTCTTCCTTGCGGTATTACTTTTTGATGCATAACATTTCCACAAGTACAAGTTATTTTGCCGCTAATGATGTTAGTGTTCACGTTTGCTCTACTTCCAAATTTTTTTCTACTGGCAACTGAATCGTTTGCTTTTTGCCATAATTCTTCAGAAACTATTGGAGGAACATCAAGTACTAAATCTTTATATCTTCGCTCACCTTTATGAAAGGTGTTTTTTATAACTCCATTTAAAGTGCCAGTAGAGATTTCACGATCAAATTCATTTTCTATCATAGAGGATATACTTCTCATTCCTAGTCCCTCAGAAGCCAGCTCGAATATTCTTTTGATCATAGGTGCTTCATACATATCAATAACAGGTCTTCCTTCTTCATCTTTTTTGTAACCTATAATTTTACCTCCGAATGCAAGATTTTTCCTAGCCCGGGACATCTGACCAGAACTGATTCTTGATGAAAGTAAACGAGATTCATTTGATGCCATTACTCCAAGCATAGAAATCATCATTTCAGCAGCAAATGACCGATTTCCGTTTTTGTCAAGAGTAGATATATCGAGATCATTTATATGAATATTAATACCTTTTTCCGTATATTTTTCTATAATATTTTGAATATCGTTATTCTTTCTTCCAAGTCTGGAAATTTCTAAAATCAAAATATCCCTGATATCTTCATTAAGCTCAATATATTTTTCCATATCATTAAAGCCCTCCCTATCATTAGAATTAGTTTTAGAACCGCTAATTTTATCCTCAAATATTTCATCTAACTTTAGCCCCTTTCGGGATGCAAAAGTTTTTATATCTTCATGCTGTCTAATTAATGATTGATCTTGTGTACTAACTCGAAGGTAGGCGACTGCTCTCATCTATATCTTTTAAGACTGTGAATATATGATTAATTTTATGGACTATATATGCAAAAGAATGTTAAAGGTTTCCCGTACTATTGCAGATTTAGAAGATTCAGATAAAATAAAAGGAGCTCACATAAGTGAAGCTATACAATACCGCAGCCTCGACAGGGAAGGCTGGCTAGGATAATTTAAACTATGAAAAAGAAATTTTTAGTGATCGCTGCGATTGCAGTAATAGCCTGTAAAGGCAATGATGAAGCACCTGTAACCGAAGGAATGGAAACAGATTCTACCCTCGTAGATGAAGCTGTAGCTATGTTAGAACCCTCACAAGCTGTTGTGCTTACTGTAGAGGAAGCTAATAAACTGGCCAAACTTCCGCTAAACTGTATTGGTATTGAATATCCCAATAAGCTTAACCAAACCCTCTCGGGTGCCGGAGATATTGGCGAACCCAAAGAACTGCACCCCGCCTTTTACGGCTGTTTTGACTGGCATTCTTCGGTACATGCACATTGGTCTCTCGTAAGTTTGCTTAGGAAGTTCCCTGAAATGAAAAAAGCCGAAGAAATTCGGGAGACTCTAAAGAATTCTCTTACTGCCGAAAATATCAGGCAGGAAGTAAAATACTTCAGCCGGGAGCAGGAGGGTAGTTTTGAACGCACCTACGGCTGGGCGTGGATTTTAAAACTGGCCGAAGAGCTGCACACCTGGGAAGATCCCTTAGCAGTAGAGCTGCGTGAGAATCTGCAGCCTCTTACAGATCTTATGGTGCAGAAGTTTAAGGAATTTCTTCCGAAGCTTAACTACTCCATCAGAGTTGGCGAGCACACCAATACAGCCTTTGCTCTTGCACTGGCACATGATTATGCTGCTACCACTGGAGCAGAAGACTTGCGGTTGTTGATCGAGAAAAGAGCAAAAGATTACTATTTGAACGATGACAATTGCCCTATTGAATGGGAACCGGGAGGATTCGATTTCTTGTCGCCCTGCCTGGCCGAGGTCGATATTATGCGCCGGGTTCTTCCTAAAAAAACCTTCAATTTGTGGATGAAGGATTTTCTTCCGCAGTTGCAGAGCAAGGGTTTTGCCATGGAAGTAGCCGAAGTGAGTGATAGGACCGACGGAAAATTGGTTCACCTTGACGGACTCAATTTTAGCCGGGCGTGGGTGTTTTACGGCCTTGCCAATCAATATCCCGAACAATACGGGCATCTTCGCACGCTGGCCAATGAGCACGTGGCGTATTCATTTCCTAACCTCGTGGGCGATAGCTATGAAGGAGGGCACTGGCTTGGGAGTTTCGCTTTGTATGCTATACAGGAAAGTAATAAAAAGATGTAAAAGCCTTGATCGTAATTCTGCTCCCGGAAGATCTTAACCCATTATTCGGGGTGAGAGGCTATTACTAAAAATTGGAGAGCTACAACTATGAAAAAAATACATATCAATTGCGATCTTGGAGAAGGAGGGGAGCACGATGGGCAGCTTATGCCGCTTATTTCGGCGTGTAATATTGCCTGTGGCGGGCATGCAGGCACGTTAGAAACCATGCAGCACACCGTAGACCTCGCTATGGAAAATGGGGTAGAAATAGGCGCTCATCCGTCGTATCCCGATAAAGAAAACTTCGGAAGGATTTCCATTCCTATGGAAAGTGAAGAGCTTAAAAGAAGCCTGGTTGCGCAAATTATGAGCCTAAAGCAAATTGCAGAAGCTGAAGGGGCGGTGTTCACCCATGTAAAACCTCATGGCGCTCTTTACAATGATGCTTTTAATAATGCTGAAGTTGCCAGAATTATTATCGATTCTGTTCTTGAATTCGGAAATGACCTGGTGCTTTATGTGGCCGAAGGTTCTGTAATTAGTGAGTTGGCAAAAGGTAAATTAGAGATAAGATATGAAGCCTTTGCCGATAGAAATTACAACCCAAATGGCAGCCTTGTAAACCGAAAAGAAACGGGTGCCGTGATCACCCACAAAGAAGAGGTTTTTAACCATCTTTTATCCATGATTTCTGAGCAAAAAATCACCCCTCAAAAAGGCCAGAAATTTGACACTTTTGCCACCACTTTTTGCCTGCATGGAGACACACCAAATTCGGTAGAAATTCTTGAATATTTACACCGGGAATTACCCGCTAAAAATATCGAAATCTTTAAAGCTTAATGGAAGTATTTCCGAAGATAAAACGGATGGGCGAGGGGGCTATCCTTGTCGAATTTGAACCTGAAATTTCTCCAGAAACTCTTGCGAAGGTTCTAAATCTTAAGAAATTCCTTCAGGAGAAATTAGTTAAACAAAAGGTTGAGATAAAAAGTACATACAGCTCATTATTAATCATTTATGTGTATGGTATAGAGAATGCTTATAATAAGGTTTATAGCCTTTTGGGGGAGTTTTCAGGTGCTAATATAGATGAAATTATTGAATCTAAATTATTTCATATTCCTGTGTGTTACGATGATGTTTTTGCCCTTGATCTCGATGAGATTTCCCGGGTGAAAAAGTTGCCAAAAGAGGAAATAATCTGGTTGCATTCTTCGGTAGATTACCTGGTATATTTCACCGGATTTTTACCCGGATTTTTATACCTGGGCGGGCTGCCCGAAGTGCTGCATTTTTCACGCAGGGATCACCCCCGGACACAGGTCCAAAAAGGGGCTGTGGGGATTGGTGAAAAACAGACGGGAATTTACCCTCAATCTAGCCCCGGCGGATGGAATATAATTGGCAATTCTCCGGTAAAATTATTTGATCTGGCAGCAGATAAACCATGCCCAATTTCGGCTGGTGACAGGTTGAGGTTTTATCAGGTAGATTTACAAGAGCACCAAAGAATTTCTGAGCTGGTGGAAAGAGGGAACTTCAGAATAAAATCTGAAAAACTATGATGGCGCAGGCGGAAATTCTACAGCCGGGATTGTACAGCAGCATACAGGATTTTGGTCGGTATGGTTATCGTGAATTTGGCGTACCAACATCGGGGGCGATGGACAGGCAGGCGGCGAAGGTGGCCAATCTTCTGCTAAAGAATGAGCCTGATGCCGCAGTGATGGAAATCACGCTACAGGGGCCAAAAATGGCATTTTCGGGTACTGCTCAAATTGTGATCACCGGAGCGCAACTGTCTCCGGAACTTGACGGCGGGGCGTTGCAGAACAACCAGGTGATGCAGGTCTCGGCTGGGCAGGTGCTTAGCTTCGGGAGAAGAAAATGCGGCTATAGAGCCTACCTGGCCATCAAAGGTGGCTTCCAAACCTATGCAGTTTTGGGTAGCAGAAGCTGGTGTGATGGGGTGACGCCCCACAGCCGACTGGAAAAGGGTGTGAAATTGCCTTTTTTGGAGAGTAAGCGCGCATCTGTTTCAAAATTTTCTTCGGTTAAAGTAGATGAGCATATCACTTCAGGCGTATTGGAGGCTTTTCGGGGGCCGGAGTTTGATCTGCTTCAGCCTTCAGAAAAAGAAGCGCTTCAAAAATGGCATTTTTCAGCAGCAAAAGAAAGTAATCGGATGGGGATTCAATTTCAGGAAAAAATGGAGAATAATTTAAATCCGATCCTTACAGGTCCGGTGCTTCCCGGTACGGTACAACTCACGCCATCAGGAACTTTAATCGCTTTAATGAGGGATGGTCAAACTACGGGTGGATACCCAAGAATTCTGCAGTTGACAGAAACAGGCATAAATACTCTGGCTCAAAAAATGCCGGGAGAAAAGCTGCGAATAAAGCTGCTTGACTTTAGCTAATTCAGAAAAAACAGATGGTGCCATTTTCATGAAACTGCTTAAATCCCCTACTATTTAAGCATTCCGAAAGATGGCACCATTCTTTATTTTAAGTGCTATAAATTTAATTAAAGTTGATGTGAAAAAGGTAAATTTCTCTAATAATTTACTTTTTTGAATTAAGATTTTTACTAATTGTGTTAGAGGCTGCTAAGTATTTGAGTCTTAATAAATTTCTCTGTTGCCGAATATTTTTAAAGCAGCAGTGAAAGGAATATCTTTGTAAAAAAATTTAAGTGATAGATTCTGCTAAAATTGAGTTACGAAACCTGAGTGTAAAGGATTATAAGGAGTTAAAGATCTCTATGATTGAGAGCTATGATGCCATGCCAAATGAGTATTGGAGCGAGAAGGAGATCAAAAACCTGATTAAAAAATTTCCCGATGGCCAATTTTGTATAGTGATCAATGAGAAAATTGCAGGTTGTGCCCTGTCAATCATGGTAGATTATAACAAGTTTGACGATAGCCATACCTATGGGGAGATTACCGGCGGAGAGAATTTTTCTACCCACACAAAGTCTGGCGATGTGCTTTATGGTATTGATGTTTTTATTCATCCTGAATATCGAGGGATGCGCCTGGGACGTAGACTTTACGAGGCAAGGAAGGAGCTGTGTGAGCAATTGAACCTGAAATCTATCATTTTTGGAGGGCGAATCCCTAACTATGCCGAATACGCCGAAGAGTTAACACCTAAACAGTATATAGAAAAGGTAAAGGTCAAGGAAATACATGATCCTGTGTTGTCTTTTCAGCTCTCTAACGACTTTCACGTAAAAAAAGTGATCAAGGGTTATTTGCCCGGAGATCATGAGAGCAAAGAATTTGCCACGCTAATGGAGTGGAATAACATTTATTACACCAAGCCCGACAAGCTCATCAATACGGCTAAAACCGTGGTGCGGCTGGGATTGGTGCAGTGGCAAATGCGTCTTTTTAAAGATTTTGATGCTCTTGTATCTCAAATAGAATTTTTTGTAGATGCCGTAAGTGATTATCAAAGTGACTTTATCCTTTTTCCGGAGCTCTTCAATGCACCTTTAATGGCCGAGTATAATCACCTTAATGAAGCTGAAGCCATCCGCTCCCTGGCCTCTTATACCGATAAGTTGCTGGAGACCTTTGTAGATTTTGCCATCACCTACAACATCAATATCATTACAGGCAGTATGCCTCAAATTATTGGAGAACACATGTATAATGTGGGCTATTTGTGCCGTCGCGACGGAAGTTATGAGCGGTACGAGAAACTGCATATTACACCGGCCGAAGGTTCTGCCTGGGGTATGAAAGGTGGCAGCCAGTTAAAAACCCTTGATACCGACTGTGGAAAGATTGGAGTGCTTATTTGTTATGACGTGGAATTCCCGGAGCTGGGGAGACTACTGGCCGAGCAGGGAATGAACATACTATTTGTGCCTTTTATGACCGATACTCAAAACGGGTATTCGCGGGTGAGGTTGTGCGCCATGAGCCGGGCTATAGAAAATGAATGTTACGTGGCAATTGCGGGTTCTGTGGGTAACCTTCCAAAGGTGAACAATATGGATATACAGTATGCGCAGAGTGCTGTTTTTACACCGTCTGATTTCTCTTTTCCTGTGAACGGAATTAAGGCTGAAGCTACGCCAAACACAGAGAGTACCTTGCTTGTAGATGTAGATCTTGACCTGCTCAAAGAGCTGCACACTTTTGGAAGCGTTAGAAACCTGAAAGACCGGCGTAAAGATTTATATTCCCTTAAGCTGAAAAAGTAATTACAAGCGTTTCATTACTTCTTTAATAAGCGGAAGTTTTCCTGCATAGGGAGCATATCGCAGAGGGATATCTATCCAGGTAGCCCTCTTGCTGATGCTTTTTTTGTGCGTGAAAGTGTTGAAAGAGAATTTGCCGTGGTAGCCGCCATAGCCGCTGCTGCCCACCCCGCCAAACGGCAGGTTCTTATTGGCAATATGTATTACAACGTCATTGGTAGCACCCCCTCCAAAATGGTATTTTTGAAGGGTTTTTTCTGAAAAACCTTTGTCTTCAGCAAAGACGTAAAGCGCAAGAGGATCGGGATAATGGCTGATGATCTTTTCGATTTCCGTTTCATCGGAATAAGTGAGGACCGGAAGGATTGGGCCAAAGATCTCATCCTGCATCACTGCAGATTCGAGAGAAGGTTCGTTTAGTAGGGTAGGCGCGATATAATTGTCGCCTGGAGCGGTTTCACCTCCTGTAATGATGGTTTGGCCCTCAAGCATCGCCTGAAGCCTCTCAAAATTATTCTTATTGATGATTCTGGCATAATCTGGCGACTTTTTTATCTCATCGCCAAAGGCAGCCTTAATTTCTTTTTTTACGGCCTCGGTAAATTCAGTTTTCCTCCTTTTGTCGATCAGGATGTAATCGGGGGAAATACAGGTTTGTCCGGCATTAATGAATTTTCCCCAAACAATTCTTTTTGCTGCCAAACCAATTTTAGCCGACTCATGAATGATACAGGGATTTTTTCCGCCGAGTTCCAGGGTTGAAGGAGTAAGATTGGGGGCTATGGCTTTAGCTACAATTCTTCCTACCGGAACGCTTCCGGTGAAAAAAACATAATCCCATTTCTGTTTCAGGAGTTCTTCCGATGTTTCTACGCCTCCCAGGATCACGGCAATATGTTCTTCAGGATAAACTTCAGCAAATATTTCTTTGGTGATTTGAGAAGTTGCGGGAGCGTATTCACTGGGTTTGATCACCACGGTGTTTCCTGCAGCCAATGCACCTATTGCCGGGGAAACACTTAACTGAAAAGGATAATTCCACGGTGCCAGTACCAGGACTTTACCGTAGGGCTGGGAATAGATATAATCTTTTGATGGAAAATTGAGGAAAGTGCTTTTTACCTTTTGAGGTTTTGCCCACTTTTTTAGCTTCCTGATGGTGTACTTAAGTTCACTGAGAATAAGTGCTGTTTCGGTGGCGTAGGTTTCAAATTCCGGCTTTCTGAAATCGGCGAAAAGGGCTGCAGCTATTTCTTTCTCCCTGCTTTCAATGACATTTTTAAGCTCCTTTAATTTAGATATCCTTTTGGCAACATCAAGAGTTTTACCGGTTTCAAAAAAGGCATTTTGAGAGCTGAGTATTTGAGGGATGTCTACTGCTGCTATATTTTCGATTTCTTCAGCCATAATTTTTCATTGTAATTTACAAAAATTATGACTGAAGCTAAAGCTGTATTATTTTACAAAGCTCATGGGCAATCTAAACCTTGTAGGTGCAGGTTCTCCAAAGTGCTTGGCGGGTTCCCATTTTGGCATGTTGCTCAATACCTGAACGGCTACCGCATTGTACCAGCGTGGAGCACCTTCAACTACCTGCACTTCGCTAATTATTCCTTCTTCATTGATAGTGAAAATAAGTAGAACCTTAACAGTAGTGCCTTTCTTTTGTTTTTCAGGCACAGGCAGGGTCTCTTTTAAATAATCTTGCAGGGCATCATTCCCACCGGGATAGGAAGCTGAAACACAATAAGGGAAATGCTCAATTTTTTCACCTTCTTTATTCCATACCGTTCCCGATTTGAATTTGTCTTTTTTAAAGAAATCGTGACGTTTTTTATTACCATTGGGCCACCAGGCGACGAGCTCTCCATGTCGGTCTCCATTTTTGTATTCAATTTCGTACCATGGCTCTCCTGTTTTGTACCAGAATTTATGTCGGCCTTCATTCACCGGTTTTCCATCTTTAATAGACAGATATTGTTCTGCAGAAATATCACCGTTTATTCTATAGGTTACCCTATGAAATTCAGCATCCCCTTCATCAGTTTTTTCCTCTATCTTATAAAAAGTAGCTTCGGCAGGATTGGTCACTACTTCATACTTTTCATTCATGTAAATTTTTTTCTGGGCAAAAAGTATTGTGGTAAAGAGAAGGAAGAGGGCGGGAATTATATTTTTCATTTTTTGTGAACCTTTTTCAGTAAAAGAGAGGAAAATTGAGAATATGATTATTCCGGTTAGAATTCCGGGGAAAAATAAGGTAAAGATTTAAAAAACAAAAAAGGAAATCCGTAAAAGCAGATGCCAAAAATGTAGGGTTTATGCTGAAAGCTATGTAAAAAATAAGGTTTGAAGTTATATTATTTTTCTAAATTGTTTTGGTTTTTAAAAAATAAACTTACTTTTACGGTGTGATTTTAGAGTCTCAAATAATAATAAGGCCCATGTTGCGCCGCCGGATGTAGTCCATCTGTCAGCGCACCTCTCTTTTTGTCTTAATTTTTATTTAGTTTTTTTATTTTGAATCACATTTTTCCACAATACATTTCTCATTTACTTTTTAGGCTTTCTCCTGAGAATTCTTTCAGGCGCCGCCGTAGTTTTCGCCGCACGTTTGTGCGCGCTTAATTATTATGGAACCCAGGTGAGTCCGGTTCTTTCCCCGAAAACCCTTTCTTGATTTTTTAACCTTTAATTCTTTAGCATATGAAAATTGTCATTGCTAATGCTTCTCATGAAAAGTATGCACAGGTAATTTGTGATACTATTGAAGAATCTGCCAAAATTCGCGGCACAGGTATAGCCCGCCGTACACCCGAGTATATTCTTACCAAGATGCAGAATGGAAACGCCGTAATTGCCCTGGAGGGCGATAGATTCGCCGGTTTTTGCTATATCGAAGTGTGGAGCCACGAGAAGTTTGTAGCCAATTCAGGACTTATAGTTCATCCCGATTTCAGGAATCGAGGCCTGGCAAAGGATATCAAAAAAGCCATTTTTGAGCTCTCCCGTAAAAAATATCCTCAAGCTAAGATCTTTGGGATCACCACAGGACTTGCCGTTATGAAGATCAATTACGAATTGGGCTACCAGCCTGTAACCTTTAGTGAACTCACAGATGATGAGAGTTTCTGGAAAGGCTGTCAAACCTGCAAAAATTACGATATTCTTACCCGTACCGAAAGAAAGATGTGTCTTTGCACAGGGATGTTGTATGATCCTGTAAAAAAGGAGAAATCTAAAGAAAAATCAAGACTGAACGACAAGGCGTTCACCCGATTAAAAAGTATCAAACAAACCCTTTTTTACAAAAAAGAAAAAGTGGTTGAAAAAATTGAAAATAAAACAAAATGAAAAAAGTAGTAATTGCTTATAGTGGAGGATTAGATACCTCTTATTGCGCAAAATATTTATCAAAAGAAGAAAACTTTGAAGTTCATGCAGTGAGCGTGAATACAGGAGGATTTAGTCAGGAAGAGATTGAGCGCATTGGTAATACAGCCAAAGCCATTGGTGCCACTACCTATACTAACCTTGATGCGGTTTCTTCCTTTTACAAAAAGGTAGTAAAATATCTTATTTTTGGAAACGTACTAAAGAATAATACCTATCCGCTTTCTGTAAGTGCAGAACGTATTATTCAGGCAATCGAAATTGTAAACCACGCCAGGAAAATAGGGGCAGGTTATATTGCCCACGGTAGTACAGGCGCAGGAAATGATCAGGTGAGGTTTGATATGATCTTCCAGATCCTGGCTCCCGAAATTGAAATTATTACGCCAATCCGCGATAAGAAATTAACCCGGCAGGAAGAGATCGACTACCTGCAATCTCAGGGGGTAGATATGAACTGGGAAAAAGCAAAATACTCTGTTAATAAAGGTTTGTGGGGAACCAGCGTTGGTGGTGCTGAGACCCTGACATCAGAGAAACCTCTGCCAGAGGCAGCTTTCCCTTCCCAACTTCAGGAAAAGGAAGCTTCACGGGTAACCCTTACCTTTGAAAAAGGGGAACTTACAGCCGTGAATAGAGAAGAAAATTCTCCCGAGAAGAATATAGAAAAACTGGAAGAACTGGCTTCAGCATATGCTATTGGCCGTGACATTCACGTAGGAGACACGATTATTGGAATTAAAGGAAGGGTTGGTTTTGAAGCAGCTGCGGCTTTAATAACCATTAAGGCACACCACCTTTTGGAAAAACACACCCTGAGTAAATGGCAGTTACAACATAAAGAAAATGTGGCAAGTTGGTACGGAATGCACCTTCACGAGGGCCAATACCTGGATCCTGTGATGCGCGATTTTGAAGCTTTTTTACAGAATTCACAGCAACAGGTAAGCGGGGAAGTATATATTAGCCTGCACCCATATAGATTTGTTCTGGAAGGGATCTCTTCTCCTTTTGATCTTATGAACAGCGGCTTCGGAAAATACGGAGAAGAAAACAATGCCTGGACAGCACAGGATGCTAAAGGATTTATTAAGATACTTAGTAATTCAGGAAAGATCTATAACCAGGTAAAACAAAAATCATGATCAAAGCAGGAATAATTGGGGGAGCCGGATATACTGCCGGGGAATTGACCCGGATTTTGGTTAACCATCCGCAGGTAGCGCTGGATTTTATTTACAGCACTTCAAGTGCAGGAAAACCTGTATATGCCATTCACCAGGACATGGTGGGGGAAACGGAAATTACTTTCAGCAATAAAGTAAACACCAATGTAGATGTAGTTTTTCTCTGTCTTGGGCATGGAAACTCTAAAAAGTTCCTGGAAGAGACAGAGTTCTCAAAAAGTACTAAAATCATTGATCTCAGTACCGATTTCAGGAAAACAGAACCTTCACATTCATTTATTTACGGCCTTCCTGAATTAAACAGGAGAAAGATTGAAAGTGCAGAATTCATTGCAAATCCCGGTTGTTTTGCAACGGCAATCAACCTGGCACTTTTACCTCTTGCCTATGCAGGATTGCTAAAAGAAGATGTGCATGTGAATGCAGTCACCGGGGCTACCGGCGCCGGAACTTCTTTTTCGGGCTCTACACATTTCGCCTGGAGAGATAATAATTTTTCCTCTTATAAAGCTTTTGAACATCAACATCTTTCAGAAATTGGGCAGAGTGTGCAGCAGCTTCAGGAAAATTTTGATCACAGGATCAATTTTATTCCCAACCGTGGCAATTTCTCCCGTGGTATTCACTGTACAACGTATACCTCTTTTGAGGGGGAACTGGAAGACGCTGTTGGGATATATAAGATGTTCTATGCTAATGCGGCTTTTACACATGTCGTAGAAGAAGAACTGCATCTAAAACAGGTAGTTAATACCAATAAATGCCTGGTAAGAGTGCAAAAATTTGATGATAAGATTTTGATCACCAGTGTGCTTGATAACTTACTGAAGGGTGCCAGTGGGCAGGCAGTTCAAAATATGAACCTTATGTTTGGCCTGGAAGAAAGCCTGGGGCTGAAATTGAAAGCGAATTATTTCTAACTAAATAAGATCTCACAGGTCTTTAAACCTGTGAGATCTCTAAACCTACCTGATATGAAAATCGCAATTCTTGGAGCGGGAAACCTGGGGCTCTCAATCGCCAAAGGTCTCCTTGTGAGCAATGCTTACAACACCCTTTATCTCACTAAAAGAAAAACAGAAGCTATACAGGAATATTCTGAATATGAGAACGTGGTAGTTACAAAGAGTAACCGCGAAGCTGTTCAAAATTCTGAAATTCTCATTCTGGCAGTACAACCCAAACAGATCGAAATCGTACTGCAGGAAATTAAAAACGAATTGCACGAGAGACATGTGATTATTTCAACCATTACGGGAGTGAGTATAAGCAGGATCGAAGATTTGGTGGGAGATCATCTCATTATTCGGGCAATGCCTAACACTGCCATTGCCGTAAAAAAATCAATGACATGCCTTTGCAGTAATGAGAAAGGACAAAAACAGCTCCAGGTAGCCGAGGCTATTTTCGATAAAATAGGAACAACAATGGTTATTCCCGAAAACAAAATGCAGGCCGCAACAGTAATATGTGCCAGCGGAATAGCTTTTTGGATGCGATTAATAAGAGCTACTACTCAAAGTGCAGTTCAGTTAGGTTTTGACGCTAAAGAGGCGCAGCAACTATCAATGCAAACCTGTCTTGGTGCAGCGAGTTTATTGATAGATTCGGGCAAACATCCCGAAGAAGAAATAGACAAAGTAACCACTCCTATGGGGTGTACCATAGAAGGTCTTAACGAAATGGAACATCACGGCCTCAGTTCTTCACTCATACGGGGAATGCAGGCTTCATTCAAAAAAATCAATAATATTTCTAATTAGCCCCCATGAATTTATTTGACGTTTACCCACTATATAATATTACTCCTGTAAAAGGAGAAGGCTGTCATGTCTTTGATGACGATGGTAAAAAGTATCTCGATTTGTATGGCGGTCATGCCGTAATTTCGATAGGACATTCGCATCCTTCTTATGTAAAAGCCGTACAGGAGCAGGTTCAAAAACTCGGATTTTACTCCAATTCCATAAAAAATCCGTTACAGGAGGAACTTGCCGAAAAGCTTTTACAGGCTTCGGGACTTGAAAACTATAAACTTTTTCTTTGTAATTCGGGTGCCGAGGCTAACGAAAATGCCCTTAAACTTGCTTCATTTCACACCGGGAAAAACAGGGTGATCTATTTTAAAAATGCTTTCCACGGAAGAACTTCGGGTGCTGTGGCAGTGACCGATAATGAAAGTATAAAAGCTCCTTTTAACAAGGCTCATGAAGTTACCTGCCTTGCTTTTGAAGATGTGGCAGGTTTGGGAAAAGAGCTTTCAAAAGGGGATGTTGCCGGGGTGATTGTTGAAATTATCCAGGGAGTGGGTGGTCTTGATGAAGCATCTACCGAATTTTATCAGGCTACGGCCAATCTTTGTTCAAAATACAACGCTGTTCTCATTGCCGATGAAGTGCAATCGGGTTATGGCCGGACCGGAGATTTCTTTGCCTTCCAAAAACATCAAATTTCACCCGATATTATTTCAATCGCAAAAGGAATGGGCAACGGATTTCCAATTGGTGGCATTCTCATTTCTTCAAAAATTGAAGCAAAACACGGCTTATTGGGAACCACCTTTGGCGGCAATCACCTTGCCTGTGCAGCGGGTATCGCAGTACTGGACGTGATAGAAAATGAAAACCTGATGCAAAATGCAGCCGAAATTTTTCAGTTTGTCAAAGAAAAGGCTGCTGAAATTCCGCAGATAAAGCAAGTGAAAGGAAGAGGCTTGATGCTGGGGCTGGAATTTGACTTTGAAGTGGCCAGCCTTCGGAAAGATCTCCTGTTTAAACATCAGATTTTTACAGGTGCAGCTTCCAATAAAAAGTTGTTGCGAATCCTACCGCCGCTAAGTATCCAAAAAGGGCATTTTGAGCAGTTCTTTTCGGCGTTAAAGTCAGAACTTAAAAATATTAAATAATATATCCCCATATTAAATAAGGCTTTACAGATCCCATAACTATCGGGACTGTGAGGTCTTAATAAACATATTTTAAAAATGAAAAATTATATCAGTTTATCAGATTTAGAAAATTTAGAACAGGCTATTGCAGAAGGGCTTCAGCTTAAGAACAATAATACGGCAGCAAACCTGGGAAAGGGAAAAACTCTTGGCATGTTGTTCTTTAACCCAAGTTTACGCACGCGCCTAAGTACCGAAAAAGCTGCAAAGCTCCTTGGAATGGAGGTGATGGTGATGAATGCCGATAAAGATGGCTGGGCTTTGGAGTTTGAAGATGGAGCAATAATGAATTCCAACAAAGCTGAACATATCAAAGAAGCGGCTGCCGTATTATCACAGTATTGCGATATTATTGCGGTGCGGGCATTTCCGGGTCTTGAAGACAAAGCAAAAGATGAAGAAGACCTGGTGATAAAGAGTTTTAAAAAGTACGCTACTGTGCCGGTGGTAAATCTTGAAAGTGCTACTGGCCATCCGCTGCAGGCCCTTACCGATGCCATGACCATTACAGAGCTTCAAAAGACAAAAAAGCCGAAGGTTGTACTCACATGGGCACCGCACCCACGGGCCCTGCCCCAAAGTGTTCCCAATTCGTTTGTCGAGGCCATGCAGCGTATGGATGTGGATTTTGTGATTACAAATCCGCCGGGTTATGATCTTAATCCTGAAGTGAGTAAAGATACACAGGTGTCTCACAACCAGGATGAGGCTCTAAAAGATGCCGATTTTGTGTATGTGAAGAACTGGAGCAGCTATGAAAACTACGGAAAGATTTTATCTGAAGACAGTACCTGGACTTTTAGTGAACAAAAAGTACAGCTTACAAACGATGCCAAAGTGATGCATTGCCTGCCCGTAAGGCGAAATGTGGTGATTGACGATGCCGTACTGGACAGTCCTAATTCCGTAGTAATTCAACAAGCCGGGAACAGGACCTACGCCGCCCAGGTGGTGCTGAAGAGGTTGCTCGAAAACCTGGAGATAGAATAAGAAAACAGCGTAAGACACAGCTGAAGGGAATAGTTCAATAAATCTGGCTTGGTTTAAAAAAGCCTGTAAAATTTCAACATGAGAAAACAAGATCTTACTATTGTAAAAATAGGAGGAAAGCTAATTGAAAACGAGGAGCGGCTTTCGTCTTTCCTCAATGATTTTTCTGCTCTTAAAGGTCCGAAGATCCTCATTCACGGAGGTGGAAATATGGCAACCGAAATCGCCACAAAATTAGGATTCCCCACAAAGATGATCGACGGCCGCCGAATTACAGATGCCAATTCGCTTAAAGTGATCGTGATGACCTACGGCGGACTCCTAAATAAAACCATTGTTGCGAAGTTACAGGCACTCCAGGCCAATGCTGTGGGTCTTTGCGGGGCAGATGGCAATAGTATTGTTTCCAAAAAGCGTGCAGTTAAAGAAATAGATTACGGGTATGTGGGAGATATAGAAACGGTAAATACCAGGTTTATAAACTCTTTGCTGGAGCAGGGCTGCGTTCCTGTTTTTTCGGCTATTTCAGCTACCCGTGAGGGACAACTTTTAAATACCAACGGGGACTCTGTTGCTGCTGAAATTGCAAAGGCAATGAGCAGTATTTATAATACCCAATTGTATTTTTGCTTTGAGAAGAAGGGCGTTTTGGCCAACCCGCAAGATGAAAATTCGGTTATTCCTGAAATAGATCATACAAAATATCAGCAGCTTCTTGAAGGAAAAGTAATAAGTGAAGGAATGCTTCCGAAGCTTCACAATTGTTTTGAAGCTTTGGATCATGGAGTGAATAAAATATTTCTTGGAAATGCTGATGTTCTTAAAATGGGAAATTCCTGTACAAAAATCATAAAATGACACACTTATCTAAATTGCAGAACGAAGCCCTGGAACTTCTCAAAAAGTTGATTTCCACACAATCTTTTTCAGGAGAAGAAGAAGGTACAGCCGCATTGCTTGAGCAGTGGTTCAAAGATCATGAGATTCCATTTCAGCGCCACCTGAACAACTTGTGGGCAGTGAATAAGAACTTTGAAGATACAAAACCCACTTTGCTGCTTAATTCTCATCATGATACAGTTAAACCTAATTTGGCTTATACTAAAGACCCTTTTAATGCTGAAATTTCAGAAGGGAAATTGTTTGGTCTTGGAAGCAATGATGCAGGCGGATGTTTAGTATCCCTGCTGGCCACTTTTACTTATTTTTACGGGGCTGAAGGTTTATCTCATAACCTGATATTTGCCGGAACAGCTGAAGAGGAGATCAATGGGAAGAATGGTATTGCATGCCTTTTGCCTTTGCTGCCCAAAGTAGACGTTGCCATTGTAGGAGAACCCACGCTGATGGATTTGACAATAGCCGAAAAAGGGTTGGTAGTATTTGATGTTTTAGTAAAAGGAAGACCTTCACATGCGGCACATCCCAATGATGATAATGCCATTTATAAATCGGCAAAAGCCTTGCAGTGGTTTGAAGCCTGTAAATTTGAAAAAGTTTCAGAAGCTTTAGGAGAAGTGAAGCTCACAGTTACCCAAATTAAAGCAGGAAGCCAGCACAACGTAGTGCCGGCACAGGTAGAACTGGTGGTAGATGTGAGAGTTAACGACCAGTACAGCAATGCCGAAATTGCAGCTATTTTGGCAGAACAAGCCCCGGTAGATGAGATAAATCCACGTTCATTGCGGCTTAATTCTTCTTCCATTCCTCTGGAGCATCCATTAATAGAGGCAGGTGTTTCTTTAGGAATGAAAACTTATGGATCGCCTACCCTCAGTGATCAGGCTATGCTTAGCTGCCCTTCTTTAAAATTAGGCCCCGGAGACTCTACCAGGTCACACTCGGCAGATGAGTTTATCTTTGTGAAAGAGATAGAAGAAGGTATAGAGAAGTATATAAAATTGCTGGAAAAGGCATTGGTATAAAAATAAATTTAAGACCTCACAGGTTTTTGAAACCTGTGAGGTCTATTAAATCGGAAATATGAAACTTTGGGATAAAGGAATATCAATAGACAAAAAGATCGAGAATTTTACTGTGGGCAATGACAGGGAACTGGATATGTTCCTTGCCGCGCATGATCTGCAGGCTTCGTCGGCACATGCTAAAATGCTGGGAAAGGTTGGCCTAATTGAAGAAGAAGAGGTGAGGCAATTAGTTGAGGAACTTCAGCGCCTTCAGCAACAGGTAAAGAACGGAACATTTGTGATTGAAGAAGATTTTGAGGATGTGCACTCCAAAATAGAGTTTGAGCTCACCAAAAAACTTGGAGATACCGGAAAGAAAATCCATACCGCCCGTTCACGGAATGATCAGGTTTTGGTGGCACTGCATCTTTATTTCAAAGAAAACCTTCAGGAGATCATCAGTCGGGTTAACGATTTGATAGACGTACTTCTAAAACTTGCTGAAGAGCATCAAAACAGCCTCTTGCCTGGTTACACTCATTTACAGGTGGCCATGCCTTCCTCTTTTGGGTTGTGGTTTTCGGCATATGCAGAGATACTAATAGACGACCTCTACCAACTTAAGGCCGCACTAAAAATAGTAGACCAAAACCCCTTAGGTTCTGCCGCAGGTTATGGCTCCTCATTTCCCATAGACCGGGAATTTACCACAAAGGAGCTCGGTTTTTCCACTTTAAAGTACAACGTGGTGGCAGCCCAAATGAGCAGGGGAAAAAGTGAAAGGGCAGTAACTTCGGCAATAGCTTCGGTGGCCAATACGCTCTCCCGTTTCTCTATGGATATCTGTCTTTATATGAGCCAGAATTTCTCCTTTATCAGCTTTCCGGAGGCACTAACTACCGGTTCCAGTATTATGCCTCATAAAAAGAACCCCGACGTCTTTGAACTTGTAAGGGGTAAAAGCAACAAACTGCAATCTATAGCCGGGGAAATGGTATTGGTAACCAACAATCTGCCGAGTGGTTATCACAGGGATTTTCAGGTGATCAAAGAGAACAGTATATATTCCGTAGAAGGCTTGAAAGAGATCCTCGATGTTTTTACGCACTCCATTTCGCAGATTATTGTGAAGGAGGTAAACCTGCAGGATGAAAAATACAAATACCTTTTTACCGTAGACAGCATTAACGACCTTGTGATGGAAGGAAAATCCTTCAGGGAAGCCTACCAGATCATTGGCGAACAGGTTCAACAAGGAACTTATGAACCTGTGGGCAACAAACATCATTCCCACAGCGGAAGTAAAGACAATCTTTCTCTTGACGAAATAAGGAAAAAGCAAAGATCTGTCGATTAACTTTACATTTTTCTTACCTCTCAAAAATGCCGTTTTTTAACGGCATTTTTTATTCCCGCCTTTTTGCTGAAAATATCTTTTGGAATTTAGCTATCGTAAATAATTAAGGGTTAAGTATTTGTTTTTCAGTTAATTAAAGCTATTTCGTTGCTTCTGAAAATAATATGAAGCCAGCAACTTCAAGTTTGTGCAAGATTTATGGGCCTAATTTTAGAAAAAAATGACGAAATCCCGTAATGAACAATAAGTACAGTAAAATTTTAACACAAAACGAATCTCAACCGGCCTCTCAGGCCATGTTACATGCAATAGGTCTTACAAAAGAAGATTTTCAGAAGCCATTCGTGGGTATAGCAAGTACAGGCTATGAAGGGAATCCCTGTAATATGCATCTTAATGAGCTTGCAACCTTGGTGAAAAAGGGTTGTAATGAAAATGGTCTTGTAGGCTTAATTTTTAATACCATAGGCGTAAGTGACGGAATTTCTATGGGTACACCAGGGATGCGCTACTCTCTTCCTTCCAGGGACATTATCGCAGATTCTGTTGAGACGGTTATCCATGCCATGTCGTATGATGCGCTTGTTACGGTTGTGGGGTGTGATAAGAATATGCCCGGCGCGCTTATGGCGATGTTAAGGATCAACAGGCCGTCTATTTTGGTATATGGAGGAACAATAGCTTCGGGCTGCCACAATGGGAAAAAACTGGATGTGGTTTCGGTTTTTGAAGCCTGGGGCTCTAAAGTGTCTGGTGATATTAGTGACGAAGATTATAATAGCGTCATCGAAAAAGCCTGTCCGGGGGCAGGCGCATGTGGCGGAATGTATACCGCAAATACCATGGCTTCGGCTATTGAAGCTTTGGGGATGGCACTGCCTTACAATTCGTCAAACCCTGCAACAGGAGCCGAAAAAAGAGCAGACTGTGAAGCCGCCGGAAAAGCTGTTCAGTTGCTTGTAGAGAAGGATATAAAGCCTAAAGATATTGTTACGCGTAAGGCACTTGAAAACGCCGTTAGGTTGATTACAGTGCTTGGAGGGTCTACCAATGCGGTACTTCACTTTTTGGCGATTGCAAAAGCTGCTGAAGTAGAATTTACCCTTGCCGATTTTGAGAAGATAAGTGATACCACTCCTTTCCTTGCCGATCTTAAGCCCAGCGGAAGATTTGCGATGGAAGATGTTCACAGGATAGGAGGCATTCCTGCCGTTTTAAAATATATGCTGAAGCATGATATGCTTCATGGTGACTGCCTCACTGTTACCGGTAAAACTTTAGCTGAAAATCTCGCTGATGTGCCCGATTTAACTGAAGGGCAGCAAGTAATTAGAGCAATTGAGAATCCTATCAAGACATCAGGACATTTAAGGATCCTGTACGGCAACCTTGCCGAAGGTGGATCGGTTGCCAAGATCACCGGGAAAGAAGGCTTGTTGTTTAAAGGTAAAGCCCGTGTGTTCAATAGTGAATATGAAGCGAATAGCGGAATTTCTGAAGGGAAAGTGAAGAAAGGTGATGTGGTAGTCATACGATATGAAGGCCCTAAAGGTGGTCCGGGTATGCCCGAAATGCTGAAGCCTACGGCAGCGATAATGGGAGCAAAGCTCGGTAAAGATGTAGCCCTGATTACCGACGGAAGATTTTCGGGAGGGACTCACGGTTTTGTAGTAGGCCATATTACTCCAGAAGCACAGGAAGGCGGGCTAATTGCCCTGGTTGAAGATGGAGATGAGATCACCATTGATGCCGAAGCCAATACAATTTCGGTTGATTTGAGTCCGGTGGAGATTCAGGAGCGAAGAAATAAATGGAGCGCCCCTAATCTTAAATTCAGCAAAGGTGTGCTTTATAAATATGCAAGAACAGTTTCTTCAGCCTCAGAAGGCTGTGTTACAGATGAATTCTAATAAGTAGAACTATGGAAGTTAAAACAGCTGGTTTTAAAGAAGTTTCCACTGCGGAAACATTGAAAGTTTCGGGAGCAGAGGCCGTAATAAAGAGCCTTCTGGCCGAAGGGGTGGAGGTAATGTATGGATATCCCGGAGGCGCTATTATGCCCGTTTACGATGAAATTTTTAAATATAAGGGTCAAATTGAACATGTGCTCACCCGTCATGAACAGGGAGCGGCACATGCAGCGCAGGGATACGCCCGGGTCACCGGAAAAGTGGGAGTGGCTATTGCCACATCGGGTCCTGGAGCTACCAACCTCATAACAGGAATTGCCGATGCTCACATAGATTCTACGCCAATGGTGTGCATTACCGGGCAGGTGGGGTCGCATCTTCTGGGAAGTGATGCTTTTCAGGAGATAGATATCGTGGGGCTTTCAACTCCCATTACAAAATGGAATTACCAGATTACCAAAGCTTCCGAAATTCCTGAAGTTCTTGCCAGGGCTTTTTACATTGCCCGAAGTGGAAGACCAGGCCCTGTTCTTATTGACATCACCAAAGATGCCCAGTTTGAAAGCCTTGACTTCAGCTACAAAAAATGCTCAGGAATAAGAAGCTATACGCCTTTTCCCGAAGTGAACCTACTTCAAGTTGAAAGAGCTGCCCAGGCCATTAACAATGCAAAAAAACCTATGATAGTTTTTGGGCAGGGGGTTATTTTGGGCAGTGCAGAAAAACTTTTAAAAGAGGTGGTTGAAAAGACCGGAATACCTGCAGCATGGACAATTTTGGG
Organism: Salinimicrobium sp. TIG7-5_MAKvit; assembly: GCF_049569215.1. Classification (GTDB taxonomy): domain Bacteria; phylum Bacteroidota; class Bacteroidia; order Flavobacteriales; family Flavobacteriaceae; genus Salinimicrobium; species Salinimicrobium profundisediminis. Next base: position 46,235 of record NZ_CP145903.1, on the reverse strand, counting down.
ACTTTCGGCATTGGAGACAGATCATCCGTTAAATGTTGGAATGGTAGGGATGCACGGCAATTATGCCCCCAATATTTTGACTAACGAATGTGATGTGCTTATTGCCATAGGAATGCGTTTTGACGACCGGGTAACCGGAGACCTCAATACTTATGCAAAACAAGCTACCATTATTCATTTTGAAATAGATCCTGCCGAGGTTAACAAGAATGTACATGCTCATATCCCGGTATTGGGAGATGTGAAACAGACTTTAAAGCTGCTTCTCGAATTTCTTCAGCCAAAGAGCCATGATGAGTGGCATAATAAATTTCGGGAGCTTCATAATATTGAATACGAAAAGATCATCAAAAATGATCTTTCAGCAAGCGAAGGAAAGATAAAGATGGCCGAAGTTCTCGATGAAATAAACACAGTTTCAAAAGGGGATGCTATCATAGTTTCAGATGTGGGCCAGCATCAAATGGTGGCCTGTAGATATGCAAAATTCAACTCCTCGCGCAGTAATGTAACATCGGGCGGACTGGGAACCATGGGGTTTGCTTTGCCTGCAGCCATTGGTGCAAAAATGGGAAGCCCTAACCGCCAGGTTGTGGCAATTATTGGTGACGGAGGTTTCCAGATGACGTTGCAGGAATTGGCTACTATTTATCAAATGAATGTTCCTGTGAAGATTGTTGTTCTAAATAACAATTTTCTTGGAATGGTAAGGCAGTGGCAACAAATGTTCTTTGAAAAACGCTATGCTTCTACAGAAATGGTGAACCCCGATTTTACAGGCATCGCCAAAGCCTATCATTTAACCACCAGGAAAATTTCAGAAAGATCTAACCTTCAGGAGGCAGTACAGGAAATGCTGGCATCAGATAAACCTTTCTTTCTTGAAGTAGAAGTAGAAAAGGAAGAGTGCGTTTTCCCAATGATCACAACAGGAGCATCAGTTTCAGATATACGTTTAGAGTAATGGAAAAGAAAAATTATACAGTATCGGTTTACACAGAAAATAACCTGGGGTTGCTAAGTAGAATAGCCGCCATTTTTCTGAAGAGACACATAAATATTGAAAGTATTACGGTCTCTCAAAGTGAGGTGCATGAGGTGATGCGGTTTATTATCATCGTAGAAGTGACTGAAGAGCAGGTCAAAAAGATCGTGGGACAAATAGAGAAACAAATAGAAGTAATTAAAGCTTTCTATCACAAAGACGAGGAGCTTATTTATCAGGAGACCGCCTTATATAAGGTGCGATCTTCAGATTTTGTAGAAGATTTTGACATCCAGAGTTTTATTAAAAAAACCAATGCCCGCATTGTCACTGTTTCACCCAATTTCTTTGTCATTGAAAAAACAGGGGAGCGGCACGAAACTGAAAGCCTCTATGAAAAATTGAAACCTTACGGGCTTATGCAGTTTGTAAGATCGGGAACCATTGCAGTTTCCAAAAATGAAATGCCAATATCAGAACTATTAGAAAAATTCAATACTTCAAATACAATACAATGAGTAACTATTTTAACAGCCTTTCAAGAGGCGAACAATTAGCTCAATTACAAACCTGCAGGTTCATGTCTAACGAAGAGTTTAATGACGGCACCTCAGCTTTAATCGGTAAAAAAATAGTAATCGTGGGCTGTGGGGCGCAGGGATTAAACCAGGGGCTCAACATGAGAGACAGTGGTCTTGATATTTCTTATGCTTTAAGAGAAGGGGCAATTCAAAACAAAAGACAATCTTACCTCAATGCTACAGAAAATGGGTTTGAAGTAGGGAGTTTTCAGGAATTGATCCCACAGGCCGATTTGGTTATAAACCTTACCCCAGATAAGCAGCATTCTTCTGTGATAGAAGCTATTCAGCCTTTGATCAAAAAAGATGCAGTTCTTTCCTATTCTCACGGTTTCAATATTGTGGAGGAAGGAATGAAGATAAGAGAAGATATTACTGTAATTATGGTTGCACCTAAATGCCCTGGGAGCGAGGTGCGGGAAGAGTACAAACGCGGTTTTGGAGTGCCTACGTTAATTGCTGTACATCACGAGAATGATCCGCATGGAATAGGTTTAGAGTGGGCAAAGGTTTATGCTTATGCTACAGGTGGCCACCGGGCAGGAGTTTTGGAATCGTCTTTTGTAGCCGAAGTAAAATCTGATCTTATGGGCGAACAGACCATCCTGTGCGGCGTCCTGCAAACCGGATCTATTTTGAGCTTCAATAAAATGGTTGCTGAAGGAGTAGAGCCGGGATATGCTGCAAAACTCATTCAGTATGGCTGGGAAACTATTACTGAAGCTCTAAAACATGGAGGAATTACCCAAATGATGGACAGGCTTTCAGATCCTGCAAAGGTGAGGGCGTATGAAATTTCCGAAGAACTGAAGGAAACGTTGAGACCCTTGTTCAGAAAACATATGGATGATATCATCACCGGTGCCTTTAGTTCAAGGATGATGAAAGATTGGGAGAATGATGATAAAGAATTGTTGGAGTGGAGAGCAGCTACAGAAAATACTGCTTTTGAAAAAACTAACGCCACTTCAGAAAAAATTAGTGAACAGGAATATTTTGACAAAGGAGTACTCTTGGTGGCCTTTGTAAAATCTGGTGTAGAGCTGGCTTTCGAAACCATGGTAGAAGCCGGAATTATAGAAGAATCGGCTTATTATGAATCCCTTCATGAAGCGCCACTTATTGCCAATACCATTGCAAGAAAGAAACTGTATGAAATGAACAGGATTATTTCGGATACAGCTGAATATGGTTGTTATCTTTTTGACCACTCCTGCAAACCTTTGATAAAAGATTATATCAATAACCTGGAGCCAGATGTGATTGGAAGGGAGTACTCTGGTAGTGTTCAGGATGAAAATAAAGTAGCACAAATAAATGAATCTGTAAGACAGCATTCAGTTGAAAAGGTTGGTACAAAACTTAGAAAGGCGATGACCGCAATGAAAAAACTCGAAGTATAATGGATGAGCTAACTACTGCTACAAAACAATACCGCCCGCAACTTGAGGCTGTAAGAGAGGCTAAAGAAAGGATCTCAAAAGTGACACTTTTGACACCTCTGGCTTCCTCATTTACATATAGCAGGAAGTTTAATGCCAATATTTTTCTGAAAAGGGAAGATCTTCAACAGGTAAGGTCTTACAAAATTCGCGGTGCCTATAATAAGATCTCAAGTTTACCTAAAGACCAGTTGAACAAGGGAGTTATTTGCGCCAGTGCCGGTAATCATGCCCAGGGAGTAGCCTTTGCATGTAATAAATTACAGACCAAAGGGGTTATTTATATGCCGGTAACCACCCCACGCCAAAAAGTGGAACAAACCCAGATGTTTGGCGGGGAATGGGTAGAAGTTGTTCTAAAAGGTGACACTTTTGATGATTCTTATAAACAGGCCGTAGTTCACGGCCTGGAGAAATCGTTGGTCTTTATTCACCCTTTTGATGACCCCAAGGTAATTGAAGGACAGGCCACCATTGCTCTCGAAATTCTGGAACAGGCCGGGGCTCCTATAGATTACGTTTTTGCACCATTAGGCGGCGGCGGACTCTTAGCAGGATTGTCATCGGTATTTAAACAACTTTCTCCCCAAACTAAAGTCATTGGAGTAGAGCCCGAAGGCGCTGCTTCTATGACCGCTTCCCTGCAGGAAGGGAAAGTAGTGGAGCTGCAAACTATTGAGCGATTTGTTGACGGTGCAGCGGTACAGAAGGTGGGAGCAATCAATTTTGATCTCTGCCGGGCCAACCTGCACCAGATGCTTAGCATCCCCGAAGGTAAGATTTGTCAAACCATTCTGGATCTTTACAACCAAGATGCTATAGTTGCTGAACCTGCAGGAGCTATGGCACTTGCGGCGCTTGATCTCTTTTCGGAAGAAATTGAAGGCAAGAATGTGGTTTGCATTCTAAGTGGTGGCAATAATGACATTACCAGGACCGCCGAAATTAAAGAAAGGGCGTTGCTGTATTCGGGTCTTAAACATTATTTCATTGTGCGCTTTCCGCAGCGGGCCGGGGCTTTAAAAGAGTTTGTTGAAACTGTGTTAGGTCCAAATGACGATATAACCCATTTTGAATACTCTAAAAAGCACCACAGGGAGAATGGTCCGGCTGTGGTAGGAATTGAGCTAAAGGATGCTGAAGATTTTGCACCTTTAGTGCAACGAATGAAGGATTACAATTTCTATGGGCAGTATCTTAATGACAGCCCCGATCTTTTTCAGTTCCTGGTATAAAAAAAGAAGCTGTCTAAAAATATTGATAGTGGTTGAATTAATTGATCAGGTTATCGGGTTGTGCAAACACCGGTAGCCTGATCAATTTGTTTCTGATTAAATTCAGAAGAAAACTTTCAATAACTTTAAGACAGCCTCTACAGGCAATAGACAACCATTCTAAATTATTGTCATTTGGCCAATAGTGAGGTTATTATCATTGATGTGATGATGCTCAGACTCACTTATTCTTCCTTCAAGGAAATCACCCACTTTTTCTGTGGAGTAATGATTGTTCTTGTTTAGATCCTGCGTACAAACATTCAGTTTGATGCTTTCTTCAACTGCTTTTCTAATCACATCGGCTTCCCGGTTTAGATTGAAATGATCGAGTAGAAGTGCTGCAGATAAAATTGAAGCTACAGGGTTGGCAATTCCTTTCCCCGTGGCCTGCGGGAATGATCCATGTATAGGCTCAAAAAGGGCATTTTCAAGACCCACTGAAGCTGAAGCCAGCAATCCTATACTACCACCAATAACACTGGCCTCGTCAGATATAATATCTCCAAACATATTTTCTGTAACTATCACATCAAATTGTTTTGGATTAAGCACCATTTGCATGGCCGCATTATCTATAAAGAGGAAGTCAAGGCTTACATCTGGATATTCTTTAGCCATATTTGTTACTGTCTTTCTCCATAAGCGCGAAGTTTCCAGTACGTTTGCTTTATCTATAAGAGTAAGTTTCTTTTTCCTCTTTTGTGCTGCCTTAAAAGCAAGGTGGGCCAGTCTTTCAATTTCGTAGGTGCTGTAGGTGCAAAGATCGTTTGCAGTTTGACCATCTTCGCTGGTGCTTTTTTCTCCAAAATAGATTCCGCCGGTGAGTTCTCTGTAGATCACCATATCGGCTCCTGCGATACGTTCGGGGCGCAAAGGGGAATGCTCCAGCAGATTTTCGTAAGCTCTTACCGGTCTAATATTGGCATATAGCCCAAGTTCTTTTCTCAATTTTAATAGCCCCTGTTCCGGCCTGACTTTAGCGGCAGGGTCATTGTCATATTTTGGATGGCCAATCGCACCAAACAAAACTGCATCAGATTCTTTGCATAATTCTAAGGTAGAATGGGGGAGCGGGTCCCCAGTGCGGTCTATGGCAATGGCGCCCACTATTGCTTCTTCAAATTCAAAATCGTGGTCAAAACGTTCAGCTATTGCCTTTAAAATTTTTACTGATTGTTTTGTTACCTCTGGTCCAATTCCATCTCCCGGTAACACTGCTATTTTCAACTTCATATCTGTAATTGTTTGTCTTCGTATTTCTTGATTGCGTCACGCCTGCTTAATAGAAAATCTATATCGTCATAGCCATTTAACATGCAGGTCTTTTTGTAAGGATCTATTTCAAAATTTTCAGCTTCTCCCGAATCTTTTATGCTGATTTGTTGATTTTCAAGATCGACAGTAATCTCTCCTGAAGGCTGTGAATTGAGGTAATCAAATAGCTTTTCCAGGAACTCGGGAGAGACTTGTACCGGAAGGAGTCCGTTATTCAGAGCATTTCCTTTAAAAATGTCTGCAAAGTAGCTTGAAACTACAACCTTAAATCCATAGGCTTTAAGAGCCCATGCGGCATGTTCCCTGCTTGAGCCGCACCCAAAGTTGTCTCCGGCTACAAGGATAGGGCCCGCGTACGACGGGTTGTTAAGGCTGAAATCTGGGTTAAGATTTTCATCTTTTGTATATCTCCAGTCCCGGAAAAGATTTTCACCAAAACCGGCCTTGTCTGTCGCCTTTAAGAATCGGGCAGGAATGATCTGGTCTGTGTCTATGTTTTCAGTTTCGAGAGGTACAGCAGTAGAAGTAAGTTTTATAAATTTTTCCATTTAATTCAGGCTTTTGGTGAAGTCAACTAATTTTCCTGCTACAGCTGTGGCTGCTGCTGTTAATGGGCTGGCAAGAATAGTTCTTGCTCCCTGGCCCTGTCTACCTTCAAAGTTTCTGTTACTGGTAGAAACACAGTATTCTCCTGCGGGAATCTTATCATCATTCATAGCAAGACAGGCCGAACAACCGGGCTGGCGCAAAGTAAAACCGGCATTTTCAAAGATCTCCTGAAGTCCTTCGGCTTTAATTTGGTCGGCCACCTGCCGGGAGCCAGGAACAATTAAAGCGTTAACGTTAGCAGCTTTTTGCTTCCCTTTGATGTAAGACGCTGCTACTCTAAAATCTTCTATTCGCGAATTGGTGCAGCTTCCAATAAAGATCCAGTTCACCGGTTTGTCAAGAAGAGATTCCCCTTGCACAAATCCCATATATTCCAAAGCTTTATCTGCGCTTTTACCTGCGCCAGTAGGGATAGAGCCTGTAAGTTTTATTCCCATGCCGGGATTGGTGCCATAGGTAACCATAGGTTCAATATCTTCAGCCTCAAAACTTACTTCCTTGTCAAAAACAGCATTTTCGTCAGTTTTAAGTGTTTTCCAGTACGCCTTTCGTTTCTCAAATTCATCTCCTTTAGGAGCAAATTCTTTTCCTTCAACATAATTGAAAGTAGTATCATCTGGAGCAATAAGTCCGCCACGGGCTCCCATTTCAATGCTCATATTACAAACCGTCATACGTCCTTCCATAGACATATTTTCGAATACATCTCCTGCATATTCACAGAAGTACCCTGTACCCGAATTTGTTCCCAGCTTGCTGATGATGTAGAGAATAACATCTTTTGGAAGCACTCCCTTTTTCAGCTTTCCATTCACATTCACCCTCATCTTTTTCGGTTTCTCTACCAAAAGACACTGGCTGGCAAAAACCTGGGCCACCTGGCTGGTTCCAATACCAAAGGCAATGGTTCCAAAGGCACCGTGCGTTGAGGTATGGCTATCTCCACATACTATGGTCATTCCCGGTTGGGTAATACCTAATTCGGGTGCCATAACATGCACAATTCCATTATAAGGATGTCCCAAACCGTAAAGCTGAATATTATTCTCTTCGCAGTTTTGCGTTAGCTCCGACAGTTGTTTTCTTGACAGGAGATCCTTTACAGGTAAATGTTGATTTAATGTAGGCGTATTATGATCGGCAGTGGCTACAATCTTGTCGGGCCTGTAAACCGAAATGCCCCGCTCCTTTAATTCATTAAAGGCCTGGGGGCTGGTAACTTCATGGATGAGGTGTTTATCAATATACAAGACATCTGGCCCGTTAGGGATTGATTCCACAACATGTGAGTCCCAAATCTTATCAAATAACGTCTTCTTCATTAGGCAGAGGCTCGGTTTTTAAAACTTAAGTCCATAATCTCATGTAAGTCTGTATCTGCTACTTCTTTTTTAACATCGGCATAACTAAGGAAGGTGGCATAGACAATATCTAACTGCAATTTGGTTAGTTCATATCCCATAATTTTCGCTTTATAGGCAAGTGCAGCCCTGCCACTTCTTGCAGTGAGAATAATAGCCGATTCTGTGACTCCTACATCTGCAGGATCTATGATTTCGTAAGTTTCCCGGTTTTTAATGACCCCATCCTGGTGAATGCCCGAGCTATGCGCGAAGGCATTAGCCCCAACAATAGCTTTATTTGGTTGTACTACCATTCCCATTTCCCTCGAAACGAGGTTGCTTAATTCAAATAATAGTTTTGGGTTCAGGTTAGTAGTAAAGTTAAGGTCGGGGTGCTGCCTCAAAATCATAATTACTTCTTCAAGAGCTGTATTACCTGCACGTTCCCCAATGCCGTTTATGGTACATTCCACCTGCCGGGCGCCATTTCTAATTGCTGCAATGGCATTTGCGGTGGCAAGCCCAAGATCATTGTGACAATGACAGGAAATAATTACATTCTCGATGTTTTTTACATTCTCTTTCAGGTATTTTATCTTTTGTCCGTATTCTTCAGGAAGGCAATATCCCGTAGTATCGGGTATATTTAATACGGTGGCACCTGCTTCTACTGCGGCGGTACATACACGGGCCAGGAACTCATTGTCGGTTCGTCCGGCGTCTTCAGCATAAAATTCCACGTCATCTACAAAATTTTTGGCATAGGAAACTGCTTCCCTCGCCCTCACGATAATCTCTTCGCGGGTGGAATTAAATTTATACTTAATGTGAGAATCTGAAGTTCCAATCCCGGTGTGAATTCTTGGCCTTTTAGCAGGTTTTAATGCTTCGGCAGCAACTTCTATATCTTTCTTTACGGCCCGGGTGAGTCCGCAAACGCTGGTATTTTTAACGAGTTTGGAGATTTCAGATACCGATTTAAAATCGCCGGGGCTTGAAACAGGAAATCCTGCCTCTATAACATCTACTCCCAGCGCTTCCAGCTTTTCAGCAATCTTCAGTTTTTGCCTGGTTTCAAGTTTACAACCCGGTACTTGCTCCCCATCTCTCAGGGTGGTGTCAAAAATTTGTACCCTTTCTTTACTCATATCAAATAAAATTTACTTTACAATAACTTTGACTAATTTAACCAGCTCATTTCCCTTCATAGGAAATAAATACCTGTTATTACGACAATTAAATATAAAATTAGAGTTTAAAGTATTTGATTTTCAATAAGTTGCACCTGATCTTGTTACAATGACCAATGAATTAACCGATAACCTGTTTTCTCTTATTAAGTCACTTTCACCTTCCGAAAAACGACAGTTTACCCTGTACGTTGGCCGAATTGGGGTGAATAGTGACAGTAAATTTCTTAACCTGTTCAAAGTAATGTCCAGGCAAAAGAAATATGATGAAGAATATATTCTAAAGAATACAGCGATAAGCAAACAGCAGCTCTCCAACATCAAAGCCCATCTTTATAAGCAGTTGCTCATAAGTTTAAAATTAAATCCCGTACATCAAAGTGTACCTATTAATATTAGGGAGCAGATGGATTTTGCCTACATCTTATATCGAAAAGGACTTTATAAACAAAGCCTTAAGATCCTGGAGAAAGTGAAGGCTACAGCACTGCATTATGAAGAGAAAGTGCTGGCTTATGATATTCTTGAGTGGGAAAAGATCATCGAGTCTCAATACATCACCCGCAGTACGCACAACAGGGCAGAGACCCTTGTACAGGAAACTAAAGACCTTACCGAACTCAATCTCATTTCGGGCAAGCTCTCTAACCTTTCCCTTCAGCTTTATAACATTTTTTTAAAGATGGGCCACGCCCGTACTCAGGAAGAATCTGATACTATTCGTGATTATTTCAAACAAAATCTGCCCGAATTTGATATTGCAAAACTCGGTTTCCGGGAAAAGCTGTGGTTATATAAAGCCCATTTGTGGTATAGCTTTATTTCCCAGAATTTTATTTCCTGTTACCGGTATTCTTCCAAATGGATAGATCTTTTTAAGGAATATCCTCACCTCATTAGCGTTCACCCTGTTTCTTATTTAAAAGGAAATCACTATTTGCTGGAATCGTTGTTTTATCTCAATCATACAGCACTTTTTGAAAAGACGCTCAAACATCTCGAGGAAACTCTAAAAGATCCCAAAATTCCTGATGATGACAATATAGCTACCCTGTCGTTTCTCTACGTTTATTCAAATAAACTCAACCTTAGGTTTATGAAGGGTGATTTTGACAATGGCGACACTTTGGTAGAGAAAATTGAGAAGAAGATCAAGAAATATGGCTCCAGGATTGATGGGCACCACATCATGATTTTCTACTATAAAATTGCCTCTTTATACTTCGGAAATGGAAATTACACAAAGTGTATAGACTTTCTGAAAAGGATCATTGACAATAAATCTTTGGAAGTAAGGGAAGATCTCATGTGCTTCTCAAGAATTCTAAACCTTGTTGCCCATTACGAGGCAGGAAAGGATTATCATCTTGAAAGCCTGGTGAAGTCAACGTACAAATTCCTTATTAAAATGAACGATATGCATAAAGTTCAAAAGGAAATGATAAGGTTTCTTCGGAATTTACCCGAAGTTTCTCCTCTGTACATTAAAGATGAATTCAGGAAGCTTCACAGTACGCTGAAGGTTTACGAAGATCATCCTTACGAACGAAGGGCATTCTTATATCTTGATATCCTGTCCTGGCTCGAAAGCCGGATTGAAGACCGGCCTGTTGCCGAAATTATTGCCGAAAAGGTGAAACTGGTCTCCAGGTAAGAAAAATCAGGCCCTGGAAGCCTCCCATATAGGATCATTTGGTGGCGGAGCAATGACTTCCAGCATTTCCTTTTTTACCGGATGGTTAAAAACCAGCTTCCGGGCATGTAGGTGAATGCTACCGTCTTTATTGCTGCGGTCAAAACCATACTTGAGATCACCTTTTATTGGGCAGCCGATAGAAGATAACTGGCTCCTAATTTGGTGATGCCTGCCGGTATGCAAATCGATCTCCAGGAGGTAATAATTATTCAGTTCTTTTATAACTCGGTACTCTAAAATGGCTTTTTTGGAGTCTGGTACTTCCTTTATGTGCGCGTAAGATTTATTCTGTTTAGGATTTCGCTTCATGAAATGCACCAGCGTGTCCTGCTGTTTTGGAGGGGCATTCTTTACCACTGCCCAATACGTCTTTTTCGCCTCCTTTTCTTTAAATAGCTTGTTGAGACGGGGTAGCGCTTTTGAAGTTTTGGAGAACAACACAATCCCGCTGGTAGGGCGGTCAAGGCGGTGGACAACTCCAATATATACATTTCCGGGTTTGTCGTACTTGATCTTGATGTATTCTTTTACTACTTCGCTAAGTGGTACATCTCCTGTTTTATCCCCCTGCACTATATCCCCAGGACGTTTGTTGACAACAATAAGATGATTGTCTTCGTAAAGTACCTGTAGGTTTTGAGGTGTTGAGATTATCTTACTTTCCAAAAATGGCAAATTTTAAATGGGTTTTGTAGCATAGCCAACAAACGGATTTTGCTCCACTTCCAAAGAACCCAAAGTGCTTAAGAGTTTGTGCAACGAGTCGTTTTCTATGACTTCAGTATTGATGCTAAGCTTTTCTTCAGAAGTAAAAAGATTTATCCTGCCGGGAAAAGACTGCACCTGCTCAATTTTATCAAGCTCAATTGATTGCTTTCGGAGAGAATTCTTGGTTAATAACCCTTTTTGAATACTCAGGTATTGATGCTTTTTCTGAAAAAAGAAAGCTCCAATTAATAATATTCCGAGGAGAAGCTGAAAAAAGGTGAAATAGCTGGCGGTTCCTTCGTATATTTTGAGACCCCCTAAAATGACGAAAAGTCCTCCCAACACAAGGTTGGAATAAAGTCGCCTTTTTGAATACGCTATTTTCATTATTTACAATTACTTCTCAGAACTCACTCCTAACTCTGAACTCCTCTAATATTGTTCATCATCTGATGGGAAATTCCTGCTCTTCACATCATCCCGATATTGCTCGAATGCCTTCGTCATTTCTGAATATAGGTCTAAATACCTTCTTAGGAATCTTGGATTAAACTCGTGGGTCATACCAATCATGTCGTGCACTACAAGTACCTGTCCGTCAACACCATTTCCGGCGCCAATTCCAATTACAGGAATGGTTAAGCTTTCAGCAACTTCTTTAGCCAGTTTGGCAGGTACTTTTTCTAATACCAGTGCAAAACAACCGGCTTTTTCGAGCATAAGCGCATCGGTTTTCAGTTTTTCAGCTTCAGCTTCTTCTTTAGCACGTACCGTATAGGTTCCAAATTTGTAGATGGACTGCGGAGTTAACCCTAGGTGGCCCATCACCGGAATTCCGGCGTTAAGGATACGTTTTACGGAATCTTTGATCTCTTTTCCACCTTCCAGCTTCACTGCATGTCCGCCGCTTTCTTTCATGATCCTTATCGCGGACCGCAAGGCTTCTTTTGGGTCACTTTGATAGCTTCCAAAGGGAAGATCAACAACCACTAAGGCCCGTTCTACCGCCCGCACCACACTAACCGCATGATAGATCATCTGGTCAAGGGTAATAGGAAGTGTAGTTTCATGTCCCGCCATCACATTACTGGCCGAATCTCCAACCAGGATCACATCAATACCTGCACCGTCAACTATTTTTGCCATCGAAAAATCATAGGAGGTAAGCATCGAAATTTTCTCTCCCTGGGCTTTCATTTCAACCAGCGATTTGGTAGTGATTCTTTTATATTGCTTCTTGGCGACTGACATAGTTGTAAAATTAAAATTCAGGTAAAAGTACTAAATTACATTCAAAACTGAACACATGAAAAGACTTGTAACCACTGCTGTTTTTGTCATTTTTGGCACCCTGGCTTTCGCGCAGACCTCTTCGGAAGAAGAAAAGGTAAAAGAAGTGGTGCATACTTTTTTTGAAGGTTTCCATGCCCGGGATTCTTTGATGATGAAATCCGTTTTTTATGAAGATCCTGTGATACAGACTATTGCAAAGGGAGAAGACGGGGGCCCACAATTAGTGAATGAGGAGCTTGAAAAGCTGCTGAAGGGAATTGTTTCTATTCCTCTAAAGACCAATTTCAAGGAAGTGCTTCACGAGTATGTGATCAAAATAGACGGCGACATGGCAAATGCCTGGACGGCTTATTCTTTTTACCTCAATGACGCCTTTAGCCACTGCGGCGTGAATAATTTTCAGCTTTTGAAGCAGAAGGGCGAATGGAAGATCATCTATCTTATTGATACCAGAAGGAGGGAAGGTTGTGAATATAAGAAACTCAAATAGCATGGAAACACAAAGATTAAAACAGGAATTTTCACAACTCTATAATGGCGATCCATGGATTGATGTCACTCTGAAGCAGACACTTCATGAAATTTCTGCGGAAAAAGCTTTTAAAAAAATTGCTGAAGGCCGAAATTCTATTTGGCAAATCCTCAATCATATCATTGAGTGGCGGCGAATGATCCTGAAACGTTTATCTGGCACTATTGTCCCGGTTCCCGAAGATAATTTTATAAGAAAAATTGAAGATCCTTCTGAAGAGGCGTGGCAGCGGACTTTGCAGGATCTGGAAGAGACCCAACAGGAATGGCTGGAATTTCTTGATAATTTGCAGGATGAAGATCTGGAAAAAACCTATCCGGGGAACGGGCAGCGGTTTTATTATTTGATCCAGGGGATTATTCAACATGATGCTTATCATTTGGGGCAGATTGTGTTGCTTTCGAAGCTACAGTACTAGGTTTGGTTTGGTGGACTTCGTCCCGCTGCGCAGGTATAGCACCTGACCACCCCGTCAGGCTATCGCCTGCCACCCCTCCTTGAAAAAAGGAGGGGAGCTGTTGGAGACATTTCCGCTCCGCGAAACCCTCCACAAGTGGAGAAGTTGTCTTCAAGCTGGTTTCGCTCCGCGTTCACTCTGCCTGCGGCAGGAAATAATATTTTTTTTAGACCTCAACACCTGCCTTCAGGCAGGGAAGTTTCCCGCAACTTCAAAGTGTTCCCCTCCTTTTTTCAAGGAGGGGTGCCCGGAGGGCGGGGTGGTTTTAACAGTCACTCAAACTCACCCTCACCGCCAATCCACCTTCTGAAGTCTCTTTGTACTTCGAATTCATATCTTTTGCAGTTTCCCACATGGTTTCGATCACTTTGTCCAGTGGAACTTTAGCGTGGATAGAATCTGCATCCATGGCCATTTCGGCGGCATTGATGGCTTTTATGGCACCCATGGAGTTTCTCTCAATACAGGGGATTTGAACCAATCCGGCGATGGGGTCGCAGGTGAGGCCGAGGTGGTGTTCCATGGCGATCTCACTGGCCATCATCACCTGCTCGGGAGTGCCGCCCATGACTTCGGCCAAAGCTCCGGCGGCCATTGAAGAGGAGACACCTATTTCTGCCTGACAACCGCCCATAGCTGCCGATATGGTAGCCCCTTTTTTAAATAAACTTCCAATTTCACCGGCAACGAGTAGGAATTGTTTGATCTTTTCAAATCCCGCGTCGTGATTCTCGATTGTGAGATAATACATGAGCACAGCAGGAATCACTCCGGCACTACCATTGGTTGGTGCGGTGACAACTCTACCAAGAGATGCGTTCACTTCATTTACTCCCAAAGCGAAACAGCTAACCCACTTGAGAATGGACCGGAATTTTACTTCGGTATTTCGAATGGCCTCGATCCATTCTTCCTTGGTGTCATACTTTGAATCTCCTATGAGTTTTTTATGAGAATCGGGAGCACGGCGGCGCACGTTTAGTCCTCCGGGGAGGGTGCCTTCGGTGTGGCAGCCCAGGTACATAGATTCCAGCATTACATCCCATACAGCTTTGAGTCCGCTGTCAATTTCTTCTTCAGTCCGGAGGGATTTTTCGTTCTCATAAACTATTTCAGAAATCTTCTTATTCTCCTGTTTGCAAAATGCCGCAAGATCGGTTCCTTTTACAATTGGAAAAGGGAATTCCTTGAATTTCTTCAGCTGTTTTTTGGCATTCTTTCGTTCTTCCTTTACTACAAATCCGCCGCCAATAGAGTAGAACGTGGAAGAGGTTGTTTTTCCGGAGGAAAGTCGGGCTGTGAATTTCATTCCGTTAGGATGAAATGGCAGGAACTTCTTGTTAAAAACGATATCGTTTTCGAGGCTAAAGTCAATGCTGCGCTCGCCGTTCAGATTAAGCCGGTTAAAAGTGCGGATGTTATTAATCTCGGGATCAATATTCTCTACGGGAACAGTGACAGGATCATAGCCTAAAAGCCCAAGGACAGAGGCAAGATCTGTAGCGTGGCCTTTTCCGGTAAGGGAAAGAGATCCGTACAGGTTGATGGTCACCTTTTCTACTTCATCAAATTTTCCGGCTTGCTTTAATTCCCCGATCCACCTTTCGGCTGCCCGCCATGGGCCAAGGGTGTGGGAGCTGGAAGGACCAACTCCTATTTTTAGCATGTCAAAAACGCTGATACTTTCGATTTTTTGCATTCAGGAATAAAAATTTGGGTAAAATTAAATCTTTCTTTTTGAATGACCGTATAAAATAATTAGGAAATAGTCCATGTTTATATGGAATATTTCCTAATTTTGAAGCATGCAAGTAAATACTTTTGGAAAGATACAGAAGCGAAAAGAAAGACACGCTGCAGAAGTTTCAAAGCAAACAGGGTTTCCTAGTGCGGCCACTCATTATTACGAGGCGCCAATAGATTTAAATAGTGAATTAATTTACAATCAGGATGCGACATTTTTCATTAGAGTTGAAGGCAATAACTGGTCTAAATTTAATATCTGGGATAAAGATGTTCTTATTATAGATCGGTCTATGGAGCTTAAACCAGGTCGTATTGCACTTATAATAAAAGATGGGGAATTTGATATTGTGCAATTTTCAGGTAAACCTACGCAATCTGAATTTCTGCTGTGGGGGGTGGTTACTTATATAATTCATGCTATGATATGATTGCAATGGTAGATTGTAATAGCTTTTATGCTTCCTGCGAACAAGTTTTTAGACCCGATCTTTTGGGGAAGCCGGTAGTAGTGTTAAGCAACAATGATGGCTGTGTAATAGCAGCAAATAAAGAGGCTAAATCTCTGGCACATATCCCCATGTTTGAGCCTGTCTTTAAGATTAAAGATATTCTGGTAAAAAATAATGTGACTTTCTTTTCTTCTAATTACACCTTATATGGAGAAATGTCCCAGCGGGTGATGAATATTTTAAAGACTTTTTCTCCAATGGTAGAAGTTTACAGTATTGATGAAGCTTTTGTAGAATTAACTCGCATAAATCATTTAGACCTTCCTAAGTACGGTAGCAATATTAAAGAACAGATTCTTCAGTATACGGGTTTACCGGTGGGGGTAGGTATTGCTCCTACAAAAGTCCTTGCTAAACTGGCAAACCGGATAGCTAAAAAAGAGGAAGTGCACGAACATGTATATATAATTGATTCTGAAGAAAAAAGAAAAGCAGCTTTAAAAAAAGTAAAAATTGGTGATGTATGGGGAATAGGAAAGCAACATGCCAGGCGACTTCAGGAAAAGAAAGTGTTTACTGCGTTTGATTTTGCACATAACACGCCTCTTGCCTGGGTGCGTAAGGAGATGACTGTAGTTGGAGAACGTTTGTGGCGTGAATTGAGAGGGGAATCATGTATAGAATTTACCACTATCCCTAAACCTAAAAAAGGAATAGGTACAGCAAAGTCCTTCGGAAAGCGACTGGAAGATCTCGACATGATTGAAGAAGCATGTGCTTATTACATTAGCGAGGTAAGCGTGGTGATGCGGGCACAGGGTTCATGCGCTTCATATGTGCAGGTGTTTGTGCATACCAATTATCACAGTAAAATTGATAAACGATATTCTGAAAGTTGTACTGTGACTTTGCCTGTTCCTACCAATAATACATTTGTTTTGATAAGCGAAGCAAGAAAAGCCTTGCATAGAATATATAAACCAGGTTTTCGCTATAAGAAAGTAGGAGTTAATTTGAGCGGAATTATTCCACAGGAATATGTGCAGGCTAATTTATTTGAACAACCTTCCAAAATTTCTAATCCTGTGCTTATGAAAGTTTTTGATGGTATCAATAACAAATATGGAAAGGCCACAGTCGCTTCAGCTATTACCGGTAGGCGAAAGCAGGAATGGGAGCTTATTAAAAAACATCGAAGCCCGTATTATACCACACAATGGCAGGAACTTCTTAAGGTAGGCAGTAGTTCTTAACTTGAGGGAGTCAACTGTCTGTCTTTCTTTTATGACATCCTGTCATATAATTTCGGGTGGCATAATGATTGACTTTAAGAGGTTGTTCAAAAAAATCAGAAATAATAAATAACAACCTATAGAATTATGAGTAAAATAATTGGAATCGACTTAGGTACTACCAACTCTTGTGTTGCCGTAATGGAAGGTAACGAGCCAACGGTTATACCTAATGCCGAAGGAAAAAGAACTACTCCTTCTGTAATTGCTTTTGTAGAAGGAGGCGAAATAAAAGTAGGGGATCCTGCAAAACGCCAGGCTGTAACTAACCCGCAAAAGACCATTTCCTCTATCAAGAGGTTTATGGGAAATAAATATTCTGAAGTTTCTAAAGAAGCAGGAAGGGTTCCTTATAAAGTAGTAAAAGGTGACAATGATACTCCACGTGTAGAGATTGACGGCCGTAAATACACTCCGCAGGAACTTTCTGCCATGGTGCTTCAAAAAATGAAGAAAACTGCCGAAGATTATCTTGGGCAGGATGTAAACGAAGCTGTTATTACCGTACCGGCTTACTTTAATGACTCTCAGCGTCAGGCTACAAAAGAAGCCGGAGAGATCGCAGGTCTTAAGGTAAGAAGGATCATTAACGAGCCAACTGCAGCTGCACTGGCTTACGGACTTGATAAAAAATCTCAGGACCAGAAGATCGCTGTTTATGACCTTGGTGGTGGTACATTTGATATCTCTATCCTTGAATTAGGAGACGGAGTATTTGAAGTACTTTCTACAAATGGTGATACGCACCTTGGAGGTGATGATTTTGATGAGGTGATCATCGACTGGCTTGCAGATACATTCCAAAAAGCTGAAGACATCGACCTTAGAAAAGATCCTATGGCACTTCAGCGTTTGAAGGAAGCTGCAGAAAAAGCTAAAATCGAGCTTTCCTCTTCTTCTCAAACCGAAATTAACCTGCCATACGTTACTGCTACTGCAAGCGGGCCTAAGCACCTTGTAGAGACTTTAACAAGATCTAAATTTGAGCAACTTGCCGATACTTTGGTGAAACGTTCTATGGATCCTGTGCAAAAAGCACTTAGCGATGCAGGTCTTTCAAAAAGTGATATCGACGAGGTAATCCTTGTTGGGGGATCAACCCGTATCCCTAAAATTCAGGAAGAAGTTGAAAAATTCTTCGGAAAGAAACCATCAAAAGGAGTGAATCCAGATGAGGTTGTAGCGATTGGTGCTGCTATCCAGGGTGGTGTATTGACGGGAGATGTAAAAGATGTATTACTTCTTGATGTTACTCCGTTATCTCTTGGTATTGAAACTATGGGAGGTGTAATGACCAAATTAATTGAGTCTAACACTACTATTCCTACCAAGAAATCACAGGTATTCTCTACTGCGGCCGATAATCAGCCATCTGTTGAGATCCACGTGTTGCAGGGAGAGCGCCCAATGGCAAATGATAATAAAACCATTGGTAGATTCCACCTTGACGGAATTCCACCGGCACGAAGAGGAACACCTCAAATTGAAGTGACCTTTGACATTGATGCCAACGGTATCATCAAAGTAAGCGCTACAGATAAAGCTACCGGTAAATCTCAGGATATTAGGATCGAGGCTTCTTCTGGTCTTACCGAAGAAGAGATCCAAAAGATGAAGCAGGAAGCTGAAGCGAATGCCGAAAGCGATAAAAAAGCCAAAGAAAAAGTAGATAAGCTGAACGAAGCCGATGCTATGATTTTCCAAACTGAAAGTCAGTTGAAAGAATTTGGTGATAAACTTTCTGATGATAAGAAGAAGCCAATCGAAGACGCTTTGGAAGAGCTTAAGAAAGCTTATGAGACTAAAGAAGTAGAAACTATTCAGCCTGCATTAGACAAGATCAATGAGGCATGGAAAGTAGCTTCGGAAGAAATGTACAAAGCACAAGCCGAAGCTGGCGGACAACCAGGTGGTCCACAACAGGGAGCTACCGGAGCTGAAGGCGGACAAGCCGGAGGCGATGCCAAGCAAGGTGATGATGTAGAAGACGTTGACTTCGAAGAAGTGAAGTAAACCCCTCCTAACCTCCCCTTGGAAAGGGGAGGAACTTGGAGAAAATTTTTAAAGCGCTGTCTTTTGGCAGCGCTTTTTTTTGTTTAAAAAGGTGTAGCTGCTTATTTTTAATGTATAAACAGAAAAGTAGTTTTTAAGACTTATCATCAAAATCAATTAAGTCTTATTCCCCCAGCTATGATGATCTGGTTCCAAAAAATCACACTGTATTCAGAAACCGACACCTACCAAAGTAAAATCAAGAATGACTTTACTAAAGCAATCCACTGCTATCAGGCTTAAAACTGCCATGGCTGTCCACTGCGGGGCAGTTGCTTTAGGGCAAAAGGGAGGGTAATTGAACATAACACAATCTGGTCCACCTAAAAAAGAAAGCGAAAAATTTACTGCTCAGTGAAGTTGTGATAGCTCATCGTAAGCGAAGGTGCTGGGATGTAGAGGCAGTCTTTGCAAATATTAAGCAAAATATGGGCTCCAAGCGATTTATGCTACGGGCAATGGAGAAAGTAACTACAGAAATAGGGCTAATAGACATGGCACATAACTTAAAGAAGTCAGTATAGCCTAGAGAAGGACACTATCCCGTAAAGTGTGTAAGTTTTAAATAAAGGGGTTTGACTTTTTATCTAAAGTTGAACCCTTTCTTCGTATATAGTCAAGAACTGATTGAGGACGATTCCCCAATTTCTAATGGGCATAGACCATTTTTTGGTTGCTTCCCTCAGAGCCAAATATACAGATTTCATTACAGCATCATCGGTTGGGAAGGATAATTTGTTTTTAGTGTACTTTCTGATCTTACCATTCAGGTTCTCAATAAGATTGGTGGTGTAAATGATTCGCCTGATCTCCAGCGGGAACTCATAAAAGACGGTAAGGTCTTCCCAGTTGTCCCTCCAGCTTTTTATCGCATAAGAATACTTAGAGTTCCATTGGGTGGCAAAATCTTCCAAGGCAGCTTCTGCGGCTTGTTTGGTAGGTGCATCGTATATCAACTTCATATCCCTGGTAAAGGCTTTTTTATCTTTCCAAACTACATACCTACAGGCGTTTCTGATCTGGTGAACCACACAGATTTGAGTTTTAGACTGTGGAAAAACATTCTTAATGGTATCCGTAAATCCATTGAGATTATCAGTGGCAGTGATTAAAATGTCCTCAACTCCCCGGGCTTTCATATCGGTCAATACGCTCATCCAGAAGGCGGCAGATTCATTCTTTCCTAACCAAAGGCCAAGAACTTCCTTTTTACCATCTCTTCTAAGGCCTACAGCTATGTAAATGGTTTTGTTGACTACCTTAGAGTTCTCTCGAACCTTGAATACGATTCCGTCCATCCAAACGATCAGATACACAGGCTCTAAAGGACGATTTTGCCAGGCTACGATATCATTGCTGATTCTGTCTGTAATTCTGGATATAGTAGAAGTAGAGACATCAAAACCATACACCTCAGAGATTTGCTCCTCAATATCGCTATTGCTCATTCCCTTTGCATATAGTGATACAATAACATTTTCAATCCCGTCCACCATGTTTTTTCGTTTGGGAACGATCATGGGATTAAAAGAGCCATCACGGTCGCGGGGAACCTTTATAGTGTCTTCACCGTAAGAGCTGCGAACCTTTTTCTGAGAATAACCGTTCCTGGTATTTCCAGATCCAGACTTTTGGTTCTTGTCGTAATCCAGATGGCCATCAAGTTCACCTTCAAGTATTTTCTCCAATCCTCGTTTTTGAAGTTGCTTGAGAAAGCTGCTAAGTTCTTCTCCGGATTTAAACTGTTTTAAAAACTCATCATCGAATAGATCTTCTTTTTTCATCAATGTGTAAATATTAGTGCCTGGATTTTGCAGGCAAGGTTAAAAAAATAACGGGGCTAACAAACCCCTTTATTTAAAACTTACACAGTTTTTAATATAGTGCCTAGAGAAGGTTTTTCTAAACATTTTTTTTCAATCCTCGCTATGTAAGCTCCCCCTAATTAGAACTGCTTGATGATATAAAATTATTGTTTTTGGTTTTATCTGTAGTTGCTATTAGAGAATTAAATTCTGCATATTCTATTGGAGCCATTTTTCCTAATGCATCGTGAGGTCTTTGATTATTGTAATCATCCATCCATACCTGTGTTTGTTCTCGTACCTGATCCAGATCTTCAAAAATGTATTTATTTAAAACTCCTCTTCTATAACTTCCATTGAATCGTTCAATAAAAGCATTCTGTGTAGGTTTTCCTGGTTGGATATATTTGAAGTTGATTCCATGCATCTGACTCCATTCTGAAGCTATTTTAGCAATAAACTCAGGACCATTGTCCATTCTTATTTTCTGAGGTTTTGTTCTTCGATTAATTAGGTGGTTTAATACCCAAATAACTCTATTGCTGGGCAAGGAAAAATCTACTTCTATGTGAAGTGCCTCCCGGTTATAATCATCAATAATAGTAAAGGCCCTAAACCTTCTTTTATTATCCAGGACATCTGTCACAAAATCCATACTCCAGGTATGATTAAGGGTCTCAGGTACTTCTAAGGGTTCTTTTACTCTTGCTGGTAATCTTTTCTTCACTTTACGCCTTAAGCTTAAGCCAAGGTTTTTATAGACACGATAAACTCTTTTATGGTTCCACGGCTTTCCTTCCTTACGCAGTCGCTCATAAGCCATCCAAAAACCTTCCTCACTATACTTCTCTGCCTTTTGCTGTAAGGCTTCTTCTATGGGTTTATCATCTTTAGGGAGAGGTTTATAATAAAACACACTCTTGCTCATTTTTAAAACACGGCACGCCCTGCTTATACCGTAATGAGCAAGTTCTTTAGCTATGGTTCGCTTACGGCAAGGCTTTAGAGCTTTTTTTCGATGATCTCTTTAGCCATCTCATGATCCAAAGAAAGGGTGGCATACATTTGCTTGAGTCGACGATTCTCTTCCTCAAGTTCTTTGAGTCGCTTAAGCTCTTTGCCATTCATTCCGCTAAAACGTTCTCGCCATTTGTAAAAAGCAGCGGTGCTTACACCATATTCACGACTGATCTCGGCAGCTGTTTTACCGTTATCGAATTCTTTGAGGATCTTAGAGATTTGCTGAGGGGAAAATTTACTTTTTTTCATACTGTTTAAAATTAAGAGTTATTATACTTTTAAACAGTTCGGTTTTAAGGTGGATATTCAGGACTAAGCTGACCCCTCTGAAGATCACCTTTTAGGTATCTGTCATTCCGGCGGATGCTGACCCCTTTAGAAAATAAAAAAAGCTGGCTGGAAAAATTATTCAGGAGCATGTTGACCCCTCTGTGAATTTATTCCGGAGCATATTGACCCCCCAGCTTTTTGTATTGGTTTTGGTTTATTTGATGGATACCATCAAAAGATAAGTAATGGCCGGAAAACCAAAACGAATGAGTCAGGTAAAGCAAATACTTCGTATGCACAAACAGGGCAAGGGCATAAAAACCATTGCCAGGACCCTCTCGATCAGCAAGAATACTGTAAAAGGATATATTAAAAAGGCACGTGCAGGCAATCTTTCAATTGAAGCTCTATTGGCCATGGAAGACCCAGTACTGGAAGGGAAAATATGGCCCGGAAACCCAGCTTACAAAGATGAGCGCTACGAGCATCTTAAGACACAGCTGGAATACTACAGCAAAGAACTTAAAAAAGTAGGTGTTACCCGGCAGTTGCTCTGGGAAGAGTATAAAACTGGAAACCTTCATCCATATAGCTACGGCCAGTTCTGCTGGCACCTCCAGCAATACCTGCGTAGCGGGAAACCCTCCATGGTATTGGACCATAAGCCTGGGGATAAACTTTTTATTGATTACGCCGGAAAGACTTTATCTTATATTAATAGAGATACCGGGGAAGAGATCGAAGTTCAGGTGTTTGTAGCTTGCTTGCCGTATTCCGATTACTGTTTTGCCCTGGCGGTGCCCAGTCAGAAACTTGAAGATTTTATTTATGCACTTGGCTGTTGTTTAAAAGATCTTGGCGGGGTTCCCCAAACCTTGGTTCCGGATAACCTAAAATCGGCAGTAATAAAAGCCAATCCCTATGAGCCTGAACTCAATCGTGCCCTGGAAGATTTTGCCAACCATTATGGCACTTCTGTTACCCCGGCACGTCCCAGAAGACCTCAGGACAAAGGTTTAGTGGAGAACCAGGTGAAGCTGATCTACAGCCGGGTATATGCCAAGCTTCGCAAGCTCACTTTCTTTGACCTTCCTTCTTTGAACAAAGCCATTGCCCAAAAGGTCAGGGAGCATAACCAGACCCGGATGCAGCAGAAGGATTACTGTAGGGAAGAAAAGTTCCTGGCTGATGAAAAACATACCCTGCAGCCTTTATCGGAAACAGCCTTCGAGATCAAATATTACAGGGAACATAAAGTGGCCAAGAACAATCATATTTACCTGGGAATGGACAAACACTATTACAGCGTTCCCTATACCTACATTGGCATGAAGGTCAAGGTAATCTACACCCGGTCGCTGGTGAGGATCTACCATAAAGCAGGCCTTATTGCCACGCATCCCAGGAACCACAAAAAAGCAGGTTATACCACCCGGAAGGAACACCTGTGTTCCCACCACCAGTATTATAAAGAGCGTAGCCCCACATATTACCTGCAGCGTGGGTATAACCACTCTGAAAAACTTTACCGGTACATGGAAGCTTTGTTCAAACAGGACAAATACCCCGAGCAGCTTTACAAAACCTGTGATGGCATACTGAACTTGTCCCGGAAAACTAATCGCGATATTTTTATTAAAGCCTGCAGCATTGCCCTGGACCATGGGCAGTACTCTTACCGGTTCTTAAAGCAGGTCCTGGAGAACCGGATGACTGACTATCAGGAGGAACCACAGGTAAAGTCCCTGCCCACTCATGGGAATATCCGCGGGGCTTCTTTTTATAAATAAGTAACTATTAAAATTGAATATCATATGAACACCATTGAAAACCAATTATCACAACTCCGGCTTGGGGGAATGCACCGAAGCTGGAAAGCTATGATAGAAACCCGTCAACACCACGAGCTATCCCTGGGGGAAGGCTTGGAAGTATTGTTACAGGCTGAAGCCGAAGAACGTACTCACCGGCGTTTTGAACGCCTGAAGAAAAGTGCCCAGTTCCGTTACCAGGCTACCATAGAGGAATTAAACCTGGAAACCGCCAGGGGAATCAATAAAGACCAGATCACCGAACTGGCTACCGGAACATACTTGGAAAAAGGGGAATCGGTATTAATTACCGGGGCCACAGGCTGCGGCAAAAGCTTCCTTGCCTCGGCTTTAGGACACCAGGCCTGTAGCCAGGGAAATAAGGTACTGTACTTCAATACACAGAAATTACTGATGAAAACCAAAATGGCCCGTATTGATGGAAGCTTCCTGAAGTTCTTTGATAAACTGGCTAAGGCCAACCTATTGATCCTGGATGACTTTGGTCTGGCTCATCTGGACAAGAAACAACAAATGGATCTGATGGAAATCATTGAGGATAGGCACGGAAAATCATCAACCATTATTGCCAGTCAATTACCAGTGGGAAGCTGGTATGATATTATTGGAGAAGCTACCATAGCCGATGCTATTTTAGACCGTCTGGTACACACTTCCCATCGAATAGAACTTAAGGGGGAAAGTCTTAGAAAAAAACTGTAATATTGTCATTAACTTATCTTTTTGACCAAAATCTCTAGAGGGGTCAGTATGGCCTGAACGGGGGGTCAGCATCACGGGAATATCCATTAAGGGAAGCTTACAGCTACAGACCAAAAAAAAAAAGAAAAACCTTTCTTGAAAAATTATCCAAGAAAAAAGGCCGCCTAAAAATTACTTTTTAGACGACCTCGTTTTATTTAAGGGAGGATTCTAACATTCTTCGGAAGTAGCATTTTTGGAAACCTGTTCTATTCCCGCTTTTTCCGGTTGCTCGGGTTTAACTTCCTCATCTCCTGTAGAAACCAGGAAATTGAGAAAGATGGCAATTAAAATCTCTATAAGAACACTCATTCTCCCGTTATTGTATCGGTTTCAATAGTGGATTGTTCTTCATTGGGGAAATCTTCTTCAAAAGATTCCTCCGTGCTTTCTTCAGTATCCCAGTCAGTTTCAGAATCACTCCAGGGATCTTCCTCCTCGGCAGGGCAATCTAGACATTCTGCGCCCTCACGGGTAATCTTAAGATACTGTTCTTCATAACCGTTGTGAAGAATATCTCCGTAATAATCTGTATTCCTATGGAAGGAATAGGTATTATCTGCGGCGTAAAGCACTGTACCTATTGGTAGAAACAAGGTTACCTGTACTTTTTGTTCTCTGTGCTTGTTGGAAGGATCTGTCGTTAGTATTCCGCTTAGGTCAAGATTTCCGTTAGAGAAACTTGTACTGTAATTTATCTCTTCGGCTCTCTGCCTGGCTTCATCATAGGTTTTACCTTCAGCAATTTTAACGATCTCCATTCTCCCGGTTGAATCGGAAGTAGATTTCACAATCAACTGCACATTCTGAGACCAGATCACTTTATTATTGCTATCGTCATAGGAGATGTTGAAATCACCTGATTGATACGGGGTAGAATTAAACTGCGGATCTCCCATCATGTTGACATATAAAGTGTCATTGGCTTTTACAGGAAGATTTTCAGAAATTCTCACTTCTCCATCAAAAGCTCTTTCGGTAGCCTGTTGAATTCCGAAGAAGATCAAACCGAGTACAGAGATAATCCAAAGTCCTAATAGCACCAGCTTTGCAGTTCTTCCAATAGATCTTAGGTTTTTGACCAGGATCTTTAATCCAAGTATGAACAGGAAAAAGAACGGGATGCCCACAGCAAAGAAGGCCAGTATTGAAATAACCCAGATGCTGTCTGCGCCAGGGCCGGCGATTTCCACAAAATCTGTCCATGGAGCTTCAATGATCCCAAAGGTGCCTATTGAAAACAGCCCAATAAACAATCCTATAAGTGTAGATCCGGCTATGAGGATGAGAAATATCCCAATAAGTTTCACGAACAGGTTAAGAATGAATTTTACGACATCACCTACTGCGGTCGCAGCCGAGTTTGCACCGGCGCGGGCCTTATAACCGTATTTCTCGTAGTTGATGTCTTTTACCTTTCCCGACACATCATCGAACCCCTCTCTAATTTTGCGTTCAATGTTGCTAATGGTTACCGGTTCCCCACGCATGGCAAGTTTATCGGCAGTGGTTTTAGCTTCGGGCACAAAGATCCAAAGAGCGATATAAATGAGTATAAAAGCGCCGGTAGAAAAAATGGTAAGGAGAATCCACAGGATTCTTATCCATACAGCATCAATCCCTGTATAATGAGCAAGCCCCGATGATACTCCTCCTACATAACTGTGCTCTGTATCTCGAAATAGTTTTTTACCTCTTGTTTTGGTATACACTGGTTCATCCTCAAAGATCTCGTCATCAATGACATAATCTTCGGGTTGTCCCATAACAGAGATCACTTCGTCTACTTCCCGTATTCCAATTACCTGTCTTTCATTTTTGATCTTTTCAGCAAAAAGTTCGGCTATCCGGGCTTCAATATCATGAATGATCTCCTCCTGGCCAGAGGTGTTGGTGAGAGATCGTTTTATAGCCTCAAGGTAATGTTGTAGCCTGGCATAAGCATCTTCATCAATATGAAAGAAAATGCCGGCAAGATTTATATTGACTGTCTTATTCATGATTTTTAGGTTTTTGGGTGGTTACAATTGTCACTGCGGTTTGCAGTTCTTCCCATGTATGGGTGAGCTCTTTAAGAAAAATTTTTCCGGTTTCTGTGAGGCCGTAATATTTTCTTGGTGGGCCGCTGGTAGATTCTTCCCAGCGATAAGAAAGTAAGCCGGCATTTTTGAGGCGGGTTAATAAAGGATAAATAGTGCCTTCTACCACCAGGAGTTTGGCGCCTTTTAAGGTATCCAGAATTTCGGCTACATATGCATCATTATCTCTTAAGACAGATAAAATACAGTATTCCAAAACACCTTTGCGCATTTGTGCCTTCGTGTTTTCAATCTTCATAGTGTTGAGTTTTGAATGTTATTGAACTGTTCATTTTTTGATTGATTGATAATTAGAAAATATTTGATGAGGATATTTTTAAGCGGTTTGATCTTCAGAATTACCTGAAGCTGTAAATAGATCTTGAGGCTTACCGGCATTTAAAAAATTAATGGCCAGTGGGTATTTGTAAAATTTTCCTTCACCAGCCTTAATGGTAGCTGAAACTACTCCGTAGACATTCAGTACAAAGAGCGCAAGAACCAGGAGGGCCATTGTCATGATATAAATGGTAACAGGACCTGCCTCAAGAGGATTTCCTATCCATTGATGATGATCATTTATATAAAATGAATCCTCGAAGTTAATGTTGAGCCCTATAAGTATGGCACCAGCTACTCCTACCATTACCAGGAAAAAAGCATACAGGAACAGGCTTATCTGAAAATTTAGAGCTTGTTTGCCATGTTCATTTACAAACGGGTCGTTCTTTTTTGCCGTCCAAAAGATCAAAGGAAAAATAAAATTTCCAAACGGAAAGAAGAATTGACTAAAGGTGGATAAGTGGATTAAAGCTGCCACTGTTTTGTCGGGATTTGTTGATTGATTGTTCATTTGATTGATTTTCTAATACAAATATATATCTTAAAGATGGTATTATGCAAAACAAAGTACTATATTTTTTATTTTGGCTTGAGAATTTAACATTTGAGGATGTTATTAAAATTGAATACTTTTAGAAAAACTCTTACTAAGTATGGAAGTTTCCTCCCAAAAATTAAATACCTTCTTAATGTTTAAGCTGCCCAGCGCATGGCTAACTGGCGTAAGGGTTAAGGAGATTGATGAAAACCACTGCCTTACAACTGTAAAACACAGCTGGATCAATCAAAATCCTTTTAACTCTTTATATTTTGCAGTACAGGCTATGGCTGCCGAATTAAGTACAGGTGCGCTGGTAATGTCTTCAATTAAGGCATCAAAAAAGCCAATTTCAATGCTTGTTGCACAGAATAAATCCAGGTTTACCAAAAAAGCAACCGGCAAAATTAGTTTTATCTGTAATGACGCTCATCTTATATCGGCTGCTATTGAAGAAACTATTAAGACAGGGGAGGGGCAGACCTTTTGGATGCGTTCTCATGGGGTAAATGAAGATGGGCAGGAGGTTTCTGTTTTTGAATTTGAATGGACGATTAAATTAAAGTAAGCAGTGTACAGTAGAATAGTAGGCAGTAGCTAAGATGGCACAGATTTTAATTCATGCCGGGCATTTCATGAAATTTTTATGTGCTCAGGGTTGTGCGATCAAAATTTTTGAATAAATTTTTAAACCTTAAACCTTAAACCTTAAACCTTAAACCTTAAACCTTAAACCTTAAACCTTAAACCTTAAACCTTAAACCTTAAACCTTAAACCTTAAACCTTAAACCTTAAACCTTTATAAGATGAATGCACATGAAATAGATTACGAGATATTTGGAGAGGAGATGCAGTATGTAGAGCTGGAACTTGATCCGCAGGAAGCGGTAATCGCCGAAGCAGGAAATTTTATGATGATGGATAACGGCATCAAAATGGACACCATCTTTGGGGACGGTTCAAAACAAAATGAAGGATTTTTAGGGAAAGTCCTGGGAGCCGGAAAAAGATTGCTTACCGGGGAGAGCCTCTTTATGACTGTATTTACAAATGAGATTTCAGGTAAGAAAAAGATCAGTTTTGCTTCTCCCTATCCGGGGAAAGTGATCCCTTTAGATCTGACGGAATTTGGAGGTAAGTTCATTTGCCAGAAAGATGCATTTTTATGTGCTGCCAAAGGCGTGGCTATAGGTGTGGAATTTAGTCGCAGACTTGGCAGGGGATTCTTTGGGGGAGAAGGTTTTATAATGCAGAAGCTTGAAGGTGATGGTATGGCCTTTGTACATTCTGGTGGTACAACAGCAAAAAAAGTACTGCAGCCGGGAGAAAAACTAAAGGTAGATACCGGTTGCATTATTGGTTTTACGAAAGATGTGAATTATGACATCGAATTTATAGGAGGTATTAAAAATAGCCTTTTTGGAGGGGAAGGATTATTTTATGCTACGCTTACAGGACCGGGAACTGTTTTTGTGCAGTCATTACCTTTTAGCCGGCTTGCGGGACGCATTTTAGCTGCGGCACCACAGGGTGGAGGTAAAGATAAAGGAGAGGGAAGTATCCTTGGAGGCCTTGGAAATATGGTAAGTGGCGATAATCGTTTTTAAGAGTGTTAAATTAGCTTCATCTTGTTCCGGTTTTTAAAAAAAGATGTATTTTTATACCATTAACGAAAACGATTTCGCTTATAGATAACCATTACTTATTCTAACCAAGGTTAACTAATTTTATCATTATGGCAAGAGCGATGTTTGAGTACACCAAGACGGTACTAAGCAAAGTAAGTTTTGATGTAACTCTGTTCTGCAAAGAGGTGAAAAAGGCACTTCAACGATTATTACCTTATGAGATTGAAGAGTTGAAGCTTTATATTTTTTCACTTATTCGGCAAAATCCCGAATTAAACCAATGTCTTATTTACTTAAACCTTTAAAATAAAAGAGGCAGCCTGAAATTATTTTTTCAGGCTGCCTCCTTTTTGTACACCATCAGTGTTTACTTCTTGTGCACAGGGCTAATAATCTGCACATTTTGAAAGGTTATTGCCCCTTTTACCACGCCGGCTATTGTACTGCGAAGTGCCTCTATAATCTGCATTTTCAATTCGCTCTTATTGTATATAAGGCTAACTTCTCTCGCGGGAGTTGGTTCAACAAACATTTTGATATTCTTTTGGTCTTCACCCTTTAAGTCTAAGGTATGAAGGTAGGGCAGAAGCGTCATTCCCAGGCCTTCATTTGCAAGTTTGATCATGGTTTCAAAGCTGCCACTCTCCAGCTGAAAATGATCGTCATTTGAATGCCGTGTCGCTTTGCATAGATTGAGGATCCCATCCTTAAAACAATGGCCGTCTTCAAGTAATAAAATGTCATC
The DNA here is from genome assembly GCF_049569215.1 of Salinimicrobium sp. TIG7-5_MAKvit. Lineage (GTDB taxonomy): Bacteria > Bacteroidota > Bacteroidia > Flavobacteriales > Flavobacteriaceae > Salinimicrobium > Salinimicrobium profundisediminis. Next base: position 16,308 of record NZ_CP145903.1, on the reverse strand, counting down.
GAGGTCAAGATCTTCAACCTTAAGTTTATCTTTAGTGTTGAGCCTGTGGCCGGGAGGTATATATCCTACAAAAGGTTCATAAAAAAGTACCTGTTCTTTAATATTTGGTAGTCCCAGCGGGGTCGCTGCAATGGCTGCATCAAGATGCCCATCTGCCAGTTTTTCAATCATGGCTTCGGTATGCAGCTCTTCGATCTTCAGCTTTACCTTTGGGTATTTCTTGATAAAATTATTTAGGAACATGGGCAGGAGCGTAGGCATAACCGTTGGAATCACTCCCAACCTGAAAAGTCCGCCTACAAAACCTTTTTGCTGATCTACAATATCTTTAATTCTATCACTCTCATTGACGATATTTCGCGCCTGCTGAACAATTTTTCTCCCGGTAGCAGTAAGCTCAATTGGTTTTTTACTGCGGTCAAAAATGAGCACGTCCAGTTCATCCTCCAGCTTTTGAATCTGCATACTGAGGGTGGGTTGGGTTACAAATACTTTTTGTGCAGCTTTCGTGAAGTTTTGATGCTCGGCAACGGCTAAAACGTAATGTAACTGGGTAATAGTCATAGATCCTTATATTAAAGTAGCTGCAAAAGTATTTATTTTTTCTATAGGAATAACAAGATAATCCCATTTCAGCAGTAATGGGGAATAGTTCCAGCTTTTACTGATGATTTGAACGTGTACTTAGATCCTTTCGTTTCCCGAAACCTGGTTTATACTTACAGTAACATCAGTTTTGGATTGAGTTATGAATTGAATTCCGAAGAAAAGCACAGGAGAAGACAGATGTGCTTCATATCAAATAAATAAGATCAGGTGTCCAAAATGCCATTTTTGACACCTAATCTAAATATTTTCTTCTGTAAAATAAAAGAGGCTGACTTAAAAGCTAAAATTTTATCACTCTGGAATCGTATAGTTTCTATTATTTCTGAAGTTCAGATTTAATAGATTCCGAAGTATATTCAGAATGATTTATAGCAGCTTTTAAGACAGCCTCTCCTCAAAATTATATGAGAGAATTACGCTCCCTGCAGAATTCTGTTAAGGGTTTTGCTTGGTCGCATTACTGAAGTCACTTTCTCTTCTTCGGGTTTGTAATATCCTCCAATATCTACGGGTGAGCCTTGTGCATCAATCAATTCCTGTAAAATTTGCTTTTCGTTCTCCTGAAGCTTAGTACTCACCTCTTTAAAATGTGCTTTTAGTTCCTGGTCTTCGCCCTGTTCAGCTAAAGCTTCGGCCCAGTAGAGAGCCAAATAAAAGTGGCTTCCCCTGTTATCAAGTTCATTGACTTTTCTTGATGGGGATTTATCTTTTTCTAAAAATTCTTCCGTAGCCTTATCAAGGGCGTTGGCAAGAACTAAAGCTCTCTTATTATTGTATTTTTCACCCAAATGCTCGAGGGAAACTGCCAATGCAAGGAATTCTCCCAAAGAATCCCAGCGCAGGTGGCCTTCTTCCACAAATTGCTGCACGTGCTTTGGAGCTGAACCTCCGGCGCCTGTTTCAAACAAACCACCGCCATTCATAAGAGGAACGATAGACAACATTTTGGCACTTGTACCCAACTCAAGGATAGGGAAGAGATCTGTTAGATAATCCCTAAGAACATTTCCGGTTACCGAAATAGTATCTTTTCCGGCCTTTACACGCTCAAGGGTGTAACGGGTAGCATCTTCAACAGACATTATTTTGATCTCGAGGCCTTCGGTATCCTGATCTTTTAGATAGAGTTCCACTTTTTTAATGATCTCTGCGTCGTGTGCACGATCTTCATCCAACCAGAAAACTGCAGGCGAACCGGTAGCACGGGCGCGGCTTACTGCAAGTTTTACCCAATCCTGAACCGGTGCATCTTTAGTTTGGCAGGCTCTCCAAATGTCTCCTTTTTCAACGTCGTGTTCCATGAGAACTTTTCCGGCTTCAGTAACAGTTTGTACCTGTCCGGCTTCTTTGATTTCAAAAGTTTTGTCGTGAGACCCGTATTCTTCGGCTTTTTGAGCCATAAGCCCCACGTTTGGAACCGTTCCCATCGTTGTTGGGTCAAAGGCTCCATGTTCTTTACAGAACTGAATGGTAGTCTCGTAAAGACCTGCATAACTACTGTCGGGGATTACAGCTTTGGTATCCTGTGGATTACCCTGGGCATTCCACATTTTTCCTGAAGTTCTTATCATTGCCGGCATAGATGCATCAATGATCACGTCACTTGGCACGTGCAGGTTAGTGATTCCCTTGTCGGAATTAACCATGGCCAGGTCTGGGCCATCTAAAATATCCTGCTCGATCTTAGAATTAATCTCGTTCCTTTTTTCTTCAGGAAGATTATTAATGGCACTTAAAACATCACCAAGACCGCTGTTAGGATCGGCTCCTGCTTCTTGTAGTTCAGTACCGTACTCTTCAAAAATGTCTTTAAAGAAAACCTTTACGGCATGACCAAAAATAATAGGGTCTGACACCTTCATCATTGTAGCCTTCATGTGTAATGAAAACAATACTCCTTTGTTTTTGGCATCTTTTACTTGTTCTTCTAGGAACTTAATAAGAGCTTTTTTGCTCATAAAAGTTCCGTCAATAATTTCCCCTTTTTTGAGCTTTAGGTCTTTCTTGAGAATGGTAGTATCTCCAGATGCCGTTTTAAGCTGAATATTTACAGTGGTAGCTTCGTCAAGAGTGACAGATTTCTCATTATGTCTAAAATCATCTTTGCTCATGGTAGCCACATGGCTCTTAGAGTCTTTTGCCCAATCTCCCATGGAGTGTGGATGCTTTTTGGCGTAGTTTTTCACGGCCTTTGGGGCGCGACGATCAGAATTTCCTTCACGCAACACAGGATTAACTGCACTACCTTTTACCTTATCGTATTTTGCCTGAATTTCTTTTTCCTCATCTGTCGCTGGTTCATCAGGATAATTAGGTAGATCATAACCTTTCTCCTGTAATTCCTTTATAGCAGTCTTTAACTGCGGAATAGAAGCACTAATGTTTGGTAACTTGATGATATTAGCTTCAGGTTGTTTGGCAAGCTCACCTAATTCGGCAAGATCATCAGAAACTTTTTGGTCTTCCTTGAGTCTTTCAGGAAACTGGGAAAGAATTCTTCCTGCCAGGGAGATGTCTCTTGTTTCGAGCTCAACATTGGCCGGTTTTGTGAAGGCCTCTACAATGGGGAGTAGGGAATATGTTGCGAGGGCTGGAGCCTCATCGGTTTTGGTATAAATAATTCTGGTTGTCTTTAACATATTGGAAAATTTTATTTTAGATCAAGAGTGTGCAATTTAGCATTTTTCAAGCTTATTTCACAGGTGCAAAGGTTAAGATAGTATGGATCATTCCTAAATGTTGTGGAGGAATTGGAGTAAATCTCGATCTTTGCAGAAAAATTACTGTAGGTGGATAATAATTACCTGGATCTGATTAAGCTTGTACTTCCACAATTCTTGGTGGAGAATTTTGACTTAGTAAAGAGTAGAAAAGAAAAAGAAGTACTTCATCTTTATTTTGAAGAACGCAATATCCCTCCTCACGAACATTCTTCCAAGATTTTAGTATCTAAAGGTTTCCACAAAGAAATTACTATTCAAGACTTTCCGCTCCGGGGAAACACCGTTTATCTTCATTTGAAACGCCGTCGATGGCTGGATAAAGATACCGGACAGGTAGTGCAAAGAGACTGGAACTTAGTAGCACAGGGAACACGTATGACCAACGAGTTCGCTGCTTTTTTAAAAGAGATTAGTCGATACTAAGGCTTCTGACTGCCATACTATTGGTAGCTTCTACAGTGTCAATGGAAAGAAATTGCAGCGGCAATACAAGGATTATTTAAGCGACTTCAGACAGTGGAAACAAAAGAAGCACGCCAGAAAGTGGCTTATCTTTCCAGAGAATATGGGACCTTACCTCTCCATTGATGAGACTGCTCTATCCAAAGGAGAGCTCTACACGATCATCACCAATAAGAAGGCTAAAGGTAAAAAAGGAGCACTTGTAGCTATTATTGCCGGTACTAAAGCTGAAGCTATCATTGAGCAATTACTAAAGATCCCTTCTTCTCAACGCAATAAAGTGAAGGAGATAAGCTTAGATATGGCTCATTCCATGAAGCTTATCGTGCAGAAATGTTTTCCAAAAGCAATACAAGTCACAGATCGATTCCACGTCCAGAAGCTGGCTATTGAAGCCCTTCAGAACCTCCGGATCAAGCATCGATGGGAAGCAATTGATTATGAAAACGAGCAGATACAGAAGAAAAAATTAAAAGGCCAAAGTTATACTCCAGAGACCTTTACCAATGGAGATACCAGGAAACAGTTATTGGCCAGGAGTAGATATTTGCTATACAAAGCTCCATCGAAATGGACAGAAAGTCAATCTAAAAGAGCTAAAATCTTGTTCCATGAATATACAGACATTGATAAAGCCTATGCACTTGTCAATAGCCTTAGAAATGTATTTAACCAGACAAAATCTATTGAAGCAGGATATACAAGATTAGCCCATTGGTACAAAGAAGTAGAAGAATCTGGATTTAAATCATTTAACACCGTTGCAACAACAATAAGGCTCAACTACAGATCGATCTTAAACTACTTTAAAAATAGAAGCACAAATGCTTCAGCAGAATCATTCAATGCAAAAATTAAAGCTTTTAGAAGTCAATTTAGAGGAGTGAAAAATGTAGAATTTTTCCTGTACAGATTAACTACATTATTTAGCTAGTCCACAACTATTGTTCTTGATCCACAACTATTGTTCTTGATCCGATAGTATGGAGGAAAGGCATAAAAAGTGCAAAAAAAAAGCCATTTCACTATTTTCATAATGAAATGGCTCTAATGAAATAACAATTCTTTGCTGAACTTTTACCTTCTCAAGTGAAATCTATATTTCACAAGCAAGTTGTTATTTCATCAAGATGACTTACATTTCCCAAAAGAGTGTGTGTAAATCATCCAAAACGTTTTTACCAAATTAAACCAACTATGTCTGGCATATTGTTATTCAAAATGGCAAAAACTTATGTAAAGATTTTACTCTACATGAGTTTAAGAAGAATTCCTGGCGACATTCTTTGACTTCAATCTCTGTATTAAATTTACGAAAGAAAATATTTATTTGCAAATATCTAAGCCTTAATTGCTTATAAAAATAAGTGAAATATTTATTTAACAAAAAAGCCTCAATAAATGAGGCTTTTTCAAGTAATATATTGAAAGATTATCTTCTTCTTTCTTTAATTCGAGCTTTTTTACCAGTAAGTTCTCTAAAGTAGTAGATTCTTGCTCTACGAACTTTACCACGCTTGTTGATCTCGATTTTCTGAAGAGCAGGCAGGTTGAGCGGGAAAATACGTTCAACACCAACAGTACCACTCATTTTACGAATAGTAAAAGTTTGAGAAGCTCCAGATCCTCTCTTTTGGATCACAACTCCACGGAAGAACTGAGTTCTGGTTTTTTGACCTTCAGTAATTTCGTAATAAACAGTAATGGTATCTCCGGCTGAAAAATCAGGGAAATCTTTTTTTGTTACAAATTCGTCTTGTACAAATTTAATTAAGGATTCCATATTCTAATGGTTTAAAAATAAAGTCTAAAGCAACATTCACGGGTATCGCCAGAGGTTGGTTCAGAACGTGTGCAAAAGTAATAAATTTTGTGATTCTAAAAACTAAAGGCTCATTTATTTTTCGTCGTCATTCAATAAGTCAGGTCTCAGGGCCAAGGTGCGGGCGTAGGCCTGTTCTTCGCGCCATTCTTCAATCTTTGGCGTATTGCCTGAAGTAAGAATTTCTGGTACTTTCCAGCCATTATAATCTGCTGGCCGGGTATAAATTGGCGGCGCCAGTAAATTGTCCTGAAAGGAATCGGTAAGTGCAGAGGTTTCATTGCCCAGAACTCCCGGTAGCAGGCGAATAATGGAATCGCACAGCACAGCGGCCCCTAATTCTCCGCCCGAAAGTACGTAGTCACCAATAGAGATCTCCCGGGTAACAAAATGCTCCCGCACGCGTTGATCTACTCCTTTATAGTGACCGCAAAGAATAATGACATTTTCCTTTAGGGAGAGTTCATTGGCTATACCTTGCTTCAGCGTTTCTCCATCGGGCGTCATATAAATGACTTCGTCATAATCTCTTTCTGCTTTCAAAGCTGTTATGCACTTATCTATGGGTTCTATCATCATCACCATCCCGGCGCCCCCCCCAAATTGATAATCATCTATTTGTTTGTAATTATCGGTTACGTAATCACGTAAGTTGTGCAGGTGAATTTCTACATGGCCTTTTTCAATTGCTCTTTTTAATATAGAAGCTTCAAAAGGGCTGGTAAGAATTTCGGGAACTACGGTAATAATATCAAATCGCATGGAATGGGAATTTGGGCTGAAAGGAATTCACAGCCCGCAAATTTAGTTAAACCTCAAGAATATTTGTTTCTACTTTGCGACTTTAAGCTGTTTGTTCTTTTCATCTTGTAGCAGTCTTCCCAGTCTTTGCTCTTTTTCGAGAGATTTTGCACGGTAGGCATCGAACTCTTTTTCTACTTCGGCTAAATTTTTCCGGGCTTCGGCTGTGTGAATGTGACTCTTTTTGAATCTCACTACAAATAAAGCCAGTGCTAGTACCAGCACACCAACAATGCTCCACATCAAAGTATTATAGGTAGCTTTACTAAGGGACATTCCCAGCACGGCTATTTCATCTTTTTCAGCGCTTAAAGTGGCAAGCTGCTCTTTGAGGTTTTCCAGTTCAGCCTCGAGAGTGGCAATTTTAGCATCCCGGGATTTCAAAGCTTCTTTTGAAGAAGCTATTTCTTCCTTAAGTTCAATAATTCTGTTTGAAGTTAGCTCCTGTAGCGTTGTAAGCTGGTCTGTATCCACAACCTTATAACCTTTAAAGTTGTTGGAACTGGTAATCAATTCCTGAAATTTTTCAGCAATAGTGGCTTCGCCGGGTGTCTGGGCTACTGCGACTGTAGCAGTTAATAGAATAAAAGTGAATAAAATTTTTTTCATAGCAGGTATTATTTCTTGGTCATTATCACAACGAACACCTAAAAATGATATTGTTGATGATTGTTTAATTTTTTTTCATTAACTTTCTGTATATAAGCAGGCCGAAAAAAAAGCAGTGGCAAAATTAAAGAATAATAACTGCCTGGCTCTGCTGTCCTTCCACAAATTTTTAGTTAATTTTCTTCAGTTCTTATTCAGGCTTCTAATGGCAACTTCAGAAGAATTCTATTAAATTCATTCTTCTCAAAAAGGGTAAATTTTGGAATTTTTCAGAAATAAAAGGCAGTAAAAAACCCGTTGCCATTGGCAACGGGTCCCCATCACTAATTAAACCCCTATTAATAATAGGTGAACCTTCTAACCTTGGCAATGTATTTTGCAAGGCGTATTACCTGGTGGCTATACCCGTATTCGTTGTCGTACCAAACGTATAATATGATATTCTTACCATCGCCCGAAACTATGGTGGCGTTGCTGTCGTATATTGAAGGCTGGGCAGATCCCACTATATCTGTAGAAACCAGTTCATTTTCTATAGAATATTTGATCTGTTCAACCATTTCTCCTTCTAAAGCATATTTTTTTAGGATCTCATTTACTTCTTCCGGTGAAGTTTCAGTTTCTACCTCCAGGTTGAGTATAGCGAGTGATCCATTGGGAACCGGAACACGTATGGCGTTCGAGGTAAGTTTACCTTCAAATACAGGTAAGGCTTTTGAAACGGCTTTTCCTGCACCGGTTTCAGTGATCACCATATTTAATGCAGCTGCCCTTCCTCTTCTGTACTTTCTGTGCATATTGTCAACCAGGTTCTGGTCGTTAGTATATGCATGTATGGTTTCAAGGTGTCCTTTTACAACACCTAAATCATCCTGAATTGCTTTAAGAACAGGTGTAATGGCATTGGTGGTACAGGAGGCCGCTGAGAAGATCGAAACTTCATCGGGATTGTACTCCTTATGGTTTACGCCGTGAACTATATTAGGAATTCCTTTACCCGGCGCTGTGAGCAATACTTTTGAAGCTCCCTTAGAAGTGAGATGCCTGCTGAGTGCCTCCTGGTCTCTAAATGCGCCGGTATTATCAATTATCAGGGCATCTTTAATGCCATAAGCAGTATAGTCTATCTCTTCGGGTTCATTGGCCGAGATCATATGTACGGTGGTGCCATTAATAATGAGACACTTCTTTTCTGAATTGTAGGATACAGTTCCGGAAAAATCTCCGTGCACTGAGTCATTTTTGAGAAGACTGGCCCTTTTTTCAAGTACCGTCTCATCGATCTTTCCGCGGGTGACAATGGCTCTAAGCCTAAGTTGGCTGCCCTTGCCAGTGCGGGTCATGAGTTCCCGGGCAACCAGCCTGCCTATACGTCCAAATCCATAAAGTACAACATCTTTAGGAGTAAGTTCGTCTCCCTTTTTTGCGTCTTTTAGTTTAGCCGAAACAAAGGCAGTAGCATTCGAATATTTCTGGTCTTCCAGGTGGTATTCATAGGTCATTTTTCCAATGTCGAGCTTGGCAGGTGGAAAATCTAGCCTTTGAATGACTTCGGCGATCTCAACCGAATCAAAAATAGAAATTGGCTTTTGTACAAATTCACCGGCATACTCGTGAAGATCCAATATATCGCTCACATTGCGATCTATCAACTGATTTCTGAATAGCACAAGTTCAATAGACTTGTCATACCACAAATCACTCACTGTCTTGATGAATTGTACTGCTGCCCTTCGCCGATCTGCCTGAAAGGCTAATTCTTTTTCGTAAACTTCGTTAGAGTTCATTTTTTTGTTGGTGTTGTTTTTAAACTGCGGCAAAAATATAGATTTCAAACGTTTTCGTAAAGTGTTTTGAACAAAAAAATGAGGCCTATTATAAGCCTCATTTTTGTTATATATATTTAATTATCGACTCCCCAGATCTGGAAATAGCTTCAGAAAGATTTCCGAAAAGGATTCAATTTTTGCCATTTTTGGCAGGTTATCTCCAAACGTATTTTTGTTTTTCCCCATCGGGAGTTACAAAGGTTACAGAGATGGGTTGCCCCGGAGATCTTTGTGCCATGATCTTTTCAACATCTTTAATATCCCGCACTTCAATGTTATCAATGGCAGTAATTATTGTGCCATAAAGCTGTTCATTCTGCATTTGGGGAGTGAGTCCTCTTGTGATCTTCACCCCGTTGGTCACTTTTCTCTGCTTCAGTTCATCGGTACTGGCGTTGGTAACTTCAAGGCCAATGGCTTTGATTTGGTAAACCTCATATTTTGTAAGGGTCACATCAAATTCTTTTGGATCTCCATCGCGAATCACCTGTACTGTTACCACATCGTCTGGCCTTTTTGCCCCTATATAACCAATTAGATCTGAGAATTTACTGATCTTTACATTATCTAACCTGGTGATAACATCACCTGATTTAATTCCTGCTTTTGCTGCACCGCTTCCTGCTTCCACCTGGTCTACGTAAACTCCTTCAGAAATTTCAATATTATATTCTCCGGGAAGATTAGCAGCCTGTACGCCACGTATTCCCAAGATACCCTGCTGTACATCCCCATATTCAATAAGGTCTTCTACTATTTTTCTGGCATTATTTGAAGGTACTGCAAAAGCATACCCAACATAAGTCCCGGTTTGAGAGGTGATCGCGGTATTGATACCAATCAATTCTCCATTGATGTTTACCAGCGCACCACCACTGTTTCCTGGGTTTACTGCGGCATCAGTCTGGATAAAAGAAGAAATGTTAGAATCCATTCCCAGGTCTCTTGATTTTGCTGAAATTATTCCTGCAGTAACGGTAGAGGTAAGGTTAAAGGGGTTTCCTACTGCCAACACCCATTCTCCAATCTGTGCATTGTCAGAATTTCCGAAGGGAAGGTAATGAAGGTCTTCTGCATCTATCTTCAGTAAAGCGATATCCGATTTTGGATCGGTTCCTATCACTTCGGCCATATAATTCTGGTTATTGTTAAGGGTAACCTGAAGCTGGGTGGCATTCTGTATCACGTGGTTGTTGGTTACAATATAACCATCGGGAGAAATGATAACCCCACTTCCTGTGCCCTGTAAGGCTTGTGTAGTGCTCGAAGAGAAGGGTGACCTTCTTACTGTTGCCACGTTTTTTACGTGAACTACAGCATTCACCGATTCATTGGCTGCTTCAGTAAAATCTGCATTAGTACCTGTAGGAAGTGAATTCATTTTTACCGGGGTATAGGCAGGGATGCCCGTATTTGCTTCGACTAAGACGTTGTCTTTGTCAATGAAAAGCAAGTATCCGGCAAGAGTTAGAACGCCGCTTAAAACAGAGATCATGAGAAAACTGGCAAATCTTTTCATATTTAATATGTGTTTTAGTATTTGTAGAAAAATTCAGTTTTAGCAGGTATCTTTCCGTAATAAGCCCGTGTGTTAATCATGCCCGTTTTTTCTATTATTGTATCTTTGACCCCTGAAAAATAATCCAGATGAAGCTGAATTTTTATAAATACCAGGGTACGGGAAACGATTTTATTATGGTAGATAACCGTACATCGGTTTTATCCAAAAATGATACCAAATTGATAAGACGGCTTTGTGATCGCAAATTTGGCATTGGTGCAGACGGTCTCATTCTCCTTGAAAATTCAGAAAATTCGCAGGATGATTTTAAGATGGTGTATTTCAACGCCGATGGCAACGAAAGTAGTATGTGTGGTAACGGCGGCAGGTGTCTTGTAGCGTTTGCGAAATATTTAGGGATTGTTTCAGACAGGGCGGCATTTACTGCAATAGATGGATTTCATGAAGCTGTAATAGAAGATGAAAAGGTAGGGCTTAAAATGATGGATGTTGAAGGGGTTTCTGAAATTGGAAATGCTCTTTTCCTTAATACAGGCTCCCCGCATCATGTCATTTTTTCAGAAGAAGTAGACCAGATTAATGTCAAACAAGAAGGAGCTGCCGTAAGGTATTCACCAGAATATGAGGCTAAGGGAGGCACCAATGTAAATTTCTCTTCATCTCTGGATGAGTCAACTTTAAAAGTGCGGACGTATGAGAGGGGAGTGGAAGATGAAACTCTTTCCTGCGGTACGGGGGTTACAGCTGTCGCTATCGCCGCCTATCACTCCGGAAGAACATCTTCAAATAAAATAGAATTAAAAACGCCGGGGGGTGGACTTAGCGTTCGTTTTACGCCTAGGGGTGGCAGTTACAGTGATGTTTGGCTAACCGGGCCTGCACAACAGGTCTTTAAAGGAGAAATAACATGCTAACTCTTCAGGGGGAACTGGTTTTTTTGAGAGCATTAGAGCCCGAAGATCTCGATTTGCTCTTTGAAGTAGAGAACAATGAAGAATTCTGGGAGGTGAGCGCCACCAGCGTTCCTTTTTCCCGCTATGTGCTTAAACAATATCTCGAGAATTCTCATCGCGATATTTACGATGTTAAACAGTTGAGGCTGGTCATTTGTGATAACGCTTCGGAAGCTGTGGGGCTTATAGATATTTTTGACTTTGACCCCAGGAACCGGCGTGCTGCCCTTGGTATCCTTATTATTAACAGGAAAAACCGAAAAAAAGGATATGGCACCCAGGCTTTAGAACTGGTTTGTAAGTATTGCTTTACACACCTTGGCCTGCACCAGGTCTATGTTAACGTAGGTTGCGATAATGCTTCGAGTAGGCTGCTCTTTGAAAAAGCCGGATTTTTACTCACTGCCAGAAAAAAGGACTGGAATTTGGTAGAGGGAGAATATAAAGATGAAATTACCTATCAATTGATCAACTAATGTATATCAAAAAAATCTTATTAATAATTGCCCTTTTTGGCATCCTGGGTCTGGCAGCATTCTCCTGGTACGTCTATGATGTTATCTTTTCTCCTAACACTGCTTTTTCTGAAGAAACAGCCCAGGTATACGTGCCTACAGGCGCAGCTTATGCTGAAGTAAGAGAGCTGCTGAAGCCTTATCTTGAAGACACCGAAGAATTTGACCTGGTTTCACAGAAAAAAGGTTATATCAATAATGTAAAGGCCGGAAGATTTATTCTGAAGAAAGGCATGAACAACAATGAGATTGTAAATACCCTTCGCAGTACAAACGAGCCGGTGTGGGTAACCTTCAATAACCAGGAACGACTTGAAAATCTTGCCGGAAGGGTCGCAGCCCAAATAGAAGCCGATAGTACACAGCTTCTGGAAAGTATGAGGGATTCGGCATTTTTGACACATTCTGGTTTTGAAGGAAGAAACGCGATTGCCATGTACATTCCGAATAAGTATCAGTTCTTCTGGAATACTTCGGCTGTCGAATTTAGGGAGCGGATGAAAGAAGAGTACGACCGCTTCTGGACAGAAAAAAGACTGGCAAGGGCCAAAGAGATTGGGCTCACTCCGCACCAGGTGATGGTGGTTGCTTCTATCGTGCAAAAAGAGACAGCCAAAGTAGACGAACGGCCAAAGGTTGCCGGGGTCTACATGAACCGAATTGAGAAAGGCTGGAAACTTGAAGCCGACCCAACTGTGATCTACGCCTTAAAAGTCAGGCTGCAGAATTTCGATACCATTATAAAAAGGGTCCTTTATGCCGATCTTACTCTTGACTCTCCTTATAATACCTATAAATATAAAGAACTGCCTCCCGGGCCTATAACTATGCCTGACATTTCTTCAATAGATGCGGTGCTGAACCATGAAGATCACGGCTACTTCTATTTCGTGGCCGATGTGGAAAATTTTGGTTACCACAAGTTCGCAAAGACCCTGTCGCAGCACAACGCCAATAAACGAGCCTATGTTCAATGGATCAATAAGCAGAAGATCAACAGGTAAGCAGCAATATTCAGGAAAATCTCCCCACAATAAAACCCTTTTTGGCACGTTCTATGCTTTTAACCGGTCAGCTGAGAAAAAAATACTCTCAGTAAGTTTAACAGGTTGATAATTAGATTATTAAAAAATGTAGTACATTTGTCGGCCGTTTCGAGGAAATCTTCATGATTTACTTGAGCAAAAACAAAAAGGATGAAGAAGAAAGTTGCAAAATTTTCAGTATTACCGGTTGTAGGAGCATCTATATTTTTTTATAGCTTTTCCACCAACAAAACCAAGGATTTCGATGCTGCTGTTCTTGAAGAATTCAAGACAGTAAATGAGGAACTGAATTTTGACGTTCCCCATACACCAGATGTTACAGTATTCGATCCGAAGCTTAGGTCTTACCCACAGTTAGGGAAATCTTACGTAGCTTTTAAGGAAGCCATGGGCTTCAAAGAATCGGGTGGTGATTACAAGGTCATCAACGAATTTGGCTACATGGGAAAATACCAGTTTGGAAGAGGTACCCTAAAATTAATCGGAATTAAAGACACCAACCTTTTCCTTAATTCTCCCGATCTTCAGGAAGCTGCTTTTTACGCAAATTCTTCTCGTAACAAATGGATTTTACGTAAGGATATTGCAAAATTCCAGAATCAGGTGGTGAACGGGATCAGGATAACCGAATCTGGCATCCTGGCGGCAGCGCACCTTGCGGGACCTGGTAATGTTAAGAAGTTTTTAAGAAGCAATGGAGCCAACAGTTTTAGCGATGGTTTTGGAACTTCTATAAAATATTACTTTAAGAAATTTGAAGGTTTTGATACTTCTTTCGTGGTGCCAGACCGGCAAGCGAAGGTTAATAATCCTTCTGTAATATAAAGATAGTGGGCCTTTTATGAAGGTCCACTTTTGTTTTACGCCAGTCGGCAGCAGTTTTGGTCACTATAAATTCTGTTGGTAAAGTAAGATCACAGGCGATGCAAATACGGGTGCCGGGATGCAGTACCTGAGTGAGATCTTCCAGCATTTTATTGTTCCGGTAAGGAGTTTCAATAAAAGACTGCGCCTGGTTCTTCTCATGAGAGATCTTTTCCAGGTTTTTAATTTCTCCCTTTCTGGCAGCCTTATCAATGGGAAGATATCCGTTAAAAGCAAAGTTTTGACCATTCATTCCTGAAGCCATCATGGCCAGAAGAATAGAGGAGGGGCCCACCATCGGGACTACCTGTATGCCTTCCCTGTGAGCAATTTTTACCACTTCGGCACCGGGATCTGCAACTCCGGGGCAACCTGCTTCACTCAATAAGCCTATATCTTTACCTGTTATACAGGCTTCTAAAAATCCTGAAACTTCCGCAGGATCGGTATGTTTGTTTAATATGAAAAACTGAAGTGAAGGCTGAGATTTACCGGGAACTAATTTCTTTATTGCCCTGCGGGCGGTCTTTTCATTTTCTGCAATAAAAATGTCAAGACGTTCTACCTGATGTTGTACTGTAGCCGGTAAAACTTCAAGAGGTTCATTGTCCCCCAGAGTGGTGGGTAGCAAATATAATTTTCCGGAATAGGAGAAGGGAGAGCTCAATCTATTGGTGTTTTTCAGCTATGATCGTGCAGGCTTCATCCAGCATATCGTAAACTATTTTGAATCCGTTGGCACCACCGTGATAAGGATCGGGAACTTCCACATTCTCTCCGGGAAAGACCTCATTAAGAATGAGTGAAACCTTGTCTTTATCCTGTTCATTTCGGGCAAGGGAAATTACGTCGTGATAATTTGACATATCCATCACGTAGATCCTGTCAAAATTATCAAAATCTTCTGGTGAAAATTGCCGACCCCGTTGTGCTCTAATGTCGAGATTATTTTCCCTGGCAATATCTACCGATCTTGGGTCGGGGCAGTCATCTACATGATAGTTGCTTGTTCCTGCCGAATCGACAAAAACTTTTTCAGCATCAACTTTAGATTGTAGAATGCCTTCGGCCAGGGGTGACCTGCAAATGTTGCCAAGGCACACCATCAGGATCCGGGTTTTCATATTACAGGGTTAGTTTTTTGTTGATATCCTCAACAAATTTCTGAAATTGTTTATCGGTTGAAGCTAAATTGTCAACGGTTTTGCAGGCATGCAAAACAGTGGCATGATCTCTTTTTCCAATTTGAGAACCTATACTTGCCAAAGAAGCTTTAGTGAACTTTTTTGCAAAGAACATCGCCAGTTGGCGCGCCTGCACAATGTGTCTTTTACGCGTTTTAGATTGAAGGGTTTCCACATCCATCTGGAAGTATTCGCTCACCACCTTCTGAATATAATCTATAGAAACTTCGCGCTTGGTGTTCTTAACGTAATTATCAACGATCTTCTTTGCCAGCTCAAGCGTGATATCTTTCTTATTGAAAGAGGAATGGGCTATCAAAGAGATTATTGCTCCCTCCAGTTCACGAATGTTGGTCTTGATATTGTTGGCAAGGAATTCCACAATCTCTTCGGGCATTTCTACACCGTCACGATAGAGTTTGCTTTTAATGATTTGTACTCTTGTTTCAGTATCAGGATGTTGTAATTCTGCTGAAAGCCCCCACTTAAAACGGGAAAGTAGTCGTTGTTCAATATCCTGCATGTCTACCGGGGCCTTGTCACTGGTAAGAATAACCTGCTTTCGGTTTTGATGAAGGTGGTTAAAAATATGGAAGAATACATCCTGCGTTCCAGCTTTCCCCGAAAGCAACTGGATATCATCTACTATTAATACGTCAATGATCTGATAGAAATGTATAAAATCATTACGGTTATTCTTCTTTACAGATTCTATATACTGCTGCGTAAATTTTTCCGCAGAAATATAAAGTACTGTCTTCTCGGGATATTTGTCTTTAATTTCAATCCCTATAGAATGTGCTAGGTGTGTCTTTCCCAAACCAACGCCGCCAAAAATAAGCAAAGGATTAAAAGAAGTTTCCCCAGGTTTATTGGCTACAGCCAACCCGGCAGATCTTGCCAGCCTGTTCGAATCCCCTTCTAAAAAGTTGTCGAAGTTATAACTTGGGTTCAGTTGGGACTCGATCTTTACATTCCTAATTCCGGGAATGATGAACGGGTTTTTTAATTCAGGATTTTTGTTCTTAATAGGAACATCAACTTCCTGCGAAGCAACATTAGAACGGTTGGTACTTGGTATCTTTTCTGTAAAAGGTTGTTTGTTTCCGTAAGTATTTTCCATTCTTATGACATACACCAGTTTTGCCTGATCCCCAAGCACCCTGTTTAACGAAACTTTAAGAAGTTTAACATAGTGCTCCTCAAGCCACTCGTAGAAAAATTTTGACGGTACCTGAATGCTTAAGGCGCTGTCTGAAAGTTTCACTGCCTTGATAGGTTCAAACCAAGTTTTATACGCCTGTGGTGTAATATTATCTTTAATGAAAGTAAGGCAGTTATTCCAAACTGATTGCGCAGTTTCTGACAT